>NZ_JALOCP010000086.1:0-7654 GCF_030511745.1 Paraburkholderia sp. SECH4
GCTTCTACTCAACTTTGCGCCGCCATCTAATGACGCTTTTACACCGCCGCTAACAACAGCAGGCAGATTGGCAAGTTGTCGCCACGGCGTTCAGCCGGCCGGGGCCGAACACGGTCGCGCTGGATATTCGCGATGCGCGGGCGGTCGAGCAATTTGTCGAGCGCGAAGCACCGGACGCGCTCGTGATTGCCGCGGCGGAGCGTCGGCCTGATGTATGCGAGCACGATCCGGCGCTCGCCCGGGCGTTGAACGTCGATGCGGTGCGCACCCTGGCCGCGGCGGCAAAGCGGCGCGGCGCTTGGGCGCTCTCGATCTCAACCGATTACGTGTTCGACGGCACGCACCCGCCCTATCAGTACGATTCCGCGCCCGCGCCGCTCAATGCCTATGGGCGCAGCAAACTCGAAGGCGAGCGAGCGCTGACGGAATCCACCGATCTCGGCTGCATACTGCGTTTGCCGCTGCTCTATGGGCCGATCGTCGATTGGGCAGAATCGGCGGTGACGAGTCTCGTGCCGGCGATTGCCGCGTCGGCTTCACGCGAGGGCAAGGCCGCCGTCATGGATGCATGGGCGATTCGCTTCCCGACCTTTACACCGGACGTCGCGTTCGTGATCCGGCAGATGCTCGAACGGCATGCGCGTGGCGATGCGATCTGCGGCATCGTGCAATGGTCGGGGGATGAGCCGATGAACAAGTATGAAATCGCCGTGCGGCTGGCCGAAGCGCTGCAACTCGATGCGCAACTGACGCCAAAACATACGCCCACCGACGCGACGCCGCGCCCGCATAACTGCCACCTGGCGTCGGACCGGCTCGAGGCGCTCGGCATTGGCCGCCGCACGCCGTTCGACGTTGCGATCCGGCAAGTGCTGGCCGCATTTCCGTGGCGGGGCGAGACGGCGGCGTAGCTGCCCGGCAACGAGCTTGATAACGACGGCAGGTACTGCTCGCGTTTCTACGGCCCGGCGACACGCCAACCTGCCGTCGGGTCCGCAAGCTTAACCACAGTTGGTCCGCATCAATGAAAATCGCGGCTCGCCGTAGCCAGTTCGCCGAGCCAGTCGCTGTGATCTTCAAGTCGATGCGCGACGAGATGGATCACCTCGCCCTTCTGTTTCCGTTTCGCGTTGCCCGCTTTATTTGCGTTCATCACATTGCCGGCGCTGTCACCGCCGGTAGAAACGCCATCGTCACGCTGCAAGACGCCATACACCGCCAGCAATGACGAACCCAGCAGCACCTTGCGTTGCTTTTCCACCAGCGCCGGCCAGACGATCACGTTGATCGAACCGGTTTCGTCTTCGATGGAAACGAACACGGTGCCGTTTGCCGTGCCCGGCCGCTGCCGCACAGTGACGATACCGCAGGCGCGCGCCAGCGTGCCGTGTCCGCACGCGGCAAGTTCTGCCGCCGTGCGAAAACGCTGTCTGGCAAGACGCTCGCGCAATAGCGCGAGCGGATGACGATTGAGCGTGAGGCCGATGCTCGCGTAGTCGTCGACGATCTCGCGACTTTCGGCTGCCTGCGGCAATGCCAGCGGCGCTTCCGCGATCGGCGCATCGCGCAGCAGCTTGGGTACCGTGTGCTGCGCGGTCACCTGCCACCACGCTTCGCGCCGATGGCCCGCAATGCTGACCAGCGCGTTCGCCGCGGCCAGCGCTTCGAGATCGCGCCGCGTCAATGCCGCGCGACGCGCCAGATCGTCGACGTCAGCAAACTGTGCGTCGCTACGAGCCGCCATGATGCGTTCGGCCGCTACCTGTGAAAGACCTTTGATCAGATGCATGCCGATGCGTACTGCCGGACCGCGTGCACCATAGGTTTTCGAAGATTGAAATACGCGTGCGGTCAGCTGTTTTGCCGCACGCCTGATCGTCCGGGCTAATGTGAAGCGCCGCAACGACAAGTCACGGAATTGCTGTGCGGACAATGCGCCCTGCTGACGACGCAAACAGGCCTCGCTCGATGAAATCCGCTGCCCTTCGCGACCACGTTGTTCGAAGGTCGACTCCCAATCGCTCAAGGTCACGTCAGGCGGTAATACCTGGACACCGTGACGCCTGGCATCCTGCACGAGTTGCGACGGTGAATAAAACCCCAACGGCTGACTGTTCAGCAATCCTGCAAGAAAAGCGGCCGGCTCATAACGTTTCAACCACGCGCTGAGATAGACGAGCAAGGCAAAGCTTGCCGCGTGGCTTTCAGGAAAGCCATATTCGCCGAAGCCTTCGATCTGTTTGCAGATGCGCTCGATGAACTCTTTTCGTAACCGCGCGCCGACATGCGGTCAGTCAGATCCTGCTGATACTTCGCCAGATTGCCGCTGCGCCGCCATGCGGCCATCGCGCGCCGCAATTGATCGGCCTGCTCACCAGTGTAGAGCGCGGCAACCATCGCGAGGTGCATCACCTGCTCCTGAAAAATCGGTACGCCGAGGGTGCGCTCGAGCACGGGGCGTAACTCCTCCTTAGCGTAGTCCACCGCCTCCAGACCCTGCTTGCGGCGCAGATACGGATGCACCATGCCGCCCTGGATCGGCCCGGGCCGCACGATCGCGACTTCGATCACAAGATCGTAGTACTTGTTCGGTTTCAACCGCGGCAGCATGCTTTGCTGCGCACGCGATTCGATCTGGAATACGCCGATCGTATCGGCATGACCGCACATCTCGTAGACGGCGCGATCCTCGCGCGGAATATCCTGCATCCTGAATTTCGGCAAGCCGCGCCGCAAGGCGACGAATTCCAGCGCGCGCCGGATCGCCGACAACATGCCGAGCGCCAGTACGTCGACTTTCAATAGTCCGAGCGCATCGATATCGTCCTTGTCCCACTCGATCACGCTGCGGTCTTTCATCGTCGCGTTCTCAATCGGCACGAGTCGCGACAGCTTATCTTTCGCAATCACAAAGCCGCCGACGTGTTGCGACAGATGACGCGGAAAGTTGCGCAACTCTTTGGTAAGGCGAATCAGATTCTGCGTGATGTGCGAGTTGGCAGCGAAGCCCGCTTCGGCCAGATATTTGGCGACCGCATCCGTGCCGTCCCACCATTGCTGCGATTTGCTGATCCGCTCAATCAATGACGCTTCGAGTCCCAACGCCTTGCCGACGTCCTTCAGCGCACTGCGCGCATGATAGGTGATCAGCGTTGCAGTGAGCGCAGCGCGATGGCGACCGTACTTCCCATAGATATATTGAATCACCTCTTCCCGACGCTGATGCTCGAAATCGATGTCAATATCAGGCGGTTCGTTACGCGCGCGCGAGATGAACCGTTCGATCAGCATGTTCATGCGCACCGGATCGATTTCCGTCACGTGCAGGCAGTAACATACGATCGAGTTGGCTGCCGAACCACGGCCTTGGCACAGTATGTTTCTGGAGCGCGCGAAGCTCACGATATCCTGTACCGTCAGGAAGTACTTTTCGTATTTCAGGTCGGCGATCAGTTGCAGCTCTTTTTCGATCTGATCGATTCGTTTGAGATCCATTCCTTTCGGCCAGCGCTCCATCGCGCCGGCCATGACCAGTTTGCGCAGATAGCTTGATGGCGATTCACCGGCGGGCACCAGTTCTTCCGGATACTCATACTTGAGTTCGTCGAGCGAGAAGCGACATAGGGCGGCGATACGCAGCGTTTCTTCGAGCGTGTCGCGTGGATACAGTTTGCCGAGCCGCACGCGAGTGCGCATATGCCGTTCGGCATTGGCCTCGAGCGCGTGACCACACGCCGATAGCGGTGTGACGAGGCCGATCGCGGTCAAGGTGTCCTGTAACGGCTTGCGCGATCGCACATGCATCAGGACGCCCCCTGCTGCCACCAAAGGCAAACCACTCGTTTTTGAAATCATTCGCAATGCGTCGATCTGAAGATCGTCGCTGCCGGTTTGCCAGAGTTCGAGTGCGATCCATGAGCGTTGCGGCGCGAACGATGCCAGCCAGTGCGCACAACGCAATGTGTGCGAGAGCGTCGCCGTGCGCTGCGGCACTAGGATCAGGACGCAATCGGGCAAGGCTTTGAGATGCTCTAGATGCGGTAGCGAGTCGGTGAAATCGGATGGACCGAGGCGATAGCTGCCTTTGTCCGCACGCGAACGGGCCAGCGTGATCAGTTCGGAAAGATTGCCGTAGCCATTGCGGTTGGTTGCGAGCGCAACCAATGTGCAGAACGGTTCGCCTGCATCGTCGGTCAGATTGAGTTCACTGCCGATGATGAGGTGAGGGATTGGTTTTAGTACCTCGTGGTCAAGGGTTTCTTGTTTTGAGGCTTCCTGTTTTGAGGCTTCCTGTTTTGAATCCGCTGGCGTTGTAGCCGCCGGCTCTGCTACTTCTTCTAATGACGTTCCTGCCTGCGCGGCTTTCGCTTTGTCTTCGCGCTCCTTCTGCTGGCGGTCCCGCTCCTGCCTGATTTCTCTCACCGCAGTGTGTGCGCGTACGACGCCCGCCAGTGAGCATTCATCGGTGATCGCGAGCGCGCTATAGCCGCACGACATCGCCTGCTCGACCAGTTCATGCGGATGCGAAGCGCCGCGCAGAAACGAGAAATTAGTCAGGCAATGCAACTCCGCATACGGCGGCAATTGGGCCGCAAGCGCCTGCTCTAACAAGAATGATGGCTGAGAATTTTCCATGATGCTCAGCCGAATAAACCCTGCAGATACCACTCGCCACCAAGACGTTCCCGGTACACCCAGAACATATGGCCACGATCATCTGCCGCAACGTAGTAATCCCGCTCAACGAGGTTACCGTCCCACCACCCTGCTTCAATCCGTTCGGTACGCGTGAGCATTTTCAGCGGCCGACGATAGATCGGCCGCTGGTCGCGCATCATCAGGCGCAGCGGTTTGTCGAGCATCCAGACGGGGCGAGGCTGCGATGGCAATGCACTGTCGGGCAGATCGAGTGAGGTTTGAGCATCGGCCGGTTGTATTACGAATAGGCGGCTGCTTTTAGCGTCACTCGCTTTTTCGGACTCGCGGGATATGTACTCTGGGTGCTCTGGATGTGCTGTGCGTTCCGCCTGTTCCGCTTGTCTCGCCGCATCGTCGTCTGCGCGCACGCTCTCCAATGCAGCGTGCTGCAACTCATCGGTCAGCCAGGTTTTATCCGCTTTGATTTTTGTCTTAGTCTTCGCAGACGAACGCTTCTTGCGCGAAAACGCTTGCGCCTGGTAGGCCTCGACGCGCATTGCCCGCTCGGGCCGATGATCGTCCTGCACCGACATCTGCAACACGTTCTCCGGCCCCAAACGCGCGCTCAAGCGTTCAAGCAGACGTGCAATCGAATCGCCGTCTGATTCGGGCATTGGAAACAAAGTGTCCGACCGCCCTGCATACTCGCCGATCTGATCCGCGACCAGCTTCAACTCGATCACGGGCGCCACCAGAACCGTCTGATTCAACTTCTCACGCAACAGCCAGATCAGATGCTCGGCATCACGCGACGGTATGGCCCAAGCGACCTTCAGACTCGACGTCTTCGGAGCATGGCGGGATGCCAATTCATGTTCGAGCAACAACGTATATCCACTGAGCGCTGCATGATGCGCGCTCAACCATCCGGCCAGTTGCACAATCAGCCGACGCGCGGCAAACAGTAATGCATCGGCACTATCGACCCGCGACGGCAACTCCAACTGAGCATGAAACGATGCCGGCGCGCGGAACGATTCGCGCGGATCCGGGCGCGCACCATACGCCTGCGCCAGCAGATCCAGAATGCCGCTGCCGAAACGCCGCACGACACCCGACCTTGGCAATTGCCGCAAATCGGCCAGCGTCGCGCAACCGACATGCGTAAACGCATCGCGATCCGCCTGCGAAACCGGCAACAACAACACGGATAAGCGGTCGAGGACCCGCGCAAGCGACGTTTCCTTTATCACATGCCAACGATGCCCCTGCCGATCGGCGTGCGCCTGAGCCAACAACCACGCTCCCCAGGCTGTCGGTGCACACGCGATGCGCGCCGTATAGCCGAATTCAGCCACCGTCGCGGACACCCGAGACAACAACGCGCGCAAGCCGCCAAATAACCGCAAGCCGGAGCCGACTTCCAGCAACAAGGTATGCGCGTGCCCGAGCGACACCTTCGGTGTGTACGTCAGCAAAGCGAGCGCCATCGCTTCGAACGCCTGAGTTTCGCGGGCTGTGTCTGCGGCAAGCATCTTGAGACCGGGCGCCAAGGCCAATGCGTACGAGCGCGACTGACCCGCATGCACCCCGGCACGCAATGCGTCGAAATCCGGCATCAGGATGTGCGCGTGGTCGGCCAGCGCATAGCAACGCGCCTCGGTGACGCTGTCGGCCCCCGGAGGTTGGCTTGTCTCGCCGGATTCACACCGATTCGGCTTCGCGGGCGAACCATCCGGAAGCGGTTCGAGAGGCTTCACCGCTTCCAGCGACAAGAGTGGCAATGTGACTGCGATCCACAACATGTTTGATCTCTCGTCCTTGATTGCTACCGATTCCGCTTTCCGGCAACAAGACGCTTTGTAATGGCAAAATGAGACGCAGGGGTTCCGCTAGCGGCGGGCCGCGGCGCTTGAAGATGTCGATCGAAATACCAATCTCCTGCAACCATTGACGACGATTGATCGTCTGCGCATTGGCCGGCAAGAGCGGCTCGCAGATCATCCGCAATGGCGCCGGCGAAGATTGCGTGGCTGCCTCGACAGGCCGGATCAAAAATGCCAACGATGCCGACTCCTGAGCCGCCACCTGCAGACGCCGAACCTTATCGGCGCGCGCATTCGGCAGCCATACCAGCACTGCGCCGATGCCATCCTGCTTCAACGCTTGAGCAGCGGCCCACAGAGACTGGTCTTCACTCGAGCGCACCCATAAGACGCGTTCGACATCGATACCCCAGGCCCTCAATGCCGAAGCACAGGGCTGGTAAGGGGGCGCCACGAGCATGACGTGCCGTTCGGCTTGTGCCGTAAGATGCCGAAGCGCGCGGGCCAGCAGGCGCAGTTCGCCGACTCCTCCGTGCTCAATCAATAACTCTGTCAGGCCGCCGGCCGACCAGCCCTGCCCAGGCAGCAGTTGATCCAGCGCAGCATAGCCGCTGGAAATCACCCGCGAGTCCGCCTCGGCAAGCTCATTGCCCTGCCACACCTGACGCCGCAATTGCGACGACAACGCTGTCGTCGCCAGATGAATCGCTGCTGCCATAGACACGCTCGTTCAATAGGGAATACTCCACCCTGCCCGGCATCGGGCACGCATGGGGTGACGAGTTTTCACTGTATATTTATACAGTATTCTGTGGCGGATGTTAAGGCAAGGCGATGCGACGAAGCGCGCGCAGGAGGGAAATAAAAAGGGGTGGTGAAGCTATTTTTGTTGCAGATTTTTCGCCTGCGGGAGAGCTACCTTTTGGCGCTGCCGCTAGGCAAAGGGCCCGATTTCACGTGCTCCGGGAGGGATGAGAAGAGCAGAGAGCCTGCGCATGCATGCCGCGGAATGGACAAGAGCCAACTGGTTACGCGACCGCGCTGCGGATCGGGAAGGAGTGATACCGGCAGGACAGGCGCCGCACCGGACAGGGTCTCACGGTGGCGATGTTTTCAGATGGCTGGTTTTTGCCGCGTAAACGCAGAAACCCCACCTTTGCGGGGTGGGGTTTCTGGTCTTGCTGGGGAGC
>NZ_JALOCP010000087.1:0-6956 GCF_030511745.1 Paraburkholderia sp. SECH4
CCGAATTCCTGACTGACGCCGCCGTTTAACGTCGGATTTCGACCGCCGTTCACAACTGCAGCCGCGGTGCGGCTTCGGTTGCCGCGAGCCGTCGTCGAATTCGACGAGCGGCACGTAGCCGCGCGGCGAGATCGCGTAGTAGTCTTCACCGTTCGCAAGCTTGTGCGTCTGCAGATTCACGTTGATGCCTTCGAAGTCGATACCCGCTTCGCGCAACGCGATATGGATCGACAGCGAGCATGCGCCGGGGGAGAAGTAGAGCTTCATCGGTGCACCGCCACGTGTGAGATTGAGGTTCCGGGCCATGCCGCGGTAGCACGCGGCCATTCAAGCTTCGCTTGTGTCTAACAGATCTGCGTACCGGCGAATATGCCCGTCAATTGTACCGAGGCAAAGATTAAGAGTTTCGATACGACGGAAGTGATGGCTGACGTCCAGTTCGTCAGTAATACCTATAGCACCATGTATCTGCACGGCCGACTGTGCCACCATGCGCCCGAACCGTCCAACAAGTGCCTTCGCTGCCGACACGGCCTTTTTTCGTTGGACCGGGTTAGCAGCAAGGTGCGTCACTGCGTGATGGGTAATCGACGACGATTGATTACACCCTAATAGCATATCCACCATCCGATGTTGCAACACCTGGAATTTTCCAATCGGTGTCCCGAATTGCTTCCGCGTCCGTGCATATTCGACCGTTTTATGGAGCAGACTTCCCATGGATCCCACAGCGTCCGCGCATACCATTGCAGCAGCTTCATCGCGAATGCGTTCGACGGCCTCTCCACTGTCGTAATACTCACCAATCCATGAATTCAAGGGCACAAATGCCTTGTTGAGATGGACAGTCGAACTACTTCCACCATCAATTGTTCGGTAGTGGCGCATCTCGACGCCGGGGGTATCCACCGGCAGAATAAATGTTCCAGTTGCGCGGTCAGTACCTTCGATCTTTGCAACCACCATCACATAGTCGCTCCAGATACCACCCACAACGCCAGTCTTATGGCCAGTAATCTCAAATCCGCCCGTACTCGGCGAAGCTGATGTCTTCACGTGACTGACGTCAATCACATCATTCGCCTCGTCGCATGCAAACGCGATGATGCTGCTGCCCTCGATCACGCTGGGCAGGTACTGGTCGCGCTGCATCGTAGTACCAAAACGAGCAAGCAGCGTAGCTGAGCAGATGATGGTCGACAGGTATGGCGAAATCACCAAGTTCTTCCCAAACTCGGACATGATCAACATTGCAGTCATCTGATCCGCCCCTGATCCACCGCAACTCTCTGGCAACGTCGCTCCGAGCACACCAAGCTGTCCCAACTCCTTCCAGAAGGGCCTATGAAAGCCGTCGTGGTCAAGTATTGCTGCCTGTCGGACGCCAAATCCGTATTGTTCGACAGAGACCCGCTCAACCATATCGCGCAACATACGCTGCTCATCGTTTAGCGCGAAATCCATCCCGTCCATATACCCTCCTTCTTTGCAACCCCTATGCCACCCGACGCATCAAGGAAGGTGCGCTATTGGCTCCACATAGGGGTGTAACGTAGACCTAAGCGTCCTGCTATCCCGCTACGGGTTCACAGTTGCAGCGCCGTTTTTGCGAGAATGTTCCGCTGGATCTCGCTGGATCCCCCGTAAATTGTTGCTGCGCGCATATTGAGGTACCGCGCCATCGCTACTTGGGCATCTCGGGAAGATGTATCCGACTTTGCAGGGTCGTGGGCATGCAGCGACGCCGCACCGGCTGCTGTCACACATAGCTCACTTGCACGTTGCAATGTCTCTGTGCCGGCTAACTTGAGCAAGGATGTAGTGACCCCTGCCCGCTGTGAGTCGCTCTCGACAAGCATTCGCAACTCCGCTGCCTCAAGCGCATCACAATCGATGCTTAGCTCTGCATAGCGCCAACGAAAGTCCGCGTCTCTCCAGCAATCTTCGCGCTCCTCGGCAATCCGGCGAGCCTGGAGCAGCAATCGACGGACGCGTGGTCCGTAGACTCCGCTGCGCTCGAACTCAAGTAAGCGCTTCGCGACGGTCCAACCCGCACCTTCATCGCCGATTCGGTTCTCAGCCGGGGTTCGAACACTGTCGAAGAACACCTGATTCACCTCGTGCTCACCGGACATACTGATGATTGGATGGACCACCACTCCCGGCGAGCGCATATCAACCAGCAGAAAACTAATTCCTTCCTGCGGGCGCTCGTGCGTAGAGGTTCGCACAAGCAGAAAGATCCAGTCCGCACAATGGGCATGCGTGGTCCAAATCTTTGTGCCCTCAACGATGTACTCGCCTCCTTCACGGTGCGCTCGGCATTTTAGTGCGGCAAGATCGGATCCGGCGCTCGGCTCAGAGTAACCCTGACACCAATAATCTTCACCAGATCGAATACGCGGCAGGAAGCGTGTCTGCTGCTCCTCAGTGCCGAAGTGAATCAGGATGGGGCCGAGCATAAGCAGGCCCGCCGACGACAGCGTGGGAGCGTTCGCCAGCGCGCACTCCTGCTCGAAGATGTACCTTTGTGCAGGCCCCCAGCCCCGTCCTCCGTATTTCGTAGGCCACGTCGGTACAATCCAGCCTCGCTCGTAAAGTCTGCGGTGCCAGATGCGACCAATCTCTGGCGGCGCAAAAACACCGATTTGCTCACACCCCGCCTGTCGCAGTTCCGGTGTCAATGCTTCATCCAGGAACGCTCGAACCTGGGCGCGGAACCCGACTGGATCAATGCTTTCAAGAGAATCGGACATGGTTATTGCATCCATTGCCGCTAGACAAAATCGTCAGTGATAGTTCAGATGGGAGTAGACGGCGGACTCGATGCACCGCATGGCTGCGCGTTCAGCATTCCTCCCCAGCTCTCATCACCCCAGGCGCATTTGCATTAGCTTCGCCTGGCCGTTCAAAACGCTTTCCCCACCGTTTCCGACAGCCGCGCGCATCCGAGCGAAGTCAACGACCTGGTTCGCGAGCAGCTCCAACTGCCTTTCGACCCCAGCATCGAGGCACCTTCCTTCCGTGTCGAATGCTCTCGTGCTGCTATTGATTGCGACCCCCATGGGAGTTGGCCATCCGCGAAGTGCATGAACAATCGATCTCAAGGCGGCCAGTGTGCTACCCGTTGCCTGCCAGCCGAATGCGCAGGCTATGCATCCTACGGCGCGGCCATCAAGGTAGACGGCCTCATCATTGCGCATATCTTCAACGTAATCCAAAGCGTTCTTGATGAGACCCGAAACCGATCCATGGTAGCCCGGTGAGGCGACAACAACGCCGTGACACCGACGGAGCAACGCAATCATTTCCGAGGCAGTGTCGCAACGCTCCGAACGATCGGTCGAATACATCGGAAACTCAAGCTCTGGGCCAGCCACTAATGCCGTCTTTGCGCCAGCGCGCTCTGCCGCGCTCAGTGCAAAGCGCAGGGCCAATTCTGTCGAAGAGCCAGCCCTTGATGTACCACCTACTCCGACGATGAACGGAACAAACTCTTTCATGTTCAGCCCTTTGTCCTATGAACAGCCCACCAGAAATCGCCCGGATTGAGGCATGCGCGTTGAGATGGGTTCGAATGTGCACGTGCCCCCGCCCCACCCTGAAGCGTCCAGATTACCTACGATGCGCGGATGAACATTCGGTAAATCCAATGAGCCAACCTCACTGGGTCACCGTCCGGTCACTAGACAACTTATAGCTGGCGCGCAACGATTTTTTATCGATTTTTCCAACCGCAGTTAGCGGCAGCTCATCAACGAATTCGATCATCTTAGGAACTTGCGCCGGACCCTTCTTCTCGCGGACCAGCGCCTGTAGAGATTCCGTGCAGTGTTTTTCACCAGTGCGCAATACCACGAACGCCGTTACAACTTCACCCCAGTAAGGATCAGGAAGGCCGACGACAGCGCAGCTTGCTACAGATGCATGACCGGAAAGAACGTCCTCAACTTCGCGTGGATAGACATTAAATCCTCCGGATACAATCATGTCCTTCTTGCGATCGACGATGCGGAGAAATCCGCCTTTGTCGCGCACAGCAACGTCACCAGTGTGCAGCCAGCCGCCCGCAAGCGCATCGGCGGTCTGCTCCGGGCGATTGTGGTACCTCGCCATGACTAGTGGCCCCCGAACACAGATCTCCCCTGCAACTCCGTCCGGTACAGGACGCATCTGCTCGTCAAGCAACTCGACGTGCACCCACGGAACGGGACGACCGCACGATGCGAGCCGCTCAGGGTCGTCAGAAACGTGATCGGCTCGACGCATCACACACACCGTCATTGGGGCCTCGACCTGCCCATACCACTGGAAGAACACAGGTCCCAGACGCGCGAGGCCCTGCCGGAGCCGAGTAGGAGACATAGCGGCTGCACCATAGAAGACTGTCTCCAGACTCGACAGGTCAAATTCAGTGGACCGAGGATGATCAAGCAGCGCGTAAATCATGGTCGGCACGAGCAATACACAAGTGATCCGGTGTTTCTCAATAGCTTGAAGCACTTTCAACGGATCAAAACCACGCATTATCACCATCGCCCCGCCACGAAGTAGCGTCGGCAGGAACATTGCTGATCCTGCGTGGCTCAGGTGTGCACACATGAGTTGCTTAACTTCGGCAGGCCACTCCCACTCGGCCATGAGGATGCTCAACATGGCAGCGCCCACTCGATGGGTACCAGCGACAGCCTTGGGCTTGCCTGTTGTGCCACCGGAATACGACAAGCGGTAAACATCTTCCGGACTGGTGTCCGGCGCCACCAAGGCCTCCGGTTTCATTTTGCCCGCCAACTCGCAAAGATTCCGACCCGTCGTGGCCGGTCCAAAAGAGAGAGCGAACAACCCATCCGCTGCCCTAGCCAACGCAGTCCCGCGCTCGTTGTAACTCTCGGGGTCGAAGATGAGGGCCTCCATTCCTGAATCGTTTATTGCGTACTGGTGATCCTCCAGCGAGGCCAGCGGATGCATCGGCACCAACACATATTCGCCCAGAAGGCATGCCCCCGTAACTGCCAGTACCTCCGGCCGATTTGCAGAAAGCACACCAATTCGGGCACCGCGCGCAAGCCCAAGCACTCTTAAAGATTGCAGATATTGGCTAACAAGATCCCGATAGTCGCCCGCAGTCATAATTTGATCATCTCCGTAGTGGAGAAATGGCCGGTCGAGATCGTAGCTAAGCGTATGAACCAGCAATTGGGGCTGGAAAATCCCCTGATGCTGCGCCTCAACAACAGTTGTCATTCCTTCCTCCAGCCTGCCTGATTGAATGTCTTTGACAGGGCGTCTATCAGTTCCGCTCAGTGCACAGATTGACCGCGAGTTCTATTTGGTGGAGAAGACACCCACAAGGGCTCGCACCAAGGAGTCTATGACTTCACGACTTCGGATCCGCAACCTTCAGCAATGACCGCAATGTAGTCAGCGCCCCGCAGTCGGTGAGGCAGTGCCCGACGGTATGCCGGAGCGTCGTACCAACGTTCGGCATCTTCGAAGGTCGGGAATTCCAGGATCGAGACCGCCTCTATTTCAGGACCTTCAAGTACCCGTTGTCGCCCGTGCAGCGCGCGAATAATCATTGGGTGATCCTTGCTCGCTGCTTGCGCCATCGGCCGATACGTGTCAAGTTCACGGGGATCCTTGGTCACTTGTCTAAGGAGCACAACGTACGCTGTCATTATTCACTCCATCCTGGCGAAGTCAGAAGGCCATCGCTCTACCCGATGGATCTAGTCCGTGCGATCGTTTTATCGAGCCCTCCGGAGCGAATATCCTTGTACTCCTGCGTCGTATGACATAGCTCATGCGTGTCAAAGTGCGCCTGAATGGCATTTCTGAAACCTTGCATGTCCGCTGTCCTGTTGAGTGATCTTTTCAACATCTTGATCGCAAACGGAGGCGCTTTTGCGACTTCATTTGCCAACATTAGAGCGCCCTCCTCCAGCGAATCGGTCGGGAAGACTCGGTTTACCATTCCAAGTCGCAGCGCTTCGTCCGCAAGCATCTTGCGGCCGGTGTACAGGAAGTCCTTCGCCGCCCGCAACCCCAACACCCATGGGTGGATTAGTACTTCGGTCGCGGCAGCGGCCAAGGTGACACATGTTGGATCAACGAAAAAGGCATCATCAGAGGCGACGACCAGATCGCACATATTCGCGATCATGAAGCCGCCCGCAATGCACGCGCCTTGTACCTGTGCGATGGTAGGCTTGGGGAAATCCCAGAGCCGCAGACAGTAGCCGAGGTAGCGTTGCTCTTCGTACGCGTAACGGCGCTCGACCTGATCCGGACGGCCCATCGCTTCCTTCACATCGTGACCTGCCGAGAAGTGCTCCCCCTTCCCTCCAACAATCACGACATGGATGTTGTCATCATCCGCACAACGTGATAACGCGTCGTCAAGTTCATCAAGTAACAGTGTTCCTTCAGCGTTACGTCGGTCTGGGCGATTGTGCGAAATTCGTGCAACCTGACCAATGATCTCAAATGCGATATCGCGGTATGGAATGTCCTTCATCTGTCGACTCCCTATTCTGCGTCTTGAAACAATGCGAAACCTCCGCTTCCAATGGGTAGCACTTGCAGAGGGCGCGCGTCCGGCCAGACGATCGTCTGAAACGTTCTATTCGCATACCAAAGTTTTTTCACTTCATTTACCAACACGTACGTGCGTTCCTCAAGCAATCTGCGCGCATCTCATTGATTGCCCACAACCACAACGTTCCGTTGTTCTGCCTCCGATGTAGTCCTTTGCTCTTCGCGGGCCCGCCCCATATACAGACCAGCACTCTCGTTGCGGCTAGATTCTGACGAGAGACGGATCATTCTGGGTAGACCTGCTCAATCCCGAGATTGCGATTAGCAATCAGGAAGCATCCGATTAATGTCAGTCCGGCAGCAATGCCTTGCCGTTATCGATGAATACCTTGCGCAGGATCTCCGGGCTGTGGCCCTGC
>NZ_JALOCP010000088.1:0-6563 GCF_030511745.1 Paraburkholderia sp. SECH4
TGTTGATTCTTGGTACCTATGGCGTGGTGTTGCGTTGGTGTGGTTTTTCCGATTTTTGTTATATTTCAACGGGTAAGGCGGCCGACTTACCCACAGGATATCCACTTTTCAGGTATTTCCTGTTGCGCGACCGTAGCACCAGTATTTGTTGCGTCAGTGGCTCTCCGAGGGCGCAACAGGGTGAGGCAAGGCAACGTGATGCTGCCAGACTTGGTGTTGCGTTCCCGCCGGGCCCTTGCTTCCGACTTCGGGTCGGCTTTTCGGTTTCACACCCAGCTCCCACAGCATGTCGATGTTCCTGAGATACGTAGCGACGTTCTCGGCCGAACTGTGGATGATCGAAGGTTCGTGGCCGTCAGCGCTGTTGACTTTCGCTGACCATGGGTCCTCCAGGTTTTGGCAGATGTCGTTGATATCGTCGCGATACTGCTCCAGCGTTTCCGGGTCCCAACTCTGCATAACATCAGGGGCCAGCAGCACCGACAGCGTGCCTTTCCGCTCGCCGATATACCGTACCGGCGCGAGCAGGCCACTGATGTAAAGCACCATAATCGCGTCGATCACGCGGTCGTCATGATCCTCATCCCAGATGACGGCGAAGTCGAGGAACGCGCAACGTTCGAGCCGGTTCATAAATTCGTCGTGCCAGAGCGGTGCCCGCAGGACAGAGTAGTGGGTTCCCCGGCCGAGATTGCCCACGGGGCGCGTCTCGTCGTGCAGGGTCTGGAAGAAGGGGCAGTAGGACATGTGACGCTCCTTTCGGGAGAGAGGCGGCTTCCGCCGCGGAACCGCAGCCCTTTTCGTGGCTGAGGGAATCGGATCGTGCAAACATTATTCCGCCACGCTGAGCGTCATCGCCGCTTTGTTTCTCTCTGGCGGGTCGGGCTCTGTGCCGGCATTGGAGATACCGCTGCCTCAGGTATCGCGCCAAGCTCCGCAAGTTTGTCGCGCGCGTCGCGATACTGTTCATAGAATCTGGCCCACTTGCTGAAGCCGCCCAGTTCGCCGACGGCGCGCAGCATCGCGAGGTGGGAAGCCGTCAGCAGTTGCACGCTGGCTTCGAGTTCGGTGATCCGGATGTCCTTGTCGGCGAGCGATGTCGCGGTATCGACGCCGGACCGCCTGGCAACGCGGCCGCGCCAGCTTCGGTACTCGGCCTGCCGCTGCTGATATTCAGCGAGCAGCTTGCTCCGCGATTCGCTGCGCGTAATTGACGATGCTGCGTTGAGGGACGGGTGCAGCCGCGCGACAGCGCGAGCCGTGATGTCTTCATCATCGGCAAGCAGCGTTTCGAGAATCTCACGCATCTGGTCGTCGCCGGACGGTGTAGTCTGGTTAGGTTCAGTCATCAAGTACTCCACGTTCCCGGGGCAGTGACAGGTCAACGCCGTCAGGGAAGGGGCGTTCGCCCGGTAGCGTCGCGAGAAGCTTCTGTACGCCGGCCAGCCGCTTTTCCGCGTGGTCGTGCTGGTTCTTCCAGCCAATGCTGGTCGATGGCCTTTCCCTGATCGTCTCCAGGGCGAGCTTGAACTTGCCCTCGAGCCGGATCAGGTTCTGCCGATTCTCCGGCAGATCGGCTGCCGAGAGATGGCGGCAGTCCGCGAAGCATTCGAGATGTTTGGGGCAGGGATCGACAGTAAATGAGTTCAGGCAATGCCCGTACGGCGTGGCATGGAAGCCGTCCGCTTCGGCGCGCAGGTACTCGTACGCGGCGGTGTCACCCGCGGTTGCCTGGATGCGCCGGAAGGCATCGACGATCGGGCCGTTGGCCTTACCACCCTTGATGAGTCTGGCAACCGTGCTGGCTTTCTCGCCGAGCATGATCTCGATGTCCTGCGCGATTTCAATCTGGTCGAGATCCTCAGCCAGGCTGCGGTGATCGTACTCGTAGCTCTGCGCGACGCTGCGCCGGTTGAAGCGTTTGGAGATGATGGTGTCAGCGACGCCCAGGCGGAACAGCTCCGTGTTTTGCAGGTGACGCAGCATGTGCGATTCGATCTTTAATGTCCGATCCTCGTCAGTCTCCCCGTATTTTTCAAACAGGGTTGGCAGATGCTTCTTGTCGCCCAGCGCCTGCCCGATGAACGTCGGGTCGGGCCGATTGATGGCCATGTAGCGAGTGATATCGCAGAGCCCGTCGTTTCGCTCCTCAGGCAGCGAGCGCTTCGGCTGAACGAACAGGAACTCCCACGGTTGAACGAATCCGGTCGCCAACGGTAATGGGGCGGTGTCGGAGACCTTCGTCGGTATCGTGGAGCGGATGTAGTCTTCCAGCTCGCCGACGTGCAGACAGGTGTTATGCCAGCCCATGCGCTCGCGGTCCCCGATGACCTTGCCGTCGGCACGACGGAAGCGCAACGCAATCTGCCCGTCGCGCATTTTGTCCAGCAAGCGTTTCCCGAACTGATATACCGCCATATCAAGCGCGAGCTGGCCACTTTGCTGCCTTTTCATCTGATGGCGGTACAAGTCGGTGAGTACCGATGGATCGAAGTTTTCGCGATAGCGCACGATGAACGGCTCCCGTTCCATATCCAGCCAGAACGGGTTGCCCATCAGTCGCGTATACACTTCCGTGAAGGGCACAACATCATTGGTCCGATACCACGGCAGGAGTCGCCCCGTTTCGCACTGCAGCTTCAGCGTCGCGCGTAGTGGCTCTGTGAGCTTCGCCACATGATCAAGCGTCTCGGTTAGCAGGGCCCGGAACATGTCGGGCACAGGCTGCGTGTTTTCACGCAGAACAGCACTATCCGACTCGTCCTCCTGCTGTTTTTCCCCGAAGTGACGAGCCATCAGAGATGTCGAGATGCCGCCAGCTTCGCCGGCGGGACGTCCCTTGGAGTCCAGATAGGTCCGCTCCCGTTTCCAGTCGACCGGAAGGAGCGCAGCCTCGCCGGCTCGGAAGCCAGTGACGATCATCGTGCGTACTGCGGCGAACCGCAGATCGTCCATGAACGTGCGCGGCTTTTCGGTCATCACGATGCGTGTCAGTTCCCAGAACGCACGGCGCTCCGGCAGCCGCTCAGCCCGCTTACGCGCCTCCAGATCGGCGCGTAACCCGTCCCGCGACCAGGTATGCTTCGCCTTGATTGCGCTTTTCGTCCGCATACGCGCGACGTCGAGCGTCGGGTACAACTGTCCAGCATCGCAGATGTGCTGCGCATCAAGTACAAGCTTGATCACTCCAACCACCAGATCGCCCAGTTTCCCTGTGGCCTGGATCGCTTTTCCGATGCGTACGGCCAGATGCAGGTCGTCAGCGGTCAAGCGGCACGGCTCCTTGTCCACACACGTTGCAATCACGCGCAGCGGACGCGCGATGCACTGCGAGACATATGCAGCGGTGTTCCGTTTGAACAGCAACTGCTCGGCGACCGCGGCCTTGATGAGGTCCTGCCACGCGGCAGATAGCGGGCGCTTGCCGAGTGGCGTCAGGTCACGCTCGACACGCTCTGCATTGACGATCGCCAACGCCTTCACATCAGGCCCGAGGTCTCGCAGGTAATGGGCCGGCGGTGGCACGTCGCCTGCACTGACGGTAAGGTTCCAGCCGACGCCGTCGCGTGCGGCGCCTGTTTCGTCGAGAGGCATGTCCCATGACAGGCCCTTTTCCCGAACCAGTGTTTTGCCCAGTTCAATGAACGCGCAGTAGTGTGGGTTCATCGGTTGTCGCCTTCCAGTTCTGCGATGACCGCCTGTATCTCGGCGATCGTGCGTTGCAACTGCAGGTAGGCCGGCGATCTGGCGTCGCCGCGAGAGCTCTGATCGAAGAACACGACTACTTCCCGCATGTCAGCCAGCACGCGCTCATGCATCGCCTTGTCGTATAGCGGCATGAACTTCCTGCATCCATAGCAGGACGTGATCGGGTTGTAAGGACAGGCCGGCTGTCCCGAAGAGCATCCGCCGATACCTGCAATCGGAATGCCGTGAGGCACACCCGCGATCTGTTGCTCACCTTTGAGAAGGGTGAGCTCTTCCGGGGAGATGAACCGGTCATGCGCAATTTTCGCCACGCGCCGGTATATGTCCGATGCGCCGAGAGCGCGGTTGACCCGTTCCGCGTGGGAGGCCGATGTCGCGTAGTACACGAGCCCCGTTTGCACATGCGAATGGCCCATAAACTCAGCGAGCTCCTCGTGACTTGCGCCGGCGTCGACGAGCCGTTGCGCCGCAGTGTGGCGAAGGTCCGTGGCCGTGCCGAGATCGTCAGAGCCGATCAGTCTCCTCACCAGCGCGGCGATCCGGGTTCCAGCTTCGTAGCTCGATTCGACTGCAAAGAAACGCGCAGCACCAGCCAGACCTTCAGCGTGTCGCCGTGCATTCAGCGCAACGAAGATCGGAGCCCATTCACGCTTGACCCGACGTGTGAGCGGCTTTCTCTTCGAGTCGCTCTGCTGCTTGGCCATGTGGAAGCTCAGATGGACAGTCGGCGGTCCGTCTGGCGCGTCCTGCCAGATACGTACATTTCGCATGGTCAGCATCGCGATCTGGATTGGGCGCATGGCGAACTGGTAAGCACACAGCAACATGCCTGCATCACAGACATCGTCGTGTGCCGGGGATGTATCCACGGGCGACCTAAGCGCTGCAGCCATGTCATCCAGATATCGTACGATCGCTGCCTCTTCGTCCGCTCCCAGAAACACGTCACCAGACCGGACCCCGGCATAGGCATCGCGTGCTGGCAAGGGAAGGGTGGTGGTGATGTAGGTTTCGTAGGTATCGGACCAGCTTCGCAATCGGTGACGGCATAAGAGGCGAAGCAACGCCTTCGCCAATATATAGACCGCAAGAGGCATTTCGCGTACGCGCAATCTGGCCCAGACCGGCGCAATCCCGATGGGACCAGCACAAACGATATCGATGACGTCGTCGAGCGCCAAATGCGGAGCAGCAACCAGATAGTTTGCCGCGGTCGATACGCTGAGATCTTCGCCCAGCAGGAACAGGAAGACGTGTTTCAACAGCAGGGCGTGATTTCCCGCAAAGCGCCTGAAATCAATCCTGATCGTGCGTCCGTTGATCGCCAATTCGAAGACGAACTGACCCGCCGGGTCCCGGATCGAATGCTGCACGTCATCGAAGTCGTCGTAATAGCGGATGACCGGCGGCAGCATGGGTAGCGCGGCTACAACCTCATCAATGACGTCATCGGCAGGAAGCCGCCCCGCAAACAGGCTCGACTGGACTGGTAGCTTGCCCATATCAGATCCTCGCGGGCAAGGCTCGCAGCAGTGCGACCCGGTCATCGAAGGCGTTATTCCAGACGCCCGCCAATCGATCCTCGAACACAGCGCGCGCATACCGGGACGGCATAGCCGATGTCTTTGACCAGCCGAAGAACGTCCGTAGCTTCTGGAGCGCTTCCTCCATCGGATCACCGCGCTCCAGCAACTGATGGAGCCGGACTTGGGCACACGTATGGCGCAAATCGTGCGGCGTAACGGCATCCTTGCCAGTCCGGTCCTTCAATTCGGCCAACACCTCGACCGGCAGGCAGCGCGAGATCTGCGCAAATACCTTTGTCAATGTTTCAGTCGACAACGGCGTATCGGCCTGGGAGTTCAACAGGAACGAGTGATCGGGCCGGCCCCGATAGTTTTCGACATAGCTTTGCACCGCGCTGGCTGTCAACTCGCTGACCGGCACCTGGCGGATCGACTGCACAGTCTTGATGCTGGGCTTTGAATAGCGAGGGTCGTCGCCGGATTCCTCGTAGGCGTTTTCCTGCACATTGAGCCAGTACCGCGTCCGTCGTTGCTTGTGATCGTAGGCACATTTCACTGCGTCAGCCGCAAGCAACAGAACTTCGCCGCGCCGCAAACCCTGGTGCAGCATCAGCACGAATGCGACGAAGACGCGCCAGCGCGTCTTGTCACGTCCAAACGGATTCTGAGGAGATTTCGGATCAAGCAGCGCGTACAGTGCTTCAACGGTACGCGCGGGCAATGAGCGGACCGTCTCCACCGCATTGTCCTTGCGGACATGGAGCTGGCTATAAAGCATGGAAAGCCGGTGCAGTCGCTGCTCGATGCGCTGAAGCCGATCATCACCGGTCTGACTCTTCGACAGCCAGGTCACGACCGCCGTCACAAAGCCAAGGCCGGCCTGCCAGCGCTTTTCGTCGGCACCGGTCACCACCGACTGATTTCGAATGGAGACGAACCAGGATTCGAGAATCTGGGCCAGCACGCCGTCGTCGAGTTCGGCCAGCGCATTATCCAGCGCATTGGGGCCACGGAGACGCTCCGCATGTTGATACAGATCCTCCAGATACCGCAGCTTCTTCGCATGGGTGGAATCCGCCAGCTGCGAGGCCGACATAGCCGACCAGACTGCAGCCCAATATCGCGGCACGCCAACGTCGTCGACCAGCACCGGACCACGAAGCGTCGCTGGAACCGCGACGCCGAACAATTGATGAAACACTGGGATCGCCCACAAAAACACGCAACGGGCGAAGATACCATTAATGGGGACAGATGTTGCCAAAAAACTCAGCAGAAACCTGACCGGACGCAACACTCTCAAACATACCAGTCCTGTTGATAATTTAT
>NZ_JALOCP010000089.1:0-6431 GCF_030511745.1 Paraburkholderia sp. SECH4
ATCCGCACATGCGGCTGTACAAAACCGGCTGGCTGGACGGTGGGCGCGGTCGTCATCAAGTCGTGGAATCGAACGCGCTTCGGCAAACTGCTATTGCGATCGGCGGCTCCTGTGCGATGCCCCTGCAATCGGGTTGTCTTCACGAAAGCCGGGGGATGTTTCCAGCGCTTAGGTCACCCTTCAGGTGTCTTCGAAGGTATTCGGGACCGCCGATTTCAAAAACTCGTGGCCATCCCAGGTTAGCCGCCAGTCGCTACCCACCGAGCGGACGAGATTTGCGTCGGCCAGCAGGTTCAACTGATACCCCACACCCCGGTTCGAAACATCGAACGCATCCTTGAGCGCGCCTTCAATGTCAAATTCGCTGAGGTGCGGGGATTTGTTTTCCTCGAGAGTTTTCAATATTGCGAGTGCCAGATTCATATCGCGTTTCACGATCTCCTCCTGTCGCAGATAGGACACGCATTGAAAGGGCGCCACGGGTACAACGTCCGCGCAATCGATGTGATTCCGGGTTCCCAACAGGCTCATGCCACGGTCCGAACGCGTAGGGTGAATTTCAACACCAGTCGCGAGCGCTGCCTGGGATTCAACGCTTCGGTCCCCTCATACCCTCGGTTTCCATCGCAGCATTCCGCTCTTCGCAGGCTTCAATGGGTTCCATGGTCTCGTCGATGGAAGCTGTCGCGCGTTCTGTGGCCGCCTTCGTTTCGTCGACGGTGGAACCGGGTCCTCCGTCGTCGTCGCTCGGGGGCTGCAGCATGTCTCGAAGCATGGCCTCCAACTCCGGCGTGTCCCACGGCGCGCCATGCTGTTCTCTTTTCTTTATGTAGTGCCTGACTTCTGCGTCCTGCTCCGGCGTCAGGGGAAGACCGCGAAATGTGCTTTGGGGGGTAGCGTCGGTCATGGTATTGCTCCGGAATTTATCCCATTTTAAGTGTAGCCCTGTTGTGGCCAACGAACCTCTGCTATCGGTCTGCGCATGGACTGATCCGTCCATTCGCATCGGCTCGTCCAGCGAGCGGACGTTGCAATCGGCACAGATACGAGCCCGGGCGCTTTGCGCACCAATGCAAATTGCGACGGGTCATGAAGGATGGCAGGACCTATGACAAAACTGTTCGGACAGTTTTCCATCGAGCGCGTGCACAAAAGCTGTACGCTGGTGATTCCCGACTGCGACAGGATCGGACCCAGATGAGCGGATGGCATTCGGTTTTCACAACCTCAGCCGCAGCTATGACGCACTTGGGCACTGCCTAACGTTCTGGGGTTATGACAACGTCGTGAAGGGGACCACGAATATCGGTATCGGACAGACGGGAGGGCGGAAGATGCAACTGATCGAACCGGATGAACGCCAGGCTTTCCTGGCGACCTTGCAGCGCAAGGGACTGACAGAAGGTGAATTCGACCTGCTGGAAACGGATACGACTGACCCCAAGGGCGACGAGAACGTCGGCCTGCAGGGATATGTCACCGTAACCAGACTATCAACACAAATTGCGAGGGAATACCCCATCGGCTTCGAAACCGGTTGGGTGCAGCATTTCAGACAGGATCTCGAAGCCGGCGTCTTCGATAAGCCGGAATGAGATCCCGCTGTTGCGGCGAACTCTCCGAGCGTAGCAAGCAGGTATGGCGAAGTGGACGCGGGATCAACGGCGGGGGAGGGAGTGATGTGGCCTTGTCGATCCGGAGCGATGCGGGCGGCATCGATCAGTAACCCCAAGGCATCCCAGAGCCCAATGCGCCTACGCGGCGGTCTTGACTGGTGTCAGCGTGGCCCTGCCAAGTCGCGCCCTGCAATCTCACAGGTGACCGTCCGCTTACGGGGCGTCGAGTTCGAGCGTCCGAAACTGTGGCCGATAGTTACCGCCTCCACCAAGCCAGATCATGATGTCCTCATACCATTCGCGGCGAACCTTTCCACAAGCTTTTGTGCGATGCCACAACGCTCGCCGCACCTTCATGTGGTATCAGATATAGACTGAAATTGACCTGTATTCAGGTTGCCGCATCGAGTGTCCCGAACGTGTGCGGAACGCGTGATTCAGAATCAGCGGAGGCTCAAATGGCGACTGCAATTATTACCCCCCGGAATGATGGCCCGTACCACATCAAGGGCGACTTCAAGATTACCACTCAAGGCGGGAAAAACATTGAGGTGGATAAGGACGAGGTCTGGCTGTGTCGATGTGGCCACTCGCAGAACAAGCCATTCTGCGACGGTTCGCACAAGAAGTACGAGTTCAAGAGCAATCTTGACGAACAGCCGCAGGAAGGTGAAACACCCTGATGCATCAGGCGCTGTCGACAAGTTCGGCGCGGGCTTCGCACACGCGTCAAGGCTGTGCATTGTCCCAACGAGACTGTGCGTGGTTTCACGCTGCCCGAGCGCGCGCAGGCATACAGGAAAAGCAGACGATGGGGGACGCGAGTGTCGCGGACATCGCTAACCGGAAGGCGCGTTCTTGCAGTGCTCGTACTCTGCCTAGGTGTTACGTGCCTGGCAATTGGCGCGCCGCTGCTGTTCGAGTTGTCAGTGATCAGCCGTGCCATGAGCGATTTTCGGCTGGATGAGGCAGTCGAAAACGCCCGAATTTCCCGTGGCGAAAAGCCTGCTATAGAGGATCTCCTTAACCCGCCATACCTGAAGCGATACGGCCTGGACCTGAACTTGTACACGGACAAGCACGGTCGTTTTTTGCCAACAGGCTCTGACTGGCAACAATGGGGACTTCGGACAAAGGCGGCGGCGACTGTGATGTGGCTGGGTCATGATCCACCCGGGACATGTTGGACCTTCGGTCAGATAAGGTGCGTCGACCGCTTTTACGAAGCTTATGGCGACAGCGAGCCGATCGTCGATGTCGCTGATGCTTGCCTCGGCGAGCCACATTGAGCAACGTATGTGCAATCGGGGAGGCGCGGCGGAGCAAGAAGATCGGGACTTCGCAAAATGAGCTGGATATCGCGCGCTTCCGGGACAAAACATGTCGCTGAACTCGCGCTGAAGATTGCCGGCTAGCGCCACCAACTCGACCGCGCACGTCTCGCCCGAAACCGATCGAACGTCACCCGCATCCGCAAGGCCCGCGCCCCCCCTTTTTCGTGTCCGCGGAATCCGTTCGTCGTTCTCGAAAGCGGACAGACAGCGCATCATGTAAGGTGGCACGCGGCTGCAATCGGCATCCGGCCTGAATGGCCGATGACTTGCCGGCAGACACCAGGGGACGAATGGCTGTTTCACCTTGGAAGCTGCCGTAAAAGTCACTCCGGGTCGAAGGGCAGTTCAGGGTCGTCTTACGCCACTCGCATAGACGCCGCGCGCGGCGATGCTCCGACATCTGCGTCGGACCCGGTGCGGCCATTTCCGGACCCACGGATTAGACTTGGAGATGTCTGCTGTTCCAGGCACAAGAGACGATCGGTTTTCAGCATCCCCCGGAAAGTGGTGTCGTCGGCCAGCTGCGGTTCGTAGGTGCATTGGGCACGCGTGGCATCGCATCGCGCACCAGGATTATTGATGGATCGGCTGAAGCGTCGATCTGCTTTCGTTAAGCCAGACGATAAGTTCATTAACACGCATGGCCTTCGCAAACAACCAGCCCTGTCCATACTGGACGCCTCTCTGCACCAGATATTCGACCTGGACATCGCGCTCGACGCCTTCCGCCACGATTTCCACCCCCAGTTCGTGTGCCATCTCGATGATATGAGGCGCGACGACGCTGGATGCTGCGTCTTGTGCAATGGTGTCGATAAATGACTTGTCGATTTTCAGGACATCGATCGTAAAGGTTTGCAGATACGACAGACTGGAATACCCGGTTCCAAAATCATCGATATAGACAGGGTGGCCAGCATCCCTGAATGCCGCTATTGTTTGCCGCGTTGCGTCGGCATCCATGAAGCTTCGCTCGGTTGCTTCGATTCTGACCTGAGCAGGTCGAATCCCCGTCTCCTGCAACCGGGCCGTAAGAACGTTCAGGAAACGGCGCGTCCGCAAATCCTCGCTGCTCACGTTGATTGAGACGTAGAACGAAGGACGCGTGCGCAAGAGCTTCGACAGCTCGTCAAGGGTCTTGTCCAGTACGAGGTCCGTCAACTGCTGAATCAGGCCGTTTTGCTCTGCGACCGCGACAAAAATTTCCGGCGAAATGTGGCGTCCGTTCAGGTTCCACCTGACAAGCGCTTCTGCGCCAACGCATTCGCCGCTCGTGAGGCGGACGATCGGCTGGAAAACCACGTCGAGTTTCTTGCGTGCTATAGCCCATTCGAGCGTCGCCGGGAAGGAGAGTTGCCGCGAAATTCGCCTGAACGCAATCCAGCCGAGCGCACCGCCGACAACGACACCAATCGAGAGCCACATCACAAGCAAACCCGTCCAGTAGCCCACGAGGCTACTGCGCGGGGATTTGACTACCACCCCGAGGGGCCGGCTTGACGAACGGGCGACAGCGTAGTGCCACTGTTCATTGTCCACGTGCCCAGCCAGCTTCCATGCGTTGAGGATGTCGTCGGCATCCGCACCCGGCGACAACGCAAGGATTGCGTTCGTCTCGACATTGATCACCGCGATCGGTCGTCGGGCGGGGTCGATAAGATCGACGTAGGACTGCGGGTCGATCGAGACATAGTGTCCGTTGCGGCCAATCTGGATATCCTGACGCTCGTCGCTGAGGGGGTTCTTATGCCTGAACCAGACCAGATAGCCGTCTTTGGTCCGCCAATCGGGCGCAGGCATCGTCAGTTGTTGCGCCCGAACGTCGCCTAAAAGCGGTGAGCACAGATAGCGTCCACCACCGTACGCCCCCCCGTCCTGCACGTATCGGTAGTTAAAAGACACGCGGGCAAACCGTGCGATCTGGGCGGGAGAGCAAAGACTGCCGGGGGCCGCCTCCATATCCGCAATAGCGGCGAATGCCTGGTAGGTGACAAGCTCCGTGCGCATCACGGCTTTCGCGGCGAACTGCTGCAAATCTTCCTGCTCGCGACGTTCTGCATCCTCGTCGGCGATATAGATGCTGGTCAGCACGGGGGCAACTGTAACTATGCAGCCCAGCGCGACAGAAGCAGAAATAAGCGACAGCCGCTTGATCATCTCGCAAGTCCCGTCGTGAATGACCGTAAGGGAGGCTTCGCGCCACATGCGGCATGCTCAGAGTCGAACGTATGAGATTACGATGCCAGCCTGAAGGATAGTATCTGGAGCTATTTTTTCAATGCGTCTGATTTATGCGCCCTCTATCCGCTCCAGGGCGAATGCGAGCGGCCGACCTCCGACGGTAAGCGGGCGTTTATCGCTTCGTCGCCCGAGTCGGCTTCGGGTCGGGGGCTGACCATCGAAGTCGCTAGGGCAAAGGAGCGAATCGACGCGGCGAGGTCGGCGGGCGTCAACGCAATGAAGGCGCGGCGTGCGCTGGCGTGCCTGGACCAGGAGCTCGCGGACGCAAAAAAGCGCATGATCGAAGAATTCCATCGCGTGCCCAGCAACCCGTACGCATAACGATCGACGGCGACAAGAGGTGAGGCACGACGGGCCGCTTTCGAGCGGCTTTTTCTTTGCCCAGCACCTGATTGCAAACTCCAATCAAGGCCAGAGCATTCCGCCGATCGGCGCGGTACTGAACGAATCGACGCGATGAAGTGGTTCACGCAGGCGCCGTCCGACCACGGCAAACTGAAGTACCTTATCCGACCGATCATGGCGCGTAAGACCTCACCTCGTTGCGGGCACCACGAGGCGCGCATTCTGTAAAGAACGAACGTCATGGAATGCTTGTTGCTTAGCCTAACCTGTCCAGTGCGCAGACGCTGGGGAGGAAATATGTACGGCCATTCTTGCGAACCGTATCGGGGGCACGGCGTTTACGTCGAGGTAACGGAGAATCAATCCGTGTCGTTCAACGGTACCGAGCGGCGTTACGCAGTCGCGTGGTACGTGTATAAGCGGGAGCCCTTCATCCAGGCAAACGTGATTGCACGTTTTGCCGAGTCGGTTGAATTTTTGTCCACTGACGAGGCAGTGCGTTACGCAGAGGGGCGCGCGCATACGTTCGTCGATTGCTCACGCGTCATCTCGAGGGAGTGACGTCACCACGCACAAGTGATGTGTGGCTGCTCCAGGTGCATGTTACGGTGTATCCATATGATCTCGCCGCAGACGCGGAAAAGCCGGTTGCATGGGCGGCGGGAAATTTTTTCGCAACAACGTGATCTACCGCGCAGTGTGACGCACAGGTACTCCCTGATTATTGATAGCGCTGACTCACCAGTGGCTGTATGAAGAAGTGGTCGGGACAGTGGCGTTTTGTGCCCCCGGCGTGAAAGTCCGATTTGAAGCCGGCGGAATGTCACCTGACGATAAGAGTGAGGTTGACCCGGTTCGACGGATAGATTTGCAGTTGAGTCTAATGCGGTGTGGC
>NZ_JALOCP010000008.1:0-274725 GCF_030511745.1 Paraburkholderia sp. SECH4
TGTCGTTGCAGGCGCTTGAAAGTTAACACAAATTCGAATTTGTTAACAGTATTGGTCCTAAACCCTTGAAAACACAACCGATTCGCGTGCCGGATTAACGGGATATCTTGCAACCCGGCCCTAATCGCGTTACACTCTTTGGCTTCTCACTTGCCACACCGGTTCAGACGCCCGGGTGGCTCTAATCCACAAGTCCACAAGGAGTGTGTATGCGTCATTATGAAATCGTCTTTATTGTGCACCCCGATCAGAGCGAGCAAGTGCCCGCCATGATCGAGCGTTACAAGAGCACGATCACCTCGCACGGTGGCCAGATCCACCGTATCGAAGACTGGGGCCGTCGCCAACTGGCCTACATGATCGAGAAACTCGCGAAGGCTCACTACGTCTGCATGAACATCGAATGCGACCAAACCACGCTCGACGAGCTGGAACACGCATTCAAGTTCAATGACGCGGTTCTGCGTCACCTGATCGTCAAGATGAAGAAGGCCGAAACCGGCCCGTCGCCGATGATGAAGGAAGTGCAGCGCGAAGAAGCCAAGAAGTCGGCTGCTACGCAACCGTCCGAAGCGCAGGCTTAAGACACACTATTTAAGCTACCAGACGAAAGCGTCGCTCTCGCCAAAGGCTACATGAATCGGCTGCAACTTACGGCCAGCGTCGTCGAACGCGAACCGGTGCGGTATACCCCCGCCGGCGTTCCGATTGCAGGCTGCACGTTGCACCACCGCACGGAAGTCGTCGAAGCCGGCATTGCCCGGCAAGTCGAACTGACCATGCAGGCGGTAGCCGCAGGTGAGGCGAGCGGTAAGCTGGAAGGCTGTCAGATGGGCGTAGAAACGCTCTTCACAGGCTTTCTGGCGAAAAAGCACCGCAACGCAAGAACTCTGGTATTTCACATCACAGAATTGCAGGACATTGGAAAGGACTGAACATGCCCCGCCCGACTGGTAAGAAATTCGACAAGCGTCGTCAGCAACAAAATCCGCTCTTCAAGCGCAAGAAGTTCTGCCGTTTCACGGCCGCTAACGTCGATCACATCGACTACAAGGACCTCGAAACGCTGAAGGACTTCATCGGCGAAAACGGCAAGATCACGCCGGCGCGTCTCACGGGTACGAAGTCGCACTATCAACGCCAGCTGGATACGGCAATCAAGCGCGCACGTTTCCTCGCGCTGGTGCCGTACACCGACCAGCACAAGGCCTAACCCGACGACGCGATAAGGAGTATCCGAATGCAAATTATTCTTCTGGAAAAAGTCGTCAATCTGGGCAACCTGGGCGATATCGTGAAGGTCAAGGACGGTTACGCACGTAACTTCCTGATCCCGAACAAGCAAGCTCGCCGTGCAACGAAGGAAGCCCTGGCTGAATTCGAAGTTCGCCGCGCAGAACTCGAAAAGATCGCCGCTGAAAAGCTGGCTGCCGCTCAAGCTCAAGGCGAAAAGCTGGCAGGCTCGACGGTTCAGATCAATCAGAAGGCTGGCGTCGACGGCCGTCTGTTCGGTTCGGTGACGAACGCGGACATCGCTGACGCACTGGTTAAGCAAGGCTTCGCAGTGGAAAAGGCGCAAGTGCGTCTGCCGGAAGGCCCGCTGAAGCTGGTTGGCGACCACGCTGTTCAGGTCTCGCTGCACACCGACGTTCTCGTCGATGTCAACGTGGCTGTGATCGGCGAACACGTCTAAGCATGTAGTAGCATCTGCCAGGTTGTTGCTGGCAAAAGGCAGGGGCCGGGTGACCGGCCCCTGCCTTTTTTATTGCCCGTTTTCGATGCACCGAAGTATCGGTTTTTGATTTCCCTCCGCGCGCATTTACCCCGATAATTCCTCTCCATGAACGCACCGTCCAAAGATCCCCAAATCGAGTCGCTGAAAGTCCCGCCGCATTCGATCGAAGCCGAGCAGTCGGTGCTGGGCGGCCTGCTGCTCGACAACGCGGCATGGGACCGCATCGCCGACTTCCTGTCACAGAGCGATTTTTACCGATACGACCACCGCATCATTTTCGAGCACATCGGCAAGCTGATCGCGGCGACGCGTCCGGCCGACGTGATTACCGTGTATGAGGCGCTCGGCACCTCGGGCAAGGCGGAAGAGGTCGGCGGTCTGGCGTACCTGAACGCGCTGGCGCAGAACACGCCAAGCGCGGCCAATATCCGCCGCTACGCGGAAATCGTGCGCGATCGTGCGGTGCTGCGCCGCCTCGTATCCGTGGCCGACGAAATTTCCGCCGACGCTTTCAATCCGCAGGGCAAGGAAGTCCGCCAGTTGCTGGACGAGGCCGAATCGAAGGTGTTTTCGATCGCTGAAGACGGCGCGCGTGGCACGCAGGGCTTCCTGGAGATCGGGCCGCTCCTGACCGAGGTGGTCGAGCGGATCGACACGCTGTATCACACCGCCAATCCGAGCGATGTGACCGGCACGCCGACTGGCTTCGTCGATCTGGATCGCATGACTTCGGGCATGCACGGTGGTGAGCTGATCATCGTGGCAGGGCGCCCGTCGATGGGTAAGACGGCGTTTTCGATGAACGTCGGCGAATATGTGGCGGTCGAGTACGGCCTGCCGGTCGCCGTGTTCTCCATGGAAATGCCGGGCTCGCAGCTCACCATGCGTATGCTGGGCTCGGTCGGCCGGCTCGACCAGCACCGCATGCGGACCGGGCGTCTGACTGACGAGGATTGGCCGAAGCTCACGCACGCGGTGCAGAAAATGAGCGAGGCGCAGATTTTCATCGACGAAACCGGCGGCCTGAACCCGATGGAATTGCGCTCCCGCGCGCGTCGGCTGTCGCGCCAGTGCGGCAAGCTCGGCCTGATCATCATCGACTATTTGCAACTGATGAGCGGTTCGTCGTCGGGTGAAAACCGTGCGACCGAAATCTCGGAAATCTCGCGTTCGCTGAAGAGTCTCGCCAAAGAACTCGACGTACCCGTGATCGCGTTGTCGCAGCTCAACCGGGGTCTTGAGCAGCGCCCGAACAAGCGGCCGATCATGTCCGACTTGCGCGAATCCGGCGCTATCGAGCAGGATGCGGACGTCATTCTGTTCATTTACCGCGATGAGGTGTACAACCCGGACAGCCCGGACAAGGGCACGGCGGAGATTATCATCGGTAAACAGCGGAATGGTCCGATCGGCCCTGTTCGCCTTACGTTCCACGGCCAATTCACGAAGTTCGACAATTTTGCCGGTGCGCAGAATTTCTACAGCGAGTGAAGAGATAAGTGAAGAGATAAGTGAAGCGCCTGTTGTAACGGTGCTTTCAAAAGTGCGGCGTCGATCCCGGAACGGTACAATGTGGCGGTTTTATGTCAGCCATAATGTGACCAATTTTCGGGATCCCAATGTTCGGTCGTTTCATGCCCACCGAGGGCAAGTTCTTTGAAATTTTCAATGCGCACGCAACGTGCATCGTCTCTGCAAGCCGCGAACTCGAGCTGCTGATCGACAACCTGCAGGACGCCGAGACCCACAAGCAAAACGTGCAGAAGGCCGAAAAGGCCGCTGACAAGCTCACCCACGAAGCCATCGACCTGCTGCACAAGACCTTCATCACGCCGCTCGACCGCGACGAGATCCACAAGCTGATCACCACGATGGACGACATCCTCGATCTGATGGAGGACGTCGCTACCGCTATCTCGCTGTACGACGTGCAGGCGGTAACCTCCGAAGCGAGCCAGTTGGCGCATATCTGCACGGCCACCTCCGAGCGTGTGCAGTTCGCCGTCAGCCTGCTGTCGGACATGAAGCAGGCGAGCCAGATCCTGAAGGCGTGCGAGGACATCGACCGTCTGGAATCGGAAGCCGACCGCGTGCTGCGCTCGGCGATGTCGAAGCTTTTCCGCGAAGAAGACAACGTCAAGACGCTGATCAAGCTGAAGGCCATTTACGAACTGCTCGAAACGATCACCGACAAGTGTGAGGACGTGGCGAACATCATCGAAGGCATCGTGCTGGAAAACGCATAATGCAATCGATACAACTCGCTATCTGGGTCGTCGCCGGCCTGGTTGCCGTCGCGCTGATTTTCGACTTCATGAACGGTTTCCACGACGCGGCGAATTCGATCGCCACGGTCGTGTCGACCGGCGTGCTGAAACCACAGCAGGCCGTGGCCTTTGCGGCGGCATTCAACGTTATCGCGTATTTTGTGTTCCACCTGAAAGTGGCGCAAACGGTCGGCAAAGGCACAATCGATCCGAATATCGTTGACCACTACGTCATTTTTGGCGCGCTGGTCGGCGCGATCGGCTGGAACATCATCACGTGGCATTACGGTATTCCGTCCAGCTCGTCGCATGCGCTGATCGGTGGGCTGGTGGGCGCGGCGCTTGCCAAGTCGGGCTGGGGTTCACTCAATTTCGACGGGTTGATGAAGACGGTTACCTTCATTTTCATCTCGCCGCTGCTCGGTTTCGTACTCGGCTCGTTCTTCATGCTGGCGGTCTCGTGGATCTATTTCCGCACGCCACCGAGCAAGGTCGACCGGCGTTTCCGGCGTCTGCAACTTGTCTCAGCAGGTTTGTATAGCCTCGGCCACGGCGGTAACGATGCGCAGAAGACCATCGGCATCATCTGGATGCTGCTGATCGCGACCGGCTATGCCTCGTCGATCGCGGACGCACCGCCGCTGTGGGTGATCGGTGGCTGCTATCTGTCGATGGGTATCGGCACGTTGTTCGGCGGTTGGCGGATTGTCCGCACGATGGGCCAGAAGATCACCAAGCTGAAGCCGGTAGGCGGTTTTTGCGCCGAGACGGGCGGGGCGATCACGCTGTTCACCGCGTCGTGGCTCGGCATTCCAGTGTCCACCACGCATACGATTACCGGCGCGATCGTCGGTGTCGGCGCGACGCAGAAGTTGAGTGCGGTGCGTTGGGGGGTAGCGGGCAACATCGTCTGGGCGTGGATTCTGACGATTCCGGCCTCCGCAGCGCTCTCCGCGGCTGCCTGGTGGCTCGGCCACCGCTTCCTGTAAACGGCAAGTGCGGACGGCGAAGGCAGTCCGCACAATGCTCTGCCATGGAGCCCGGAGCCAAAAGCACCGGGCCGCACACCCCTAAAAGCTGCAAATAAAGCGCGCCACTCAAATCAGCGGCGTGCTGCCTCCATCCATCGGGACGATTGCGCCCGTCACATAGCTCGCGCGGCGGCTCGCCAGAAACAGCGCGACGTCAGCGATTTCCTCCGGTTTTGCATAGCGTCCGAGCGGCACCTTGGCCTGCCCGCGCGCCAGCGCGTCCGCGTTTTCGATGCCTTGCCGCGACGCTTCCAGCTTGACTGCTTCCTCGACGCGCTCGGTCAGCGTCGCCCCCGGATTGATTGCGTTGATGCGGATGCCGTAGCGCGCGTAGTAATGGGCGAGGCCGACGGTGGCGAGCATCAGCGCGGCATTGGCGGCACCACCGGCGATATGGATGTCGCTAGCGATTTTGCCGCCCATGCCGATGATGTTGACGATCGTGCCGGGTGCGGCGCCGTCGCCGGCCTTGACGCGCTCGGCCATGCGCCGCAGCACTTCCTGCTGCGGGTAGATGTAAGGGAAATATTTGGCTTCCATGGTGGCGCGGAACGCGTCGGCGTCCAGCGTTTCCGGGTCATAGCGGCGGGCTGCGCCGGCGCTGTTGATCAACACGTCGATGGGGCCGACGGCGGTGCTGACTTCCTCGACGATGTCCGCAGCACTGTGCGGTTCGTGCAGGTCGGCGCGAGTGCGATGCACGTGCAGACCCTCCTGCTTCAACTGTTCGTAAGCGCGTGCGAGATTGGCGGGGTCGCGCGAAACGATCGCGACCTTTGCGCCCTCGAGGGCGAACGCCCGGGCGCAGGCGAACCCGATCCCTTTGCTGCCGCCCGTGATTAATACCACCTTGTCATTCAGCCCGAGATCCATCGTTATCACCCGCTGTCGGAAGAATATCGATGACGATAGCAGATCGGCAGCGCAGCGGGGATGGGCAGGTTCCAGGTGCGGAGTGTGGGCGCTACCGGGAGACTGAATTCGAGCGGCACGGCCGTCGCTACGAGCAATGAGCCACGGCCTGAGCCGTTAGAAACTGCCGTTGGCAAAGCGCGCGATTGGGTCGTCGGTGGTTTGCGTGGGGGCAGGGGTGCCACGCGATGCGGTCGAGGCGCGCATGATCTGCACGCCCGCGTTCCCCTCGGCTTGACGAGCTTGTTGGGCCTGGCGCACGGCGACGGAAGCGGGTGGCGGCGGCTCGAACGCATCGGCAGCCGCGTCGATCGGATCAGGCGCGCGAGCCGTAACCGTTGGCGGTTCAGCACGCGCAGCCGCTGTCTGCTGATTCGCCGAGCCGGCAACAGCGTCATACGTACTCGCCTGAGCGGTCGGCACGGACCCCGGAGACACCGCACCTGCCGCGCGCGCTTGCATCTGCGCGGCGCTCATACCAGGCGGTGGGGGCTCGAACGGATCAGCTTGCGGTGCCGCAGTCGCGGCTACCGTAGGTTGGCCGGTTGCGGTCAACGGCGGACGAGTGGTCGCCGCGACACGCGCCGTTTGCTGTGGCGTCACAGGGTTCGCGGCATAGCCCGAAGCTTCCGCAGCAGCAGGGACTCCCGCATAGCCCGACGCTTGCGGCGCAACAGAGGCTGCTGCATAGCCCGAAGGCCGCGTCGCCGCAGAACTTGCCGAGTAGCCCCAAGCTTGCGCTGTCACCGCGGCACCCGCATAAGCCTGTGCCGACTGAGCCTGAGCCACCGGCGCGACACGCTCGGGTTGAGGCGCCGCCGCCTGATAGCTCGGCGTATCGAACGGCGCCGGTGTCGCAGCCGGAGCCGCCACCCGACGAATACCGTCGAAGCGCTTGGCCCAATACGGATTGGTCAGGTAGTCGAGCCGCACGGTGCCGCCCGTCGACGGCGCGTTAACAAAGCGCAGCTTGCCCACATAAATGCCGACATGCGAATGCGCGCGTCCGGTGGTGTTGAAGAAAATCAGATCGCCCGGCGCAATTTCATCCGGTTCGATCGATTCGCCGCGGCCGCTCATATCCGCGGTAGTCCGCGGCAGATTGACGGATGCAGCGCGTGACACCACATAGCGAACCAATCCACTGCAATCGAAGCCGCTATCGGGCGTATTACCACCCCAGCGGTATGGAATGCCGACCAGACTCATCGCCTGGATTGAGATTTCCTCGCGACCGATGCTGTGATCGACGAAATTCGGGAAACCCGGCGGCGGCGCATGATAGGCGCCGTTCGTGACCACGACCGATGAACCCGGCCCGCGCGACGTGTTTTGCGGCGCGCCGGCGCAAGCGGCGAGCAGCAAAACGGTCAGCAGCGAAAAGGCGAGTCGGCGCATGAAGACGAAGGGAGCGGTAAACGCTCGTTTAATGGCGGACGATTTCGGGATGGTAGCCCGTCGAACCTGGCTCAGGCAAGAATTCTTGATAACTCACTTGAAGTTTGTGCGCTAAGTGTTGCCCAGCGGGAACGTGTGCCCAATAAAAAAGCCACGTCCGGGCTGACCCGGACGCGGCTTCTAGCCGAAGCTAAAGCATTGAAACTTAAAGAATCTCCGACGCGTAATCCGCCAGGCGCGAGCGCTCGCCACGCGCCAGCGTCACATGCCCGCTGTGCGCCCAGCCTTTGAAGCGGTCGACCACGTACGTCAGGCCCGAACTGCCTTCCGTCAGGTAAGGCGTATCGATCTGCGCGATATTGCCGAGACAGATGATCTTCGTGCCTGGACCCGCGCGCGTGACCAGCGTCTTCATCTGCTTCGGCGTCAGGTTTTGCGCCTCGTCGATGATCAGATACTTGTCCACGAACGTACGGCCGCGCATGAAGTTCATGCTCTTGACCTTCAGGCGCGAGCGGATCAGTTCCTGAGTCGCGGCGCGGCCCCATTCGCCGGCGGCGTCGTCGGTTTTCTGCAGGACTTCGAGGTTGTCGTCGAATGCACCCATCCACGGCTGCATTTTTTCCTCTTCCGTACCCGGCAGAAAGCCGATGTCTTCACCGACCGGCACCGTGGCGCGCGTCACGATGATCTCGTTGTAGCGCTTGTCGTCGAGCACCTGGGCAAGACCGGCCGCGAGCGCGACCAGCGTTTTGCCGGTGCCAGCCTGACCCAGCAGCGTGACGAAGTCGATCTCCGGATTCATCAGCAGGTTCAGCGCGAAGTTCTGCTCGCGATTGCGCGCCGTGATGCCCCACACGTTGTTCTTGTGGTGGCCGTAGTCGCGCAAGGTTTGCAGCAGCGCCGTCTTGCCGTTCAGCTCGCGCACCAGCGCATGAAACGTCGGCTCGCCGTTCTGCGGTTCCAGATAGACGAATTCGTTGACCAGCATCGAAGCGCAGAGCGGACCCGTCACGCGGTAATACGTGGTGCCGGTTTTGGTGTCCTGCCAGCTTTCCATGCCCTTCGCGTGCTTGGTCCAGAAATCCTGGGGCAGCGCGCGGATGCCCGAGTACAGCAGATCGCTGTCTTCGAGTACCTGGTCGTTGAAGTAGTCTTCCGCGGGCAGGCCGAGTGCATGCGCCTTGATGCGCATGTTGATGTCTTTCGACACCAGCACGACCTGGCGATCCATCCGGTCGCGCTGCAACGCCCGCACCACGCCGAGAATCTGGTTGTCGGCCTTGCCTTCCGGCAGACCTTCGACCGGCTCGATGGCGTTGAGCTTGGTCTGGAAGTACAGGCGCCCGGACGCCTCACGGCTGCCGAGACGCGCAAGTGAAATGCCGTCCGAGATGTTGCCGGCGTTCGCCACCAACGCGTCCAGCGTGCGGCTCACCTGCCGCGCGTTGCGCGCGACTTCCGACATGCCCTTCTTGTGGTTGTCGAGTTCTTCCAACGTCATCATCGGCAGATAGACGTCGTGTTCCTCGAAACGGAACAGGCAGCTTGGATCGTGCATCAGCACGTTCGTGTCGAGCACGAAAAGCTTCTGCATTTCGAGCGGGTCTGCGGCTGCGCCGCGCTTCTTGCTGGTGCCGCGCGTGCTGGGTGCTGCGGCTGCGGGCGTGCTGGCGGTCGGGTCTTTCGCGCTTGGCGCGCGCGCGACGACCGGCTGCGATTTGGCCGCAGGCGTAGGAACGACCGCTGGTTCGGCTTGCGGACGGGTAGCGGGAACCGGTTGCAGCAAGGCGGCGGTCTGCTTCGATTTGCGACCGCGCGCGCCTGCGTCGCGCGCCGGTGCGGCTTGCTCGGCGGATGCAGACGCAGCAGGGGAGGCCGACGATGCCGGCACGGGCCGCAACGTGGTCGCGGCATTGGCGGCGTGCGCCATCGGTGTGGCGACGTTCGCGCGGCCGTAATCGGCCGACTCTGCTGATTCCCCTCCGACTGCCTGTTTCTTCGCGGCGGAGCGCGCCGGCGTGGCGGCTTTGGCCTTGTATTCGTCAGGCGGCAGGAGATTGCCGAGCTTGCTGGGGGGGGTAGGCAAAGGCATGGTTTCCCTCGAATTAATCGGGTCACATTTCGTGCGCCGCCTGTCGCATTCTGCCGGTGCCAGTGAGTGCGCACGCAGTTTGCGCCCGGAGGCGCGCATTCGGTCTAGAGATGCCGGTTCGCCTGGTTTTCGATCGGCTCCTTAACGGAAGCGCGTGGCCGAGTGAACGCACGGCCGCGCGCAATTAAAAAAGCCGCCGCCCCGGCGTACGGGACAAGCGGCTCGCCTTCGGTTATCGCGTTGCGCCTCATGACTTCGACGGAGCCGACAAAACGGCCGTCAAGTCTGGCGCAGCGACGAAAAGTGTGGGGTGGACAGGCACTCATTGGAACCCAATATAACGCGCCTCAAAGCGCTTGTACAGCCTCCAGAATGTCATCGACATGCCCTGGCACTTTCACGCCGCGCCACTCCTGGCGCAGCACGCCTTCGGCGTCGATCAGGAACGTGGAGCGTTCGATCCCACGCACTTCTTTGCCATACATTTTCTTCAATTTCATGACGCCGAAGAGCGCACACAAGGTTTCTTCCGGGTCCGAGATCAACGGAAACGGCAGTTCGAGCTTTGCCTTGAAATTGTCATGGGAGCGCAGGCTGTCGCGTGACACGCCGAGAATTTCCGCGCCGGCTTTCCTGAACTTCGGATACAGATCGCGGAATTGCAGACCTTCGGTCGTGCAGCCCGGCGTGTTGTCCTTCGGGTAGAAATACAGCACCACCTTCTTGCCCCGCAGCTTGGACAGCGTGATCTCGCCACCGGTAGCGGGGGCGGTAAAGTCGGGGATGGGTTGGTCGACTGCGATGGGCACGAGGTTCTCCGGTTGTTATGGCCGACGCCGCAGCACTTGCACTTGCAACTGCTGCGGCGTCGGCCTGGCATCGAGGCTTTCGGGGAGGGCGACTGGCGCGTGTGGTGGTTGCTCGCGCGGCGGCCTGGTCGTCAGTGCCGGCGAGAAATTGGCCAGTCAGGGCTGGACAATCAGCTCGCCGGAGCGGCCTGGAATTTCGCCCCACGTAACAGGGTACGATGGCAGCGTGCTGCGGTCTAGCGTGGCGTAGTAATCACCCATGGTCGCGAAGGTGTGGCCTTGCGCGCGCCAGCCTTCCAGCAGCTGTTCGAAAATCGGCGCGAGCTTTTGTCCTTCGAGCTCCGCGTGCAGCGTGAACACCTGATCGTGCGGATTGTTTGCGGTGTGCTTCAACATCCATGCGGCGACGTTGTGCTCATCGACCCCATCCACGCCGAGCACTTCGTCGAGCGTGGGCAGCGTGGTGGGCATCTGCACGTGCGACAGTTGCCGGCCGTCGACCACCGGCAGATACGGCGAGTGGCCGCGCCCGTCGGACGCGTAGTGCATGCCCCACGCGTCGATCTGCTCGAACGCATGTCCGTTCATCTGCCAGCCCGCCGCACCGTGCGTGACGGGCGGCGCGCCGAAGATCGCGACGAAGCGGTTGAAGCTCTTCTGCATCTGCTTCTCGGTCCACTCCTGATCTTGCGAACGCACGTTGTCCTGCCAGTACACGTGGTCCCAGGTGTGGATGCCGCATTCGAAACCGGCCTCGTGAATCGCGCGCATTTCCGCGGCGGTCTTCACGCCGATATCCGGGCCCGGCAGCAGCACGCCGTACATCAATTGCTTGATGCCGTAATGTTCGACCACCGAGGTGCGCGACACCTTCTTCAGAAAGCCCGGCCGCAACACGCGGCGCATCGCCCAACCGGTGTGGTCGGGCCCGAGGCTGAAGAGGAAAGTGGCGCGCGCCTTGAAGCGGTCGAAGATGCGCGCGAGATTCGGCACGCCTTCGCGGGTGCCGCGCAGCGTGTCGACGTCGATCTTCAGGACGATACGAGCCAAGGATCAGGCCTTATTGTTGTTCGACGAGGGCGCGAGCTTCGGCGACGTGGCCGCGATACGCTTCGAAGATCTTGCGCAGCGCTTCGTCGAAGGTCGACTTCGGCGCCCAGCCGAGTTCCTGCATCGTGTTGTCTATCTTCGGCACGCGGTTCTGCACGTCCTGGTAGCCCGCACCGTAGTACGCGCCCGAGGACGTTTCGACCAGTTGCACCTTCTTGGCCAGCTCGGCGTATTCCGGGAATTCGGCGGCCAGCGTCAGCATCTTGTGCGCGAGCTCGCGCACCGAGAAGTTGTTGGTCGGGTTGCCGATGTTGTAGATCTTGCCCGTGGCGACGCCGTCCTTGTTTTCGATGATCTTCATCAGCGCGCCGATGCCGTCGTCGATATCCGTGAACGCGCGCTTTTGTGCGCCGCCGTCCACCAGGCTGATGTTCTCGCCGCGCACAATGTGGCCGAGGAACTGCGTGACCACGCGCGAGCTGCCTTCCTTCGGCGTATAGATCGAGTCGAGGCCCGGGCCGATCCAGTTGAACGGACGGAACAGCGTGAAGTTCAGGCCTTCCATGCCGTAACCCCAGATCACGCGGTCCATCAACTGCTTGGAGCACGCGTAGATCCAGCGCGGCTTGTTGATCGGGCCATACGACAGTTGCGACTCTTCCGGATCGAACTGCTCGTCCGTGCACATGCCGTAGACCTCGGAGGTCGACGGGAACACGAGGTGCTTCCCGTACTTGACGGCCGAACGCACGATCGGCAGGTTCGCTTCGAAGTCGAGTTCGAACACGCGCAGCGGCTGCTTCACGTACGTGGCGGGCGTGGCGATCGCGACCAGCGGCAGGATCACATCGCACTTCTTGACGTGATACTCGACCCACTCCTTGTTGATCGTGATGTCGCCTTCGAAGAAGTGCATCCGCTCATGGTTGATCAGGTCACCCAGACGTTCGGTCTGCATGTCCATCCCGAAGACTTCCCAATCGGTCGTTTCGAGAATGCGTTTGGACAGGTGATGGCCGATAAAGCCGTTCACACCCAGAATCAGGACTTTTTTCATGAGTAACGGGGAGTTTCGAGGGGAGTTTGGATGAGCCGGGCGAATTCGGCCGCGGTGACAACGGTTTCGTTGCCGTCATGCTGGTGCCGCAATTCGTGGATGGCGATCGAGCGACCGTCGCCGCATATCGCAAAAACGGCATTATCGCTTACGTGCAGGCCCGGGGGCAAATCCGAGCGAAGCGCGCCGGGCGTAGCCAGACGCGCGCGGGCGACGATGAAGCGGTGGCCTGCGATATCGGTGAATGCGCCGGGATAGGGCGGCGCGACCGCGCGGATCAGGTTGTAGACCTGTTGCGCGGGTTGGTTCCAATCGATCCGGCCGTCTTCCGGCTTGCGCCCGCCGTAGTAGCTGCCGTGCGACAGATCGTTCGGCAGATGCGGCGCTTCGCCCGCCAGCAAGGCCGGCAGCACGCGCCACAGGGTCTGTTCCGCGGCCACCGTGACTTTGTCGAACACTTGCGCGGCGGTGTCGTCGGGCAGGATCGGCACCGGCGTTTGCGCGATGATCGCGCCCGCGTCGGGCTTGGCAGCCATTTCGTGCAGCGTCGCGCCGGTTTCGGTTTCGCCGTGGATCACCGCCCAGTTGGTCGGCACGCGGCCGCGGTACTTCGGCAGAAGCGAGCCGTGCATGTTGTAAGCGCCCCGTGCGGCGAGCGCCAGCAGGTCGACCGGCAACATGTGGCGGTAGTAGAACGAGAAAACGAAGTCCGGGCGCGCGGCGCTGACCGCGGCGCGCAGTTCCGGGCTCTTCGGATCGGCCGGCGTGACGACCGGAATGCCGTGCTCGGCCGCAACCGAGGCGACGCTGCCGAACCAGATGTTTTCGGTCGGACTGTCCTCATGCGTGACGACCAGTGCCACGTCGACGCCACGCGCGAGCAGCACCTGCAGGCAGCGCACGCCGACGTTGTGATACGCGAATACGACGGCGCACGGCTTCATGGATTCGGGCCCTGATCGATCAGCGGCGCGGCCTGCACGGCCTGCACGACCGCCTGACGCGGCGCTTCGGTCACGGTGGTGCCGTCGCGCTGCTCGAGAATCGTCTGCACCAGATAACGCGGACGCGCGCGCACCTGCTGATAAATCCGGCCGATGTATTCACCCAGCAGGCCCAACGCGAAGATGATCACGCCAAGCAGGAAGAAGATAACAGCGAACAGCGTGAACACACCTTGCACTTCCGCGCCGATGATGAAGCGGCGAATCAGCAGCAGCACGAACAGTGCCGCGGATCCGAGCGACAGGATCACGCCGATGAACGACAGCCATTGCAGCGGCACCACCGAGAAGCCGGTGACGAGGTCGAAATTCAAACGGATCAGCGAATACAGCGAGTACTTCGATTCGCCGGCAAAACGCTCTTCGTGCGCGACTTCGATCTCGACCGGGTTCTGCGCGAAGGTGTACGCGAGCGCCGGAATGAAGGTGTTGATTTCACCGCAGCGATTGATCGTGTCGATGATGTGCCGGCTGTACGCGCGCAGCATGCAGCCCTGGTCGGTCATCTTGATGCGCGTAATGCGCTCGCGCAGACGGTTCATCGCGCGCGACGCCTTGCGGCGCCACAAGCTGTCCTGGCGTTGCAGACGGATCGTGCCGACGTAGTCGTAGCCTTCGCGCATCTTGTTGACCAGCTTGGCGATTTCCTCCGGCGGATTCTGCAGGTCGGCGTCGAGCGTGATCACGATCTCGCCGCGCGACTGCTCGAAGCCCGCCAGAATCGCCATATGCTGGCCGTAATTCCCGTTCAGCAGGATCACGCGGGTCGTGTCGGGCCGCGCGCGGAACTGCTCGGCGAGCAGGGCGGCGGATTTGTCGCGGCTGCCGTCGTTGATGAAGATCACTTCATAACCGGTGCCGAGCGCGTCGAGCGCCGGGTAGAGGCGCGCGAACAGCGCGGCCAGCCCGGCTTCCTCGTTGTACACCGGGATGATGATCGACACTTCCGGTGCGACGGCGCGATGTTCCGAATAAATCATTTCCGCTTATTTTCCGTATTGTTCGCAAATTTCATTGACCGCGCGGCAGACCCGCTCCACGTCGCCCTCGTTCATCAGCGTGAACAGCGGCAACGTGACGGTGGTGGCGCCGTAGCGCTCCGCATGGGGGAACATGCCTTCCTTGAAGCCGCGCGCACGGTACAGCGAGAACAGGTGAATCGCCGGGTAGTGCACGCCCGAACCGATGCCGCGTTCCTTCAACTGGCCCATGAAGCCCGCACGGTCGATCGACAGTTTTTCGAGCGGCAGCGTGATCTGGAACATGTGCCAGTTGCTGTTTTCGAAGTCGGCAAACGGCAGGCCGATGCCCAGCTTGACCGCCGCGCCGCCTTCGAGCCCGGCGAAATAGGCGCGCACGAGCTTTTTGCGCTGTGCGAGGAAACGCTCCACATGCGGCAACTGACCGAGGCCGACGCGCGCGGCGACGTCCGTCAGGTTGTACTTGCCGCCCAGCACGTCGCAGTCCATGCCGTCGAAGCCGGTGCGAGTGATGCCTTGCAGGCGGTACTTCTGCGCAAGGATCGCTTCTTCCTCGTTGTTCAGCACCAGTGCGCCGCCTTCGATCGAGGTCAGATTCTTGTTCGCGTGGAAGCTGAACGAGACCATATCGCCGAGTTTGCCGATGCGTTCGCCTTTCCACGTCGAGCCGAACGCCTGCGCGGCGTCTTCGATCACGCGCAGCTTGTGGGCGCGGGCGATTTCATACAGCCGGTCCATGTCGACCGGCAGGCCCGACAGATACACCGGAATGATCGCCTTGGTGCGCGGCGTGATGGCCTTTTCCAGCAGATCGAGGTCGATGTTGCGGGTGACCGGATCGATGTCGACGAACACCGGCGTCGCGCCGACTTCGTAGACCACATTGCTGGTCGCGACCCACGAGGCGGGCGTGGTGATGACCTCGTCGCCTTCGCCCACACCGGCGATACGCAGCCCGATTTCAAGCGTCGCGGTGCCGGAATTGAACGTGCGCACCGGACGGCCGCCGCAGAACTCGGACAACGCCGCTTCGAACTTCTGGTTCTGCGGGCCGGTCGTGATCCAACCGGAGCGGAGCACGTCGGCGACGCCCTGAATCGTCTCTTCATCGATCTCAGGTTTGACAAACGGCAAAAACGGGACTGTTGACTGGCTCATGAATGCTTCGCTCGATTGAAAGGGGCGCAACCCGAAGGGCGCGAAGTAGATCACAAACTACGCGCAAACCCAAGGCCACGACTAAAAAAGGGCGCAACCGCCAAGCTTACCGCGGCCAAGCTTACGTTTTACTTATCCGGCGACGATGCCCGGTTTTCCGCATCTTTTTCCGCCGGCATTTTCGCGGCGCGCGCATCAGTGCCGCGCAATAAACGGTAATAAATCGTGCCCGGCGCCGTGCTGCCGGGGCCGTGCCGCCTAGCTGCGCGCCAGGACGACCACGCCGATCAGGATGACGCCGATCCCCACCAGCTTCTGTACCGACATCACTTCGCCGAATAGATACCACGCCGCGAACGCGTTGACGACGTATCCGAGCGACAACATCGGATAGGCGATCGACACGTCCACCCGCGAGAGTCCGATCACCCATACGCCCACGCTGATCACATAACAGGCCAGCCCGCCGATGATCGGCGGTTGGGTCGCGAGGCGAAAGGCGATGGGCAGGATGTTCGCACGGGTGAATTCGAAGTGTCCAACGGCATTCGTTCCGGCTTTGAGCAGCAACTGCGCACCGGCGTTCAACGTGACGCCTGCGAGGATACAAAAGAGCGAAATCGGGTTCATCGAACGGTCAGTTCCTGAGATGGGGTCATTGTTGTGGTTTTTCCACTGGTGCGGGTGCGTCGGGCGCCGGTGCGTTCTGCGCCGCAGCGTCGGATGCGGGCACCGCCACGGGCTTCATCACCACCACCCGGCGCGAGTCGCGCGCGATCACCTGCATCGGCAGCCCCTCTTTGAGCAGCCTGTCGTAAGTGGACGGCGGGATCAGCGCGAGCGCATAGCGATCGGCCTTCCAGCGCTCGATCCACGCGTCGACCGTCGGCACCCATTTCTGCGGTTCGACGGATATGCCGAACGCCAGTTCGTCCGGATGTTCGACCATGATCATCGTGTGGTCGACGTAGAACGGCATCGTATGGTCGAGCACGCCGACCGAGTAGAACGGCGTATCGGCCGGCAACTTCGCGATTTCGGCCTTGATCGCGGGCGCGAGCGGCGCGCCGGAACTCAGGCGACCGAACACGTCGTGACCCGTGCCGGCGATCGTGCCGAGCAGCAGCCACGCCGCGCCAAAGCTCGCGACGGCGCCAAGGGTGCCGACGCGGCTGCGGCGGTTCAGCCACAGCGCGAACAGCGTGACCACGAAGGCGACGCCGAGCGCCGCCAGCACCCAGGTGCGGTATTCGACGTACAGCTCGGTCGGGTTGCGCGCGTTGCCGAAGCGCCCCATGAACATCGCGGCAAACGCGGCCACGACGAGAAACAACGCATAGCCGGCCAGATGGCGGCGCAACTGGTCACGTGTGACGAGCGGCAGGTACATGCCGATAAGCAGGGCGATCGGCGGCGCGATCGGCAGCGTGTACGAAAGCAGCTTGGAGTGAGAGGCGCTGAAGAACAGAAAGATGAACGCGGTCCATACCAGCATCAGCGTGACCGGCGCGAAGCCGTTCGGCTGGCGCGGCAAGCGCCACGCATGGCGCACGCTCTGGAAGGTCACCGACAACCACGGCAGGAAGCCGACCAGCAGCACCGGCACGAAATAGTAGAACGGCCCGGGGCGGTTCTGTTCAGGCGTCAGATAGCGCTTGAACTGTTGAACGATGAAGAAGAAGTTCAGGAATTCCGGGTTGCGCTGCTGCACGAGTACGAACCACGGCGTGACGATCGCGAAGAACACGATCAGGCCGCCGATCAGATGCAGACGCTTCCATACGGCCCAGTCGCGTGCGACGAGGGTGTACAGCACCAGCACCGCACCCGGCAGGATCACGCCGACGAGGCCCTTGGACAGCACCGCCAGCGCCATCGCCCCCCAGCACACCCACATCCATGCCCGCACGTTGGCCGTCGGCAGGTTGGGGCGCTGCGCCAGCAGCAGCGCGCAGAGCGTCAGCTCCATCCAGAACGACAGGCCCATGTCGAGCGTGTTGAAGTGGCCCATCAGGTTCCAGTACGGCGACGTGGCCAGCGCGATCGCCGCGAACACGCCGGTCGCCGCATTGAACACGCGCGCCCCGGTGAAGCCGATCAACAGCACGCCGGCAAAGCCCGTCAGCGCGGTGTAGAGCCGCGCCTGCCATTCGCCGATGCCGAACCACGCGAACGTGAGCGCGTTGAGCCAGGTTTGCAGCGGTGGCTTCTCAAAATACTTGTAGCCGTTGTAGCGCGGCGTGATCCAGTCGCCGGTGACGAACATTTCGCGCGCCATTTCGGCGTAGCGGCCTTCGTCGCTCGGCAGCAGATGCCGCCAGCCGAGCGGCACGAACCAGATTACGGCGAGGGCCAGCACCAGCAGCAGGATCGTGGTGCGGTTGAGCGGTAGCCTCGTCGGCGTATCGTTCATGAATTTCAACCTTTTTGGCGACGCCGCGTGGGCAGCGAGGCAGTGTTATTTGAAAATGGCGATCGCCGGCATGGCGCCAATGGCGCGCAGTGTACGTTATCGGCCGTGGCGCGGCCAGGGCGCGCGGCCGGTCCGGCGATGCGCACGCGGCGGCTGCCATGCCCGACGGCCGGTGCCGGCACGTCAGGCAAACACCCGCTGCTCGGCGCCACTAGGCTTCGATCAGCAACGCGGCCGCGACCTTGCGGCCCTCGGCCATCAGAATGTTGTAGGTGCGGCAGGCGGCCTTGAAGTCCATCGTTTCGACGCCGATGCGTTTGGCGGTGAGCGCGGCGGTCAGGCGCGGATGGGGGAAGCGCAGCCTCTCACCGCTGCCGAATATGACCACTTCGGGCGCGGCGTCCACCAGCATGGCGAAGTGCTCGGCGCTCAGGTCTTCGAACGAGGAGACAGGCCAGGGGATGACGGGGGCTTCCGGCAGCAGGAGAATGCTGCCGACGTGGCGCACCAGATTGATTTCGACATAGCCGGCGCCGTAACCGGTGACGGTGTTGAGGGCGCCGCTGGAATCCTGATGTAATTTCAAATTCGTTTTCCGAAGTCGTCGTGAGACATCATGCGTGTTGGCGGCCTGACCTGGCAGAACGGAAGCAGGGCGGTTTGACGCGAGCGGGACACGCGAGTGGCACAGCGAGTGACACAGAAGCGGCCGAAAAGGCTTGCCGATGCGGTTGGTGCATTGCGGAAGTCGGCCAAAATCCGCTAAATTATAACTTTTTAGCCGCCTTGCGGCGCCCCTCGCTCAAGTGCCACCTCATGTGCTGTCATAAGCCGCCCTGAGGGCACGGGCGCGGCCCATCGGCTACCTGCCCTGGTTCTGCCCGCATTTCGTCTGCTTTTCTCGTCTCTGGCGGACGTGCCGCGTCATAATTCCCCGTATCGGCGGACTTGCCCGGGTCCCGGTTTTTCCGCCCCCGCTTGTTCGCCCAAGCCCATCAACAGGATGAAGTGCCCGCCGTGAAACCGATTCTCAAATCCAACAAGTTGTTGAATGTCTGCTACGACATTCGCGGGCCTGTCCTCGAACATGCGAAACGGCTCGAAGAAGAGGGCCACCGCATCATCAAGCTGAACATCGGCAATCTCGCGCCGTTCGGCTTCGACGCGCCGGATGAAATCATCCAGGACATGATCCTGAATCTGCCGGGCTCGTCCGGCTACTCGGATTCCAAGGGGGTGTTCGCCGCGCGCAAGGCGATCATGCATTACACGCAGCAAAAGGGTGTGCATGGCGTCGAACTGGACGACATCTACATCGGCAATGGCGCCTCCGAGCTGATCGTGATGGCGCTGCAGGGCCTGCTGAACGACGGCGATGAAGTGTTGCTGCCCGCGCCTGACTACCCGCTGTGGACCGCCGGCGTAAGCCTGTCGGGCGGCACGCCGGTGCATTACATCTGCGACGAATCGAATAGATGGATGCCCGATCTGGACGACATTCGCGCGAAAATCACGCCGAATACTCGTGCGCTCGTCGTCATCAATCCGAACAACCCCACCGGCGCGCTCTACTCGGACGAACTGCTGCTCGGCCTGATCGAGATCGCCCGCCAGCACGGCCTCGTGATCTTTGCCGACGAGGTCTACGACAAGATCGTCTATGACGGCAAGAAGCACACGTCGATGGCCGCGCTCTCCGAGGACGTGCTCACCGTCACGTTCAACAGCCTCTCGAAGAGCTACCGCTCGTGCGGCTACCGCGCCGGCTGGATGTTCATCTCGGGCCTGACCGGCGAGAACCGCCGCAATGGCAAAGACTACTTCGAAGGGCTCGGCATTCTGGCCTCGATGCGCCTGTGCCCGAACGTGCCCGGCCAGTACGCGATCCAGACCGCGCTCGGCGGCTATCAGAGCATCAACGACCTGATCGTGCCGAGCGGGCGCCTGTACAAACAGCGCGAACTCGCGTATGACATGCTGACGGCCATCCCCGGCGTGAGTTGCGTGAAGCCCGAGGCGGCGCTGTATATGTTCCCGCGCCTCGACCCGAAGATTTATCCGATCAAGGACGATCAGCAGTTCATCCTCGACCTTCTGCTGGAAGAGCGCGTGCTGCTGGTTCAAGGCACCGGTTTCAACTGGAAGACGCCGGATCACTTCCGCGTCGTGTTCCTGCCGAACGTGGACGACCTCGCGGATTCGATCAACCGGATCGCGCGCTTCCTCGACGGCTACCGCAAACGCCACACGGCTTGAGATGGACGGCGCGCCCGGCGCGCGCCGCTGCCAGCCCCAGTTTCCTTTTAATCCCTTACTCGAAAACACACGCTGCATGGAACCGATCAAAGTTGGACTGCTGGGCTTCGGCACGGTAGGCAGCGGCACCTTCACGGTACTGCGCCGCAATCAGGAAGAAATCAAACGCCGCGCGGGCCGCGGCATTGAGATTGCGCGCATTGCCGTGCGCAATCCCGCCAAGGCGACCGCGGCGCTCGGCAGTGAAGCCGGCACTGTGGCGCTGACCGATGACTTCAACGCGGTGGTCGACGATCCGTCGATCGATATCGTGGCGGAAATGATCGGCGGCACGGGCGTGGCACGCGACCTTGTCCTGCGCGCGATCAAGAATCGCAAGCATGTGGTGACAGCCAACAAGGCGCTGCTCGCCGTGCACGGTACGGAGATTTTCGAAGCGGCGCGCGCCAACGGCGTGATGGTGGCGTTCGAGGCGGCGGTGGCGGGTGGCATTCCGATCATCAAGGCGCTGCGCGAAGGGCTCACGGCCAATCGCATCCAGTACATTGCCGGCATCATCAACGGCACGACGAACTACATCCTCTCGGAGATGCGCGACCGCGGGCTCGATTTCGCGACCGCGTTGAAAGCCGCGCAGGAACTGGGTTACGCCGAAGCCGATCCGACCTTCGACATCGAGGGCGTGGACGCCGCCCATAAGGCGACAATCATGAGCGCGATCGCGTTCGGTGTGCCGGTGCAGTTCGACAAGGCGTACGTCGAAGGCATTAGCAAACTGGCTGCAATCGACATCAAATACGCTGAAGAACTCGGCTACCGCATCAAGCTGCTTGGCATCTCGCGCCGTACGGACAAGGGCATCGAATTACGCGTGCATCCCACGCTGATTCCGGAAAAACGCCTGCTGGCGAACGTGGAAGGCGCGATGAACGCGGTTGTCGTGCACGGCGACGCGGTTGGCTCCACGCTGTACTACGGCAAGGGCGCGGGCGCGGAGCCGACGGCATCCGCCGTGGTGGCCGACCTGGTCGACGTGACACGTCTGCATACGGCGGACCCGGAGCATCGCGTGCCGCATCTGGCGTTCCAGCCGGACAGCCTGTCGAGCACACCGATCCTGCCGATCGACGAAGTGACGAGCGGCTACTACCTGCGCCTGCGCGTGGCTGACGTGACGGGCGTGCTGGCCGACATCACGCGCATTCTGGCGGATCGGGGCATTTCGATCGACGCGCTGCTGCAGAAGGAATCGGAGCAGGTCGACGCGAACGGCAAGGGCGAAACCGACATCATCCTGATTACGCACGAAACGGTTGAAAAGAACGTCAACGCGGCGATCAAAACGATCGAAGCGCTGAAGACCGTTGTCTCGCAAGTCACGAAGCTGCGCATGGAAGCGCTGAACTAGGCCGAATATGAACTACCTCTCTACGCGCGGCGCCGGAGCCGGCGAGCGCCATACGTTTTCCGACATTCTGCTGGGCGGTCTTGCGAAAGATGGCGGCCTGTACCTGCCGGCCGAATATCCGCGCGTCACGGCCGACGAACTGGCGCGCTGGCGCACGCTGCCGTACGCGGATCTCGCCTTCGAAATCCTGTCGAAATTCAGCGACGACATCCCCGCCGAAGACCTGCGCGCCCTGACGCGCAAGACCTACACGGCTAAGACGTATTGCCACGTGCGCGACGACGAAAGCGCCGCGCAGATCACACCGCTGAAGACGCTGGGCGTCGAGAACGGCGCGCCGCTGTCGCTGCTGGAACTGTCGAACGGTCCGACACTCGCGTTCAAGGACATGGCGATGCAGTTGATCGGCAACCTGTTCGAGTACGCGCTGGCCAGACACGGCGAGACGCTGAACATTCTGGGCGCAACGTCGGGCGACACCGGCAGCGCAGCGGAATACGCGATGCGCGGCAAAAAGGGCATCAGCGTGTTCATGCTCTCGCCGCACAAGAAGATGAGCGCGTTCCAGACCGCGCAGATGTACAGCCTGCAGGACCCGAATATTTTCAACATCGCGGTCGAGGGTGTGTTCGACGACGCCCAGGACATCGTGAAGGCGGTTTCGAACGACCACGCGTTCAAGGCGAAGTACAAGATCGGCACAGTCAACTCGATCAACTGGGCGCGCGTGGTGGCGCAAGTCGTGTACTACTTCAAGGGCTACTTTGCCGCGACGAAGTCGAACGACGAGCGCGTGTCGTTCACGGTGCCGTCGGGCAATTTCGGCAACGTATGTGCGGGCCACATCGCCCGCATGATGGGTTTGCCGATCGAGAAGCTGGTGGTCGCGACGAACGAAAATGACGTGCTCGACGAATTCTTCCGCACCGGCATTTACCGCGTGCGCAAGGCGGCAGAGACATACCACACGAGCAGCCCGAGCATGGACATTTCGAAGGCTTCGAACTTCGAGCGTTTCGTGTTCGACCTGCTGGGCCGCGACCCGGCGCGCGTGCTTCAACTGTTCCGCGACGTCGAAGAGAAGGGCGGTTTCGACCTGGCGGCGAGCGGTGATTTTGCGCGCGTGAAGGAATTCGGTTTCGTGTCGGGCCGCAGCAGCCACGAGGACCGTGTGGATGCGATCCGCGACGTCTTCGAGCGTTACGACACGATGATCGACACGCACACGGCAGACGGCCTGAAGGTAGCGCGCGAGCATTTGCAAGCGGGCATTCCGATGATCGTGCTGGAGACGGCGCAACCGATCAAGTTCGGCGAAACGATCCGCGAAGCGCTGCTACGCGAACCGGAGCGCCCAGCCGCATTCTCGGGCCTGGAATCGCTGCCGCAGCGATTCGAAGTGCTACCGGCGGACGTACAGCGCGTAAAGGACTTCATCGTCGCGAACACGGGCGAGTAACACCGTGAGTATCGAGCGCGACAGCGTCGCGCTCGATACGACGGGCGACGGGTGAGATTGGTTTGAAGAAGTGCTCTTCGGCGCGCGCAGCGCCGCCGGAAGAATGACGCCCTTGTCACTGGCGCATGCAGGGGCACGAACACAGATTCCAGATGCACCACTACCCTGTGTAAACTACGGGCCCCGCTTAGCAGGAGTGGTTTGAGCCGCTTTCTTTTGCCTACTTTTCTTTGCGGCATGCAAAAAAAAGTAGGTGCCGCCCCGCACAGGGGCAACGCTAATAGACCACTAACAAAACAAGGAAAGGCACAAAAACCAGATCAAGGAACGGCCAGCGCCGAAGGCAAAAAAACCACCATAACACCCACCCACCACCGTCCACCAAGTTCGACCGCTACAATATTCTTTTAACCAGCGGCTTCGAGACCAGAAGATGTCCACCCCAACGCCCCGCGCCCCGATGCTCTCCACTGCCGAAGCGTTGGCGACCCTGCTCAGCGCAGCGAGCCCGATCACCGGCACGGAATCGATCCCCACGTTAGACGCGCTCAACCGCGTGCTATCAGCAGACGTTACGTCGCCGCTCGACGTCCCCCCCATGAACACCAGTTCAATGGACGGCTACGCGATCCGCGCAGAAGATCTGGCAACCGATGGCAACCGCCGCCTGCCGGTCTCGCAACGCATTCCAGCCGGCCACGCGCCCGAGCCGTTAAAACCCGGCACGGCAGCCCGCATCTTCACCGGCGCTACGGTGCCGCCGGGCGCCGACGCCATCGTGATGCAGGAGCAAACCGAGGCCGCCGGCAACGAGGTCACGATCCTCCACAACCCAGCACCCGGCGAATGGATCACCGCCCAAGGCGCCGACATCCGTAACGGTTCGACCATCCTTCCAGCGGGCACGCGCCTGACGCCGCAGGCATTGGGACTCGCCGCGTCGGTCGGCTGCGCCGAACTCCAGGTGCGCCGCCGAGTAAAAGTCGCCGTATTCTTCACCGGCGACGAATTGACCATGCCTGGCGAACCGCTGAAACCCGGCGCGATCTACAACTCGAACCGTTTCACGCTGCGCGGGCTGCTGGAAAAACTAGGCTGTGAAGTCACCGACTACGGCATCGTCCCCGATAAACTCGACGCGACCCGCGCGACGTTGCGCGAAGCCGCGCAAGCGCACGATCTGATCCTCACCTGCGGCGGCGTGTCGGTCGGCGAGGAGGATCACGTCAAGCCGGCAGTCGAGGCGGAGGGGCGCCTGTCGATGTGGCAGATCGCGATGAAACCCGGCAAGCCACTCGCCTTCGGCGCGGTGCGCCGTGCCGCGCAGCAGACCGATGCGGCTGCGTCAGCCGAAACCTTCTTCATCGGCCTGCCGGGCAATCCGGTTTCCAGCTTCGCGACCTTTTTGCTGTTCGTTCGCCCGTTCGTCCTGCTTCTGGCCGGCATGCAGACGGTGGCGCCGCGCGCGCTGTCGTTGCGCGCGGATTTCACGCAGAAGAAGGCCGACCGGCGCAACGAATTTCTGCGCGCGCGTATCAATGCGGCCGGCGGCCTCGATCTGTTTCCTAATCAGAGCTCGGCCGTGCTGACATCGACCGTGTGGGGTGACGGCCTGATCGACAATCCGCCGAACCACGCGATCAGCGCCGGTGAGACCGTGCGTTTCATCCCCTTTTCCGAATTGCTGAACTGAGGCCGGCAAAGCCGGCGGTTTCCCGATGAAGATTCAACTCCGATATTTTGCAAGCGTGCGCGAAGCGCTCGACACCGCCGACGAAACGGTCGATCTGCCGGACGGCATCTCGACCGTCGGCGACGTGCGCGCCTGGTTGCGCGTGCGCGGCGGCACCTGGGCTGACACCCTTGCCGAAGGCCGCGCGCTGCGCATGGCCTGCAATCACGTGATGACTGATGCCGGCGCACGCGTCACCGAAGGTTGCGAGGTCGCGTTCTTTCCACCCGTCACCGGCGGTTGAGACGCGTCGAATCGTCGCTAAAAAACCCGCCAGATCACGCTAAACCTCGCCAAGCCGCCTAGGAGCCAGAGATGCCCGTTCGCGTCCAGACGGAAGACTTCGACCTCACTGCCGAGGTCGCCGCGTTGCGCGCGCGCAATCCGAAGATCGGCGCGGTGGCCTGTTTTGTCGGCACCGTGCGCGACCTGAACGACGGCAGCACGGTCGAAACCATGGAGCTCGAACACTATCCGGGCATGACGGAGAAGTCGCTGGAAGCGATCGTCGTGAGCGCGCGCGAGCGTTGGCCGGGAATCGAGGTGCTGATCGTGCACCGGGTCGGCAAGCTGTATCCACTCGACCAGATCGTGCTGGTGGCGACCACCGCCGCGCATCGGGGCGATGCCTTCGCGTCGTGTGAGTTCGTGATGGACTACCTGAAGACCCAGGCGCCGTTCTGGAAGAAAGAGAAAACCGAAGAGGGCGAGCGCTGGGTGGATGCCCGCGTCGCCGATGACGCGGCGCTGGCCCGGTGGGGTATCGAGTCGGGTAACCAGGAAGAGGATTAGGAGGGCGCCGGTTTTAGGTCCCGAAGCTGACCGGGCGGCGCGCCCAGAACGCTTCAGCGCATCTTCAGTGCAAGTTCGGGTACCTGCGCGTCATGGCCTACGTGCGGCCCTGAGACACCGCTTGGGCACCTCCGTCAGTCAGTCTTCGCCTTGCCGATGATCCTCGTCGGGAACGGCTCACCCCGTCGCCGCGTCGAGGCTCCCGGCGCATGCGGTTCGTGCGGGTCATCGTCGCGCGGACGCTTCGGCGCGACGCGCTCCAGCAACGCCTGCTGCTCCGCCGGAATCTGGTAATCCCAGCCAAAGCGGCTCAACTGCAAACTCTGCGCGATACGCAGCGCCGGCTCCATGAAGCGCACCGCGGCAGCCGGCTGATAGCGCGACTCCACCGTATCCAGAAACAGATACAGCCAGCGGCTGAAATGCTGCGGCTCGACGCCCTCGAGCGGCTGATGCGCCTGCTGCACATTGCCGCGGTATTGCTTCGCGCCCAGCACAAGACTGCCCCAGAACGTGCACATCTTGGGCAAGTGGTCGTCCCAACGGCCCGCCAGCGTCGCCTCGAACACGGGGCCCAGCAGCGGATCGGCGCGCACGCGGTCGTAAAAGCCGTAGACGAGCTCGCGAATATTCGCCTCAGTAGGTTCGGCGGCGCGCTCGACAACCGGTGCGGCGGGAAAAGAGGGATTCATGCAAATTCCAGATAATGTCGTTATTCATTATGAATCGCCACATGGCGCCACAGACCGTCAGGAATGACCTCAAACTGTGTCCAAACAAAAGGAAGTAGGCCACGAATGCCCCGCTTTTCGTATGAATGGCCCGTGCGGGAAACGTTACCATTACTGCCGAAAGACAAACACCGACCGTCAGCGCAAAATAAGAAAACATGCGTAGCGCCAGCATCTTATGGCGAAGCGACGGCTCCCGGCAACCCTTGCATCGACGCGGTTATCCCCCGGATCGCGGCTTGCGCTCATCGTGGCACCTGCACTTATGAGACTGACCGACTATACGGATTACTCACTACGCGTCCTGCTGTACCTCACCGTCCGCGGTGAAGGGTTATCGACCATTCAGGACATCTCGGACGCGTACGGGATATCCAAGAACCATTTGATGAAGGTGGTGCAGCAACTCGGTGAACTCGGCTGGGTCGAGACGGTGCGCGGGCGTAACGGCGGGCTGCGGCTCGCTGAACAGACCAGTGCGCTGACCGTGGGTGAGATCGTGCGGGCCACGGAAAGCGACTTTGCGCTGGTCGGCTGCTTCCCGGACCAGCAAAACGAGCGCCGGGCCTGTGTCATTACATCGCACTGCGGACTGCGTGGCGTGCTCGAGGCGGCGCGCAACGCCTTCCTCGCCGAACTCGATCGTCACACCATCGGCGAGGTTGCAGAGCCGCACGGCCCGCTGGCTGCGCTGCTGGGTTTGAGCACCGTCATCCCGATCGTGCCGGTCGCTTCTGCTGGCGGCGCCACGCCGGCTTCCTGAAACCTGCGGGCAAGTTCTCGCGCGTCAAATGTTAAATAGTTGTTGCTGATTGCAAAAAAGCGCTTGAAACCTGCGTAAAACGCCTCAATTTGGTGGTAATTGAAATTGGAGGTCTCTTGATGAGAATCGACAAACTTACTACTAAATTCCAGGAAGCACTGGCCGACGCGCAGAGTCTGGCCGTTGGTCACGACAATCAATACATCGAACCGGTTCATGTCCTCTCGGCGCTCGTCGCCCAGCAGGACGGGTCGGCGCGTTCGCTGCTCTCGCGTGCCGGCGTGCATGTCCAGGCGCTGCAAACCGCGCTGAACGATGCCATCACGCGCCTGCCGCAGGTACAGGGCACCGACGGCAACGTGCAGATCGGCCGCGAACTGACCGGCTTGCTGAACCAGGCGGACAAGGAAGCACAAAAACTCAACGACACGTTCATCGCGAGCGAGATGTTCCTGCTCGCGGTTGCCGACGACAAAGGCGAGGCCGGGCGTCTGGCGCGCCAGCATGGCCTGTCGCGCAAGTCGCTGGAAAGCGCGATCGCGGCGGTGCGCGGCGGTTCGCAAGTGCATAGCCAGGACGCCGAAAGCCAGCGTGAAGCGCTGAAAAAGTACACCGTTGACCTGACCGAGCGTGCGCGGGCCGGCAAGCTCGACCCCGTGATCGGCCGCGACGACGAAATTCGCCGTTCGATCCAGATCCTGCAACGCCGCACCAAGAACAATCCGGTGCTGATCGGCGAGCCGGGCGTGGGCAAGACCGCGATCGTCGAAGGCCTCGCGCAGCGTATCGTCAACGGCGAAGTGCCGGAAACGCTCAAGGGCAAGCGCGTGCTGTCATTGGACATGGCGGCGTTGCTGGCCGGCGCGAAGTACCGCGGCGAGTTCGAAGAACGCCTGAAGGCCGTACTGAGCGACATCGCGAAAGACGAAGGCCAGACCATCGTCTTCATCGACGAAATTCACACGATGGTCGGTGCGGGCAAGGCCGAAGGCGCAATGGACGCCGGCAACATGCTCAAGCCGGCGCTTTCGCGCGGCGAACTGCATTGCGTCGGCGCCACCACGCTCGATGAATATCGCAAGTACATCGAAAAAGACGCCGCGCTCGAGCGCCGCTTCCAGAAGGTGCTGGTCGACGAACCGTCGGTCGAAGCGACCATCGCGATCCTGCGCGGTTTGCAGGAAAAGTACGAGCTGCATCACGGCGTCGACATTACCGACCCGGCGATCGTCGCGGCAGCCGAACTGTCGCATCGCTACATCACGGATCGTTTTTTGCCGGACAAGGCCATCGACCTGATCGACGAAGCCGCTTCGAAGATCAAGATGGAAATCGACTCGAAGCCGGAAGAGATGGATCGGCTCGACCGTCGTTTGATCCAGTTGAAGATCGAGCGCGAAGCCGTCAAGAAGGAAAAGGACGAAGCGTCGCAAAAGCGTCTGCAACTGATCGAAGAAGAAATCGAGCGGCTGGATCGCGAATATTCGGACCTCGAAGAAATCTGGACCGCGGAAAAAGCGGCGGTGCAGGGCAGCGCGCAGTTGAAGGAAGACATCGAAAAAACGCGTGCGGAAATCGTTCGCTTGCAGCGTGAAGGCAAGCTGGAGAAGGTCGCCGAGTTGCAGTACGGCAAGCTGCCGGGTCTTGAAGCGCAGTTGAAGGAAGTGACCCAGGCCGAAGCGAAGGAGCAGAACAACCCGACGCGTCCGCGTCTGTTGCGCACGCAGGTCGGCGCGGAAGAAATCGCTGAAGTCGTCTCGCGTTCCACCGGCATTCCGGTGTCGCGCATGATGCAGGGCGAGCGCGAAAAACTGCTGCAGATCGAAGAGAAGCTGCACGACCGCGTGGTCGGTCAGGACGAAGCGATCACCGCGGTGGCGGATGCGATTCGCCGTTCACGCGCGGGTCTGGCGGATCCGAACCGGCCGTATGGCTCGTTCCTGTTCCTTGGGCCGACCGGCGTGGGTAAGACCGAGCTGTGCAAGGCGCTGGCGTCGTTCCTGTTCGATTCGGAAGATCATCTGATCCGCATCGACATGAGCGAGTTTATGGAGAAGCATAGCGTCGCGCGTTTGATCGGCGCGCCGCCGGGCTACGTCGGCTACGAGGAAGGGGGTTACCTGACCGAAGCGGTGCGCCGCAAGCCGTACAGCGTGATCCTGCTCGACGAAATCGAGAAGGCGCATCCGGACGTGTTCAACGTCCTGCTGCAAGTGCTCGACGACGGCCGCATGACCGACGGCCAGGGTCGTACCGTGGACTTCAAGAACACGGTGATCGTGATGACGTCGAACCTCGGTTCGCAGGTGATCCAGGCGATGGTCGGCGAGCCGCAGGAAGCGGTGAAGGACGCGGTCTGGGAAGAAGTGAAGCTGCACTTCCGGCCCGAGTTCCTGAACCGGATCGACGACGTCGTGGTGTTCCATGCGCTCGACCGTTCGAACATCCAGTCGATCGCGCGGATTCAGTTGCAGCGTCTGCATGAACGGCTTGCCAAGCTCGACATGCAACTGGTGGTGTCGGACGCGGCGCTCGAGCACGTCGGCAAGGTCGGCTACGATCCGCTGTTCGGGGCGCGGCCGCTGAAGCGCGCAATCCAGCAGGAGATCGAGAACCCGGTCGCCAAGCTGATACTCGCCGGCAAGTTCGGTCCGAAGGATGTGATTCCGGTCGAAGTGGAAGACGGCAAGCTGGTGTTCGACCGCGTCGTGCATTAAGTGGTGTTCTAGTCACCCCTGCGGCGCGTATCGCAGCTCCGACAGGGCGGACGTGGTGAACTGCCCCTGGCGGACGAATGAAAAAAGGGCAACGAATCAAGATTCGTTGCCCTTTTTATTTGCCGCGGTGCGCCCGGATCAGCGCGGCGGCGGCCGATACGTTCGGCGTTACGCGTTGCCCTTGCCGAACAGCGACGACAGACTGCCGAGCGCGCCGAGCACGCTGCTCGCGTTCACCTGGCCCTCGGCGGGCACTTCACCATTGGGCGTCGCCGCGTTGACGACGTGCGGCAGAATCTGTGACAGCAGACCGGTGACCTGATCCGGTTGCACGCCGGCCTTCGCCGCAAGGTTGGTGACGACGTCCGACCCAAGCACGCTGTGCAGGGCGTCGGGCGAGATCGCCTGATTCTCGCCGTTGCTGACCCACGACGACACGACGTCGCCGAGGCCCTTTTCCTTGAAGCTGCTGATCAGGCCGTTCAGGCCGCCCGGCTGGTTGTTGACGAATTCCAGCGCGGCTGAAACGAGGGCTTGCTGGCCACCGCCTTCAGGCGATTTGCCAACCAGGGAACCGATAGTGTCGAGTAGGCTCATGACGGTCTCTCTTGAATGCCGACCCGTGTTTGACGAGTCAGCGGGTGAAAACGCCGCGCGGTCGCGCGGCGCCGGTGGAAGGAAGGTAGACGGAAGCGGGGCCGCGCTTATGTGTGCATCACGCGCGCATCGCGCGTGACCGGCGAGGCCGCCATGCGGCCGGTACTCAACCCGATTTACGCCCCGCCAGAGGCTGCCGCAGCCGATGCAGCCTTGCTCTTCTTCGCCTTCTTCTTCGAAGCCTTGGTGCCGGATGCGTCGGCCGGCGCGCTGGCAGCGGCCGCTGTGGCCGGCGCGGAAGCAGCCGCCGCGTCGGACGCCGCGGCCTTGCTCTTCTTCTTCGACTTCGACGCTTTGGTGCCGGATGCCTCGGTAGGCGCAGCCGGTGCCGCTGGTGTTGTTGTCGCGGCCGCGGTAGTCGCCGCAGGCGCCGCCTTGGTGCTGGCGGTGCTACTGGATTTCGAGGCAGCCTTGGCGCCCGTAGGCGGCGTGGACGAGCCGTTGATCGTCAGACCGGCTGCTTCGAGATTGGTCACCGATTTGGTGCCGATGCCTTTGACGCGGGTGGCGAGATCATCGGCATCCTTAAACGGGCCGTTCTTGGTGCGTTCGTCGATGATCGCTTTCGCATGCACCGGCCCGATACCCTTGACCGATTCGAGCGCCGCCTGATCGGCGGAATTTACTTCGACGGCTGCCGCAAATCCGGCCGACAGCGACAAAGCCAAAGCAACGCAAAGCATCAAAAGCTTCTTCAGCATGGCAAGCACTCCATTGAGGGCAAAAAAAGTTAGCCGCAAAGGGAAAACTCGGGACGACGCACCTTGTCAGCAGGCGCTGCGCTTAAGCATAGAACAAATTGCGCACCCTTATTTGCGAACGCCGACGATTTATACCGATCGATTCATGACAAGTAAATCAGGCTGGACAATATTTGAAGCTTTTGCCTGGTGATTAAGCAGTTATGAGTTTATCGATCCACCGTAAATAATGACAAGGCGGATAAATGACAGCGCCTTCCACTTGACTTAGAGTGCACTCGAAGTCCTAACCTGAGTTCCGTCATGTCGAAAATGTCAAAAGCACTCACCATCGGCGAGGTCGCCGGAACGATCGGCGTCTCCACCCATACGCTGCGTTATTACGAGCAGGCCGGCCTGATTCGGGCGGTCGGGCGCACGCAGGCGGGGCATCGCCTGTATTCGCCGGCCGATCTCGACTGGCTGCAGATCGTGATGCGCCTGAAGGCGACCGGTATGCCGATCGCTGGGATGCAGGCGTTCGCGGCACTGCGGACAGAAGGTCAGTCTACGGTGGGTGAGCGCCGCGACTTGCTGGTGGCGCATCGGGATGCCGTTTTGGCGCGGATCGCCGAGTTGCAAAGCAATCTCGGCGCGATCATCGACAAAATCGCTTACTACGAAGCATCTGCGCAGCAAACCGTTGAGCGGACGCCCGCCGCGAGCAATCCGACACGACAGATCGACGAAACCCAATCACTTTCGCATTCGGACAAGGACTCACCATGGAACACGCACAAAACGATCGCTACACCCGAGGCTGGGACAAACTGAAGGAAATCGACGGCTCGACCGGCGAGCAGGTGATCGCCGCGCTTGCGCCGATCGCGCCGGATTTCGGACGCCTGGTGATCGAATTCGGCTTCGGCGATATCTACAGCCGGCCGCAACTCGACCTGCGCGCCCGCGAGATCGCGACGATTGCATCGCTGGCGACGCTCGGTTGTGCGCAACCGCAGTTGAAGGTGCATATCGAGGCAGCGTTGAACGTCGGCTGCACGCGCGAGGAGATCGTCGAGGTGTTCATGCAGATGGCGCTCTATGCGGGCTTCCCGGCGGCGCTGAACGCGCTGTTCGCGGCGCGGGAGATTTTCGAGCGGCGCGATCTGGCGTTGGAGGAGCGGCAGGCACCGAAAGAGGCGCAGGCGGCTTGAGACAAGAGAGAAGGGCGGGCGGCTGCCGGGTGCGGCCGTTTTTTACAGCGTCCAACATGCAACTAACGGTCCGCTATCGCATGCCACTTCGACGTCGCGCTGCGGATATGGCCGGAAAACCCAGCTAGCATGGGTGGGGCTTTTCCGGCGGTCTTGCACGCCAACTCCCACGATCCGGTCGAATGCTCCCGGCAAGCCCGGCAAGCCCGGCAAGGGCAGCAAGCCGATTGAGCCCAACAAGCCTCCTCAAGCCGCCGAATCCACCCTGACCACCGCCTCGGCACCCAAATACCGCTTGCTCACACCACGCCAGTACAACAGCAAACCGATGCCGGCAATCGCCAGGCTCGCCGTATTGGCGACCCAGAAGCCGCGCGCGCCGGTCAGCCATTCCGGCGTAAAACCCGTGACATTAAATCCGAGCAGATACCCGCCGCCGAGCCCCACGCCCCACAGCGCAACCGCATAGATAACGGTCGGTACGACCGCCACCTTGTACGCACGCAGCACGAACGCGGTGGTGATCTGCAACGCATCGAACAGGTGATAGCACACGACGATCAGCACCAGCGGCATCGCCGCCGCCGCGACCTGCGCGTTCGGCGTATAGCCTTCGATCACGTACGGCCGCAGCACCAGCACGATCACGCCGTAACAGCAGGCAATCGCCACAGCCATCATGATGCCGTGCCGCGACAGCGTGCGCGCCGCTTCCGGGCGATGCGCACCTAATGCCTGGGCGACCAGCGTCGACGAGGCAATCCCGATCGCCAGCGGCGTCATATAGAGCACCGCACCGATGTTGCCGGCGATCTGGTGGCCGGCGAGCGTCGTCGTGCCGAAGCGCGCAATGAAGAGCGCCATGAACGTGTAGGAGGTGACTTCGATCAGGTACGACAGACCCATCGGAATGCCGAGGCGCAGTTGCGCCGCCTGCCGGCGCCAGACGGGCCAGCAGAAGTGGGCAAAGATCGCGAACGGCTTGAACACGTCGACGCGCGTTAACAGCAGCATCCCCACTACGGCCAGCCCCCAGTTGATCGTGGTGCTGGCAAGCGCGCAACCCGGTCCGCCGAGCGCCGGCACACCGAGTCCGCCAAAGATGAACCATGTGTTGAGCGGAACCTTGAGCAGCAGTGCGCCGATCTGCAGGATCATCACGAGCCGCGGTTTGCCGACGGCATTGGTGATCGAGCTATAGACGCGAAAGGCAAGGCCGGCCGGCAAGCCAAACGCCAGAATCTGCAGGTAGGCGACCGTGCGCTCATGCAGCGTCTCGGGCACGCGCGCGAGCTGCAGCACGCGCCCCGGAAAATAGAGAATCAGAAAGCCGATCACGGTCAATGCGAGCGCGAGCCACAAGGCCTGGCGCACTTCCTCGCCGATCTCCGTGTAGCGGCGCGCGCCATACAGTTGCGCGGTGATCGGTTGCAGCGCGGTGAGGATGCCGGTCAGACCGATGTAGACGGAAATGTAGATCGACGAGCCGAGGCCGAGCGCGGCGAGATCGACGGCCGAATAGCGGCCGACCATCGCCGTGTCGATCACGCCGAACGCGATGATCGCCAGTTGGCCGATCAGCACGGGCCATGCGAGTCCAGCGATTTTCCGTACGTCGGCGAACATGCTCAGTCCGGCTTCTTATGCCAGTTGCGGCGTTTGACGACCGGCGGCTTCGGACGGTCGATCCGCACGTACAGGCGGAAGCGTTCGTCGCGGTCGGCTACGCGGCGGCCTTCCCACACCAGCTTCCACATGAAGTCCGACATGGCGCTCGGATCGCCGAAGTCCTGGGTGTCCTGACGCAGGATCACGTCGCAATCCTGATTGAACGAGAAATGCATATCGCCGAAATAGGCGAAGGTCGCGATCTGCGCGTTACCGAGGCGCACCGGCGAGATGCAGGTGTAGTCCTCCGGCAGATGGCTCGCGATCTGCTCGGCGACGTCCTTATAGGTCCGGCTGTAGTTGACCACCGGCAGCCACAGCGTCATCAGCAGCACCCACATCAGCGTCGTGCCGGCGCTCGAGAGCACCACGCTGCGCCACAGGACTTTCGGATGACGGGCGAGACGCCATTGCACGAGGACGAACCAGCAGATCGTCACGGCGACCGCGCACACGAACGACAGGACTTTGAACTGCGGCGCAAAACCCGGGGCGAGACGCGCCAGGTTGCGTGCGAGCGGATGCGGGAAGCCGGTCAGTCCGGCTATGTACACCAGCCAGACGAAGCTGCCGAGGATCGTGAAGCTCAACAGTGCGAACCAGTCGATCGCGTTGATCGCGCCGCGCTTGAGCGTGGGCAGCGCGAAGGCGGCCAGCACCGCGAGCGGCGGCAGCAACAGCATGTAAAGGCGGTTCGACTGATGGCTCTGCAACACGACCAGCACGAGCAGCGGCCCGATCACCGACAGCGGAATCGCGACGTGCGGCGCGCGCCGTAGGCCCGACCAACTGAACCACGCCCAGAGGGCCAGTGGCCAGGCCGGCCAGGTAAAGAGCGGCAGATTCTTGAGCGCGTAGGCTGCCACCGAGCCGGGCGGCCCGGCGAACGACGACAGGCTGACGTGCACCCACTGGTTCAGGTACCAGACCGCGTCGTCGGGAAAGGCGGCGAGCGCGGCGATTGGCCACGCGACCGAGAGCACGAGCGCCACCGGCAAACCGGCCAGCAGCAGCCAGCGCGTGCGCGCTTCACGCACGATCAGCGCCATCGCCAGGGTTCCGAGCAATAGCGCGCCGACCAGCACCGGGCTGCTTGACAGGGTCACGAGGCCGAGCGCCAAGCCCCAGATCAGCGCGCCCTGAATGGGCTTGTCGATCATCCGCACGAGCCCGTACACGAGCATGGCGATGCCGAAGAACTGCACGAGCTGCGGCGTGGTTTCGTGGCCGCGTTCGGCAAGGCCGAAGCAGGCGAGCAGGATCAGCAGTGCGCCGTCGGCGAGGGTGCGGCCGTAGTCGCGCGGCTCCGGTTCGCCGCCGAATGCATACTTGAACGGCTGCACTTCGGCGCGCCGGCCGAGCAGGTAGGCCGCATACCAGACGAACGCACAGCCGGCGCAAAACAGCAGGCCCGTGAAGACGCGGGACGCGTTGCTCGCGTCGACCCATGGCGCGAGCGCGCGGATCGCGCTGGCACCGAGCCAGTACCCGAGCGGGCCGTCTTCCGTCATGTATTTGCCGACCAGGTTCGGCAGCAGCCAGTCGTGCGCGCTGCCGTTGGCCATCGTCCACATGACGCCGAAGCCGGCTGCGTCCTCGTTCTTCCACGGATCCCGGCCGAACAGGCCGAAAAATGCGTAGACGATACAGATGGTCAGCAGCAGCCAGCGCGGCAACGCACTGGTCGCGGAGGCAGTGAGGCGAACGGCAGGTCTCATGCGGTGTGTGGATATCGGATAAGCGGTGCAGCCGGGACCGGACGAATGGTCCGGCGGGAATGGCCAATTTGGAGCATCCGGCATTGTAGTCGTGCCGTGCGATGCGCGTCACGGCTGGTAATGGCTCGCAACGTCATTGGGGTGCCTGTAACACGTCGCCGCAACGGGCGGCAGGGTGCGACCAGGCGTCCGGGGTAAGGGGACAAAGAAGCGAGACGAAGAAGCGGAGACAAAAAAGGGCAGCTCGCGCTGCCCTTTTTTGCTGCTGCTTCGTTGCGGGCCAAGGCCGGCGACGAGGCGGGTATTACTTCGCTGCTGCCTTGCCGGTAGCGCGCGAGCCGAACTTCTTGTTGAACTTCTCGACGCGGCCTGCCGTGTCCATGATCTTTTGTTGGCCGGTGTAGAACGGATGCGATTCCGACGATATTTCGATCTTGGCGAGCGGGTAGGTCTTGCCGTTGAATTCGGCGGTTTCACGCGTCTGGATGGTCGAGCGCGTGACAAACTTGAAGTCGATCGACATGTCGACGAACAGGACTTCGCGGTAATCCGGGTGAATGCCTTCTTTCATGGTCTTTCCTTTAATCTGGCGGTAGCCAACCCGCGAGCAGCCGCTACGAATGCGGACAGCATCTAGGCGCGAGCCACTTGCCTATGGTCGAAAAACGGCGATTATGCCAGAAAATCAGTCGCTTGACGACCTTTCTGCTAGCTTTTTGGCAGCCGTTTGCCTCGTTTTCGCCACGTTTTTGGTGCCGCCGCGCCGATTCGTATCGGATGGGCAGGCGGGGCGGCAGCCCTTATCTGGCGGGCGCTTGCGCGGCGGCGGGCGTCAAGTCGGAGCAAATGTCAGCCCGATCCGCGCCGGATCCTGCCGGTAATACCGCGCCAGCAAGCGGTATAGCTCGGGATACTCCGCCTCGAAGGCCTGCGGCTGGACGAACAGCGCCTCGCTGCAAACGGCAAAAAATTCCGATGGATGGTCTGCCGCATACGGATCGATCAGCGAATCGCGCTCGAAACGTGCCCAGCGGCGCTCGGGCACGGCGTCGACTTTGGCGCAGAAGTGGTCGTAAGCATGATCGAAAACGTCGGCCCACGCCTGCGAGTCGAGCGGTGCATGCCAGCGGCGCATGAGCGGTGGATGGCCGTCCGCCTCGCCGGTCAGCATATCGATCTTGTGTGCGAATTCGTGAATCACGACGTTGTAGGCGTCCGAGCCGTCCGTCATCTGCGCGTCTTCCCACGAGAGGATGACGGGGCCGCCTTCCCACGCTTCGCCGCTCGCGTCCTGCTCGACCTCGTGCACCACGCCGTCTTCGTCCTCGACCGTCTTGCGGATCACGAACTCGCCCGGATAGACGATCACGCCGACCCATCCACGATACAGATCGAGGCTCAGGTTCAGCACCGGCAAACACGCTTGCGCGGCGATCGCCACGGTCATGGCGTCGGTCAGTTCGAGTTCGTGCGCGGTCGAAAATTCTTTTTGCGCGATGAACAGGCTGGTCAGCTGGCGCAGACGCACGCGATCCGGCGCCTCGAGGTGAGCGAGGAACGGCAGGTCGTCGAGCGTGGCCTGCCAAAGCGCGTCTTCGATCGCGTAGTTGCGCAGCGCGCGGTCGCGGCGGCGCGTGCCGAACCATTGGGTGAGTTTCGAGAGCATGGCCTGATGAAACCCTTAGTCGATCTGTTTTTGCCACGCGGCGAACAGGCCGCCGCATATCGCAATACCAATCAGGAAGTAGAAGCCGTCCAGCGACGCCAGAAAACTCGCCTGCTGCGCAACCGTCCGGCTGATTTCCACTATCGCAAGCGAATGCGCCTCGGACGGCGAGCGGCCGGTGGCACTGAAGCCGCTGGTCAGCGCAGCGAGCGAGTTCTGGAACAACGGATTGTACGGATTGACGAACTCCGCGAGGCGAGCTTGGTGTAGCGCCTGCCGATGTTGTTCGACGATGATCACGGAGGCCGTCGCGAACGAGATCGTCAGTTGCCGCACGATGTTTTTCAGCCGGTAGCCGTGCGTGAATTCTTCAATGGCGAAGATTCTAAACGTCAGATTCGCGACCGGCAGCACGATGAACAATAACAGCAAGCCGCGCAGCAGCATCGGCACGATCAGCGCGGCTTCGCCCACGCCTGGCGACATACGCGTCATCCATGCCGCGGCGAATGCGGCCACCGCGAAGCCCGGCACGATGATCCACTTCTTGCGGGGCAGGAGCTTCGCGTAGCGCAGGTAGACGAACAGCGCGCTCGCCGAAATCAGCGACGTCACGCCAACCAGTCGCCCGGCATTCTCGACCGGATAGCCGAGGCCGCTCTCGAGAAACCGCGACGTCAGATAGCTGAACACCGTCGAGATGTAGTAGTAGAACATGTACAGCACGAGCCCGACCTGAAACACCTTTTCGCGCAGCGCGTGCAGGCGCATCAGCGGCGCCGGATGATGCCATTGCTGATACGCGAACCAGCCAAGCGCGACGATGCCCGCGACCGTCAGCAGAATCAGCCCCGGCGAGGCGCTGAACAGCTGGAACCGCACTTGTTGCATGACGATTTGCAGCGCGCCTTGCGCGAACGCGAAGATCAGGTAAGGCCAGAAGTGTGCCGCGCCGCGCTCTTCCGGCAGACGGTTGCCGGTGTCGGGCAGTGCGAGCAGGGCAAGGATGGCAAACAGTACACCCACCGGCGCGGTGCAGGCGAACAGCGCACGCCAGTCGAAATGCGCGACCAGTTGACCGCCGACCAGCGGCGCAAGCGCACTGCTCAACACGATCAGCACCAGAAAAGCGCGGGTTGCCAAGGGTCGCTGGCGCGGCGTAAAGCTCATCTGGATCAGGATGCGGCAGGTGCCCATCATCGGGCCAATGAAGTAGCCCTGAAATCCGCGAGCGAATGCGAGTTCGATCGATGACTCGCACAATGTGGCGGCGATCGCGCCCACTGAATAGAGCAGCATGCAGCCGGCGACGTAATGCCGGTAACCGAAACGCTCGACCCACCATTGCTGCTGCAGGATGCCGAGCACGGCCGCCACCGCATATGCGCTCGACGCCCATACCAGTTCATCCGGCGACGCGTTGATGCCGCCCGCGATGTAGCTGGTGAAAAACGAAAAGATCGCGTTGTCGAAATAGTCGAGGCCGGTGACGACGGCCAGTACCCACGGGAAAAAATCGCCGCGCAGTTTTGCGGCGCTAAACAACGGTACGCGAGAAGACGTGGCGCTCATGCGGATTTGTCAGGCTCTGCGGCATCGGGTGCTGCTTCATCCTGCGTCTTCCGGCGTTTCGCGGACGGACCCGCCGCCGCCGCGGCGCGCGCGTTGCGCCGTTGCTCGAGCAGAACGTCGGCGTTTTCTCCTGCGAGGCGGCGCTCGAGATATTCGAGGTCGGGCGCCAACTCGGTCCGCAGCTTCTGTGCTTCCTTGAGTTCGCGGCGCATCGCTTCAATGCGCGTGTCGAGGGCGCTGACCTGTTGCGCGAGGGCGTCACGAATCTGCTGCAGCGATTCCTGCGAGTAACGGTGGCTGCCGTCGACCGATTCGAGCGGGCGTTTGAGCATCTCGGTGATGCCATGCAGCGAGAAACCGAGTGAGCGCAAACGCAGAATGCGGCCGAAGCGTTTGAGGTCTTCGTCGTCGTACAGACGATAACGGCCCTCGCTCCGACTCGGCGAAACGAGGCCGCGCTCCTCGTAGTATTTCAGCGTGCGTGGTGTGACGCCAAGGCGCTCCGCGGCGTCTCGGACGGTCAGCAGGGTGGGCGAGTCCTTTGACATGGGAGTTGCCGGGTTGGATGGATTGACCGCATTATAGTACAACGTGTACGTTCACGTTCATGTTTGCGGAGGCGCTCGCAATTGAATGAGCGCGGTACTTGTATGTCATTGCAGGTGCTACAGACGAAAAAAAGCCGCTCGTTTGCGGCGAGCGGCTTTCTTGTGCGGTGCGGTTGGTTACTTCTGGTGCAGCCTTGAGGCTTAAACCTTAGCTGCCGCCGCCACGGCGCATCATGTCGAAGAACTCGGAGTTGCTCTTCGTCTGGCGAATCTTGTCGAGCAGGAATTCCATCGACTCGACTTCGTCCATGTCGTGAATGAACTTGCGCAGCACCCAGATCTTTTGCAGCACTTCGGGCTTGATCAGCAGTTCTTCACGGCGCGTGCCGGACTTGTTCAGGTTGATCGACGGATAGACGCGCTTTTCAGCAAGGCGACGCTCCAGGTGCACTTCCATATTGCCGGTGCCCTTGAACTCTTCGTAGATCACGTCGTCCATGCGGCTGCCGGTTTCGATCAGCGCCGTACCGATGATGGTCAGCGATCCGCCTTCCTCGATATTGCGCGCCGCGCCGAAGAAGCGCTTCGGACGTTGCAGCGCGTTTGCGTCGACACCACCCGTCAGCACCTTGCCCGAGGCCGGCACGACGGTGTTGTACGCACGCGCGAGACGCGTGATCGAGTCGAGCAGAATCACCACGTCGTTCTTCATTTCGACGAGGCGCTTGGCTTTTTCGATCACCATTTCGGCGACTTGCACGTGACGTGCAGCCGGTTCGTCGAACGTGGAGGCGATCACTTCGCCGGCCACCGAACGCTGCATTTCGGTCACTTCTTCCGGGCGTTCGTCGATCAGCAGCACGAACAGCACGACATCCGGGTGGTTCTGCTTGATGGCGTGCGCGATGTGCTGCAGCATCACGGTCTTACCGGACTTCGGCGACGCAACCAGCAGGCCGCGCTGGCCCTTACCGATCGGCGCGATCATGTCGATGATGCGGCCCGTGACGTTTTCTTCGCCACGCATTTCACGTTCGAGCAGCAGCACCTTGTTCGGGTGCAGCGGCGTCAGGTTTTCGAACATGATCTTGTGCTTCGAGGCTTCCGGCGGCTGGCCGTTGACCTTGTCCACCTTGACCAGCGCGAAATACCTTTCGCCGTCTTTCGGCGTGCGCACTTCGCCTTCGATCGTATCGCCCGTGTGCAGGTTGAAGCGGCGGATTTGCGACGGGCTGATGTAAATATCGTCCGTGCTGGCGAGGTACGAGGTTTCCGGCGAGCGCAGGAAGCCGAAGCCGTCCGGCAGCACTTCGAGCGTGCCGTCGCCGAAGATCGTGTCGCCCGTTTTGGCTCGTTTTTTTAGAATGGCAAACATCAATTCCTGCTTGCGCAGGCGGTTTGCACTTTCGATCTCGAGGCCATTGGCCATCTCGATCAATTCGGACACGTGCAGAGTCTTAAGCTCGGATAAATGCATACGGAGAACCCGCAGGAGAAGGTGCGACGAAATGAAATCTGGGAGGAGAGTGAGCGGAACCGCTCAAGGACTTACACGTCTTTTCGACGTTTTGCGGATTCTAGCATAGCACACGCCAATTTCCGCCAGTGCGGCGGCATGGCATCTTTCTTATTAAGCGTGTTGTCGCCGGACAACACGCCTATCGCAGCGCGCCTGAAGGTCCTGAGGACCTCACGCGCGCCGATGCGACCGTTTTACAGGTTGCCGTCGAGGAACGCGGTGAGTTGCGACTTCGACAATGCGCCGACCTTCTGCGCGGCGACAGCGCCGTTCTTGAAGAGGATCAGCGTGGGGATGCCACGCACGCCGAACTTGACCGGCGTCGATTGATGTTCGTCGACGTTGATCTTGGCGATTTGCAGGCGATCGGCGTAATCCTTCGCGACTTCGTCGAGGATCGGCGCGATCATCTTGCACGGACCGCACCATTCAGCCCAGAAATCGAGCAGCACGGGTTTATCGGATTTCACGACGTCCTGTTCGAACGATGCGTCGCTAATATGCTTGATTGATTCGCTCATTGTATGAATACCTCTATCGGTTCGAGGCCCGCCTGAATTGCTCGCCACGATACGTCAAAATCTAGGGAAACTTCCGTTCGCTTTGCCGCAATCGGAGCCTTACCTGCGCACGCTTGAAATGGTCGAAAGACCCATTCCGGAATGCGCGGAAAGCTCGCGTCTGCGGGTCATCCGTACGGCAGTTTAGCTTAATTCGCTATGCGTTGCCGGTGGTGATAGTACTCATCAAGGGCAGTGGGGCCAACGGCTGCCGGTGAGGTAACGCTACGTTCTGGTAACCGCGACGCAGCTTATCTGGTGGCAGGCAGCGCAAACTCAAGTGACCCGGACGCGTCATTCGAGGGGATTGTCTATATGGTACGAAGCGCCTGATTCGGCGCGTCGATGTCAGTTTGGTCGTATTAACAGTCGCGCGACGGGCCAAGCGGTGATAGAATGTTTCGTGACGGGCCTCCTCGCATGGAGGGATGGTCAACCTGGTCAGGTCGGGAACGAAGCAGCCACAGCCGTTTTCCACCAGTGCCGAGGGTCAGGCTCGTCACCTTCCTTTTTTCTGTTTTTCCTCTGCCGTACGTCCCATCTCCTGTTTACCCCAAGCGCTGTCACACAGACGCCGCAGTGGCATTTCTCGCGCGCTTCATCTATTTTTTTCTATCGGTCCGTTAGCCTGTTTCAATGAAGCGGCAACACGCGTTCGCGCGCCGTCTCGATTCGGTTTTGCGCGCCATCGTTACTGATACAATTTCCGGATGACCTATCAAGTTCTCGCACGCAAATGGCGGCCGAAGGATTTCGCTTCGCTCGTCGGACAGGAGCACGTGGTGCGCGCGCTCACGCACGCGCTCGACGGTGGCCGTCTGCATCATGCCTATCTGTTTACGGGCACCCGCGGCGTCGGCAAAACCACGCTGTCGCGCATCTTCGCCAAGGCGCTGAATTGCGAAACCGGTGTGACCTCCACGCCGTGTGGCGTGTGCCGCGCGTGCCGCGAGATCGATGAAGGCCGCTTTGTCGATTATGTCGAGATGGACGCGGCGAGTAACCGCGGTGTCGACGAAATGGCGGCGCTGCTGGAGCGTGCGGTTTACGCGCCGGTCGATGCGCGCTTCAAGGTCTACATGATCGACGAAGTGCACATGCTGACCAACCACGCTTTCAACGCGATGTTGAAGACGCTGGAAGAGCCGCCTTCGCACGTCAAATTCATTCTTGCTACCACCGATCCGCAGAAGATTCCGGTCACGGTGCTGTCGCGCTGTCTGCAGTTCAATCTGAAGCAGATGCCAGCCGGGCATATCGTGTCGCATCTCGAGCACATTCTCGGCGAAGAGAAGGTGCCGTTCGACGCCCAGGCATTGCGCCTGCTCGCGCGCGCGGCCGACGGCTCGATGCGCGACGCGCTTTCGCTGACCGATCAGGCGATCGCCTATTCGGCCAATCAGGTGAATGAAGAAGCGGTGCGCGGCATGCTCGGCGCGCTCGATCAAAGCTATCTGATTCGCCTGCTCGACGCGCTTGCCGATGGTGACGGCGCCGCCGTGCTGTCGGTCGCGGACGAGATGGCGCTGCGCAGCCTGTCGTTTTCGACGGCGTTGCAGGATCTGGCGAGTCTGTTGCACCGAATCGCGTGGGCGCAGTTCGCGCCGTCGTCGGTGTTGGACGAGTGGCCGGAAGCGGGTGATCTACGTCGTTTTGCTGAAGCGTTGAGCGCCGAGCAGGTGCAGTTGTTCTATCAGATTGCGACCATCGGCCGAAGCGAATTGGGTCTCGCGCCTGACGAATATGCCGGTTTTACGATGACGCTGTTGCGCATGCTGGCGTTCGAGCCGGCGCCCACCGGTGGTGGTGGCGGCGCGGCTTCGGCGCGAGCGGCAGGGCCGGCGGGGGCGGACGGAGCTAAACGCACCGGCTCGCCGGCGGTCGCTGCGCAACAGGCGGCTGCGTCGTCGCGTGCTGTTGAAGCAGCCGCTGCCGTGCCGGTGCGCTCCGCAAATCACGTGGTAGAAGCGAAGACGACGATGCCGGATTCGCAGCACGTGGCGTCGTCGGAACCTGCTGGAAATGCGGACGCGCCGAAGCCAGCTATTGGTGAAGGGTCGATTGTTTCCAAGTCTGCATCCGCGCGCGCTTCTGGCGAAGTGAGCGCGACGCCTGCGCCCGCTGCGGCTGACGTCATTGCCGCACCGGCTTTAGCGCCGTGGCAGGAAGAAGCGTCCGCCGAACCGGTTCTGAGCGATCCGGCGCCTGCACCTACGGACACGAGCGCGCCCCAAGCGGCCCCGATGCCCGAAGCGATGTCCTCGGCACCGGCGACCGAAGCAACAAAAGTAACGACTGTACCGGCCTTGGCACCGGCGGCCGAAGCGAGCGAATCGATCGAGGCGACAAAAATAGCGGTAGCGCCGGCCTTGGCATCGACGGCCGAATCGATCGCAGCAACGAAAATAGCGGCTGCACCGGTCTTGGCACCGTGGGACGACGCGCCCACCGAGTCAGCCTGGAACGAAGCACCGGCTGCCGCTGCGCCTCAGGAATCGCGTCCCGCGTCTCCACTCGCTGCTCCAGCCGCAGCCGCGTCCGCACGGGCAGAAGAGGCCGCGCCCGCGAGAGCATCGCAAGAATCGCCGCCCGCAGCCGACATCCCGCCGCGCCGAGCAGGCGGTGCGAGCGACGCGCTCAATGTATTGCGCAGCGCCGGCCTGAAAGTGTCGTCGGACCGTGGCCGCGCTACGGCAGCAGCCTCCACCGCCAAGCCCGCAGCAGCCCCGGCCACGCCGAAGCCTGCCGCCCCCCGCGTGGTCGTCAATGTGCCGACACCGGGCGCCCCGCGCCGCGCGCCGCAACAGGACGCCGCTCCGGCGGCACGTGCGCCGTCGCCGCAAGCCTCGGAGCAGAACGGCTCGTCGAGCGCGCCGTGGGATGACATGCCGCCCGACGAATACATGCCGCTCACGGCGGCGGACGAAGGCTATTACGGCCTGCCGGACGACAACTACACGCCGGTGTTCGACAGCGGACCCGACGACGTCCGCGTGAACGCCACGCCTGCGTCGGCCCCCGCACCGGTGGTCGACAAGCGGCCGTTGCCGCCCGCCGTGCCGCTCGATTCGCTGGGTTTCCAGGGCGACTGGCCCGCGCTCGCAGTCGACCTGCCGCTCAAGGGCATTTCGTATCAGCTCGCGTTCAACAGCGAACTGATGGCACTCGAAGGCAACACGCTGAAGCTGAACGTGCCGGTGCCGCAGTACGCGGAAGCCTCGCAGGTCGCTAAACTGAAAGCCGCGCTCGCGGAAAAGCTCGGCCAGAACGTCGACGTCCTGGTCGAAGTCGGCCCGGCGCGCCGCACGGCGGCCGCGCACGACGCCGCCATGCGCGCCCAGCGCCAGCAGGAAGCGGAGCGCGAAATCGGCGCTGATCCGTTCGTGCAGTCGCTGATTCGCGAGTTTGGCGCGAGCATCGTGCCCGGTTCGATCCGCCCGATTACGCAGGACGCCGGCCCGAATGGCGCGCCGTCCGCTCACTGATTCGCCGCGCCTTGCGGCGCACCCGATTTTCCGGATTTCACGCTATCAAGAAGGAGCATGTCCATGATGAAAGGCCAACTCGCCGGGCTGATGAAGCAGGCCCAGCAGATGCAGGAAAACATGAAGAAGATGCAGGAGCAGCTTGCATTGATCGAAGTCGAAGGACAGTCGGGCGCCGGTCTCGTCAAGGTGACGATGACCTGCAAGAACGACGTGCGCCGCGTATCGATCGATCCGAGCCTGCTCGCCGACGACAAGGACATGCTTGAAGACCTGGTCGCCGCTGCGTTCAACGACGCCGTGCGCAAGGCCGAAGCCACCGCTCAGGAAAAGATGGGCGGTATGACCTCGGGTCTGCCGCTGCCGCCGGGCTTCAAGCTGCCGTTCTGAGCGACGTCGCTGCAGGAAGGGGCTCATGCCGCGGCTTTGACCGCGGCATGAGTTGAGTACGCGAGCCGGGCTCGTTCAAATACCTGCTCAGTTCGCAGTTCCCGGTGCGCGCAAGTTTGCATCGGTGCAGTTCAGTTCAGTTCAGTTCGATCGTCGGGCACGCCTGCCCGATCTGTTGTCGAGCTGATAGCAACAACCAGAAATAACCGCATCGCCACCCGCATACCGGGCCATACCGGGCAACACCCACTTCGACACCGCCGATCCGCATGAAACAACCTTCCGCCTTGTCGGCGCTCGTCGAAGCGCTGCGCGTGCTCCCCGGTGTCGGGCCTAAATCCGCGCAACGCATGGCGTACCACCTGATGCAGCACGATCGCGACGGCGCCGAGAAGCTCGGCCGTTCGCTACTGTTCGCGACTGAACATCTGCAGCACTGCGAGAAGTGCAACACCTTTACCGAAGCGCAGATCTGCGAGGTCTGCCTCGATGAGGAGCGCGATCCTGCGTTGTTGTGCGTCGTCGAGACGCCTGCCGACCAGATCATGCTCGAACAGACGATGACCTATCGCGGCCTCTATTTCGTGCTGATGGGGCGGCTCAGTCCGCTCGACGGCATCGGCCCGAAGGAGATCCATTTCGACCGCCTCGTCAAGCGTGCGTCGGATGGCATCGTCAAGGAAGTCGTGCTCGCAACCAATTTCACGAACGAAGGCGAGGCCACCGCACATTACCTCGGGCAGACGCTCAAGGCGCGCGGTCTTGCCGTGACGCGCCTCGCGCGCGGCGTACCGGTGGGCGGCGAACTCGAGTATGTCGACGCCGGCACGATCGCCCGCGCAATGCTCGACCGGCGCTCGATGTAGCGCGACGTAACCGGCAGCGCCATGTCGCGGCGCCTGCAATACCCGAGCGCGCCGGGCAGGACCGCTCCGCAACACGTCCAGCCGCGCCGCGCCGAGGCAAGCACAGAACACAGAGGAGACACATGAGCGTCAATCCCGATCACAGCGCCAACGTCATCGCCACACCGAAAGGCCCGCTCGCCGGCGTCAAGGTGCTCGAACTCGGCACGCTGATCGCCGGCCCGTTCGCCGCGCGCTTTCTCGGCGAGTTCGGCGCCGATGTCATCAAGATCGAAGATCCCAAAGGCGGCGACCCGTTGCGCAAATGGCGCAAGCTTTATCCGGAAGTCGGCGGCACGTCGCTTTGGTGGGCCGTTCAGGCGCGCAACAAGAAATCCGTCACGATCAATCTGAAAGCCGAAGAGGGTAAGGAGATCGTGCGGCGTCTGGCGAAAGAAGCTGACATCGTCGTCGAGAATTTCCGGCCGGGCTTGCTGGAGAAGCTCGGGCTCGGTTATGACGTCCTGTCGGCGGAAAACCCCGGCCTCGTGATGGTGCGTCTGTCCGGCTACGGCCAGACCGGGCCCTATCGCGACCGGCCTGGATTCGGCGCGATCGCCGAATCGATGGGCGGCTTGCGCCACATCACCGGCTATCCGGATTTGCCGCCGCCGCGCATCGGCATTTCGATCGGCGATTCGATTGCTGCGCTGCACGGCGTGATCGGGGCGTTGATGGCGCTGCATCACAAGCAGGTGAATGGCGGTAAAGGGCAGGTCGTCGACGTCGCGCTGTACGAAGCGGTTTTCAACATGATGGAGAGCGTGGTGCCGGAGTACGGCGTGTACGGGATGGTGCGCGAGCGCACCGGCGCGTCGCTGCCGGGGATCGTACCGTCGAACACCTATCCGTGCCGCGATGGCAGCATCGTCATCGGCGGCAATAGCGACCCGATCTTCAAGCGCCTCATGATCGCTATCGAACGCGAAGATCTGGCGAACGATCCAGCGCTCGCGCACAACGACGGCCGCGTGCCGCGTACCCAGGAAATCGACGGCGCGATCGCCGCATGGCTCGCCACGCGCACCATCGACGAAGCGCTCGCCGTGCTGAACGCCGCCGACGTGCCGGTCGGCCGGATTTACAGCGTCGCGGACATGTTCACCGATCCGCAATACATGGCGCGCCAGATGATCCAGCGCTTCGAATGGCAGGACGGTCAGGAGATCACGCTGCCGTCGGTGACGCCGAAACTCTCGGAAACCCCCGGCGAGACGCGCTGGTTAGGCCCGGAACTGGGTGAACATACCGATGAAGTCCTTCAATCACTGGGTTATGATTCTGACCACATTGCAAGGTTGCATGCGCAACAGATTGTGTGAGTGAGCGCGCGGCAAAAAGACAACAAAAGTTCGGAGACTAGAGACCATGCAACGCAGAACCTTCCTCGCCGGTAGCGCGGCGCTCGCGGGCGCCACGTTCGCCGCCACGCCGTTCGCTTTCGCACAGGGCAAGCCCGAAACCACCAAGGTGGCGATCGCCGTCGGCGGCAAGAACCTGTTCTATTACTTGCCGCTCACGATTGCCGAGCGTCGCAATTACTTCAAGGACGAAGGACTCGACGTCGAAATCTCGGATTTCGCCGGCGGCTCGCAAGCGCTGAAGGCGGCAGTGGGCGGCAGCGCGGATGTGGTTTCCGGCGCGTTCGAGCACACCTTGCTGCTTCAGGCGCAAAAGCAGTCGTTCCGTGAATTCGTGCTGCAAGGGCGCGCGCCGCAGATCGTGCTCGCGATATCGAAGAAAGCGATGCCGAACTACAAGTCGATCGCCGATCTGAAAGGCAAGAAAATCGGCGTGACCGCGCCGGGTTCGTCGACCTCGATCATGGCGAGTTTCGTGCTGGCGAAAGCCGGACTGACCGCGAAAGACGTCTCGTTCATCGGGGTGGGCGCAGGGGCGGGTGCCATCGCGGCGCTGCAGTCCGGGCAGATCGACGCCATCGCCAATCTCGACCCGGTGATGACCAAGCTTGAACGCACCGGCGAGATTCGCGTCGTGTCGGACACGCGTACGTTGGCCGATACGCGCAGCGTGTTCGGCGGCGACATGCCGGCGGGGTGTCTGTACGCGTCGCAGAGTTTCATCACGAAGAATCCGAACACCACTCAGGCGCTGACCAATGCGATGGTGCGCGCACTCAAGTGGCTGCAAACGGCAACCGGCAGCGAGCTGATCAATACCGTGCCGGAAGGCTATCTGCTCGGCGACCGCGCGGTGTATCTGGACGCGTGGCAGCACGTGAAGGAGGCCATGTCGCCGGACGGTCTGATGCCTGCCGACGGCCCGGCCACGTCGCTGAAAACCCTGCAGGCGTTCGACCCGAACGTGCAGGGCAAGCCGATCGATTTGTCGAAGACGTGGACCAACGACTTCGTCAAGAAAGCACTGGCCACGGTCAAGGCCTGAGTACCGTCAGCAGGGGGCGAAGGACGGCACGTGCCGCATTCGCCTCGACCACCGTTGTCATGGCGACATGACAAACCGAAATCGATCTTCGAAGCGAGTCGAACGATGACCGTTGCCGCCCTGGCGCTCGACAACATCACCTGCACCTTCGCTGCGCGGGACAACCGCGCGCAGCGCTATACAGCGGTCAAGGACACGACCTTGCGCATCGCGCCGGGCGAATTCGTTTCGGTGGTCGGCCCGACCGGATGCGGCAAATCCACTTTGTTGAACGTCGGCGCGGGGTTGCTGGAACCGTCGTCGGGAACGGTCAGTGTGTTCGGCGAACCGCTCAAGGGAATCAACCGGCGCGCCGGCTATATGTTCCAGGCCGACGCGCTGATGCCGTGGCGCTCGGCTATCAACAACGTGATGGCCGGGCTCGCATTTCACGGCGTGCCGCCTGCTGAAGCGCGCAGCAAAGCTGATGAGTGGTTGAAGCGCGTGGGTCTCGGCGGTTTCGGCGACCGTTATCCGCATCAACTGTCGGGCGGCATGCGCAAGCGCGTCGCGATGGCGCAGACGCTGATCCTCGATCCCGACATCATCCTGATGGACGAGCCGTTTTCCGCGCTCGATATCCAGACGCGTCAGTTGATGGAAAACGAGCTGCTTGACCTGTGGGCCGCCAAACGCAAAGCGGTGTTGTTCATCACGCACGATCTCGACGAAGCGATCTCGATGTCCGACCGCGTGGTGGTGCTGTCGGCGGGGCCGGGCACGCATCCGATCGGCGAATTCACAATCGATCTGCCGCGTCCGCGCGACGTCGCCGAAATTCGCGCGCATCCGCGGTTCGTCGAGTTGCATGCACAGATCTGGAGCGTGCTGCGTGATGAGGTGCTCAAGGGTTATCAGCAGCAACTCACGGCCGTTTAAGCGGGGCGCGTAGTTGCGGAGTGGCGTGGCGGCATGTACGGATATCCGTAGTTAAGTCCTGTTTGTTGCGTCCTGTATTGGCGTCGATCAATCGTCTAAGGCAAACCGAGTCATGTGGAAGACGTTGCGCCCGAACCGGGCGAACCTGGTGATCTGGCAGTGGCTGCTGCTCGTGCTGTGCTTCGTACTCTGGTACGTGCTGACCAGTCCGACATTGCTGCCGGCGTTCTATTTCGACGACCCGAACAAGGCCGCGTTCTTCTTCGGCGAGCCGCAGAAGGTGCTGCAGCGCATCTGGGAGTGGTTCACGGGCGGCGAAATCTATCTGCACCTGTGGATCACACTGGTCGAAACGGTGCTCGCGTTCGTGCTCGGCACCGCGCTCGGGCTCGGCGTCGGTCTGTGGCTTGCGCTGTCGCCGCTCGCGAGCGCGCTATTCGATCCGTATATCAAGGCCGCCAACTCGATGCCGCGCGTGATTCTCGCGCCGATCTTCGGCGTGTGGTTTGGTCTCGGCATCTGGTCGAAGGTGGCGCTGGGCGTCACGCTGGTGTTCTTTATCGTGTTCTTCAACGTCTACCAGGGCGTGAAGGAAGTGAGCCCCGTCGTGCTTGCCAACGCGCGCATGCTCGGCGCGAATCGCAAGCAGTTGCTGCGCTTTGTCTACCTGCCAAGTGCGATGAGCTGGGTGTTTTCGAGCCTGCACACCTCGGTGGGCCTGGCGTTCGTCGGCTCGGTGGTGGGGGAATATCTCGGCTCGGCGCGCGGCGTCGGCTATCTGATTCTGCAAGCCGAAGGCACCTTCGATATCAATACTGTGTTTGCCGGGATTCTGGTGTTGACCGCGTTCGCGCTGATTCTCGACGCCATCGTCGGGATTGGCGAGCGGCGGCTGATGAAGTGGCAGCCAAAGTCGGGTGATACGGAAAAGCTGTAGCCCCACTTTCCTGAAGGCTCAACAAAAACGGCGTGCGGTTTTAAACCGCACGCCGTTTTTGGTTTTCTTGCCGCTCAAAGGAGCGCCAGCGCCAGCGCATTGCGCTTAAGGCGTAATCACCACCTTCCCGATCACTCGGCGCTCCGCCATATCGCGCAACGCGCGGCCGGTGTCTTCGAGCGAATAACGTTCCGACACATAGGGCTTGAGCTTGCCCTCGCCGATCCAGCCGGTCATCTGCTCGAACGCAGCGTGATTGTGTTGCGGCTCGCGTTTTGCAAAGTCGCCCCAGAACACGCCGACCAGACTCGCGCCTTTGAGCAGCGTCAGGTTGAGCGGCAACTTCGGGATCTCGCCGTTCGCAAAGCCGACCACCAGATAACGCCCGCGCCAGCCGATGCTGCGAAACGCCGGTTCCGCATACACACCGCCGACCGGATCGTAGATCACGTCCGGACCCTTGCCGTCGGTCAACGCCTTGATGCGTTCGCGCAGGTCTTCGGTGCTGTAGTTGATGGTAGCGTCCGCGCCGTGCTTCACGCAGGTGGCGAGCTTTTCGTCGGTCGACGCCGCCGCGATCACGCGTGCCCCGAGCGCCTTGCCGATTTCGACCGCGGCGAGTCCGACGCCGCCCGCCGCGCCCAACACCAGCATCGTCTCGCCGGCCTTCAACTGGCCGCGATCGACCACCGCATGATGCGATGTGCCATAGGCGAGCGTAAACGCGGCGGCCAGTTCGAAGTCGACGCCGTCCGCCAGCGGCACGCACGCCGTGACCGGCGCCAGCGCCTGCTCGGCAAAGCCACCCGAGCCGGTAAACGCGACCACCCGAGAGCCCGGCTTGAACTGCGTCACACCGGCGCCGACCGCACGCACGACGCCCGCGACTTCCGAGCCGGGCGTAAAGGGCAGGGGCGGTTTGAACTGGTATTTGTTCTCGATGATCAGCACATCGGGAAAGTTGACGGCCGCGGCCTTGACGTCGATCACGACGTGGCCGGGCGGCGGCTCGAGGTCAGGCAGATTTTCGACGACCAGGCTTTCCGGCGGTCCATATTGATTACAGCGAATCGCGCGCATCGTGTCTCCATATCGATCAGGGGTTCGCAACCATTCTGAGTGTAAAACAATCCGCACGACCGTGCGTTTTTATTGTTCGAAGCCAGTTCGTGAGCGGTCGATACTCATCGGCGCGGGGCTCGGCGCGTGCGCTTTGCATGGGATGCACGCACGGCCTGCCGTGTCGTTCGCGTGCCTTCTTTCCTCGGTTACAATCGCCGCATGCGAATCCTACTCAGCAATGACGACGGTTATCTGGCGCCCGGCCTTGCCGCGCTTTACGAAGCGCTCAAGCCGATCGCGGACGTCACCGTGATGGCCCCCGAGCAGAACTGCAGCGGCGCGTCCAATTCCTTGACGCTGTCGCGTCCGCTTTCGGTGCTGCGCTCGGCGAACGGTTTCTACTACGTCAACGGCACGCCAACCGACTCGGTGCACATCGCGCTGACGGGCATGCTGGACCACACGCCAGACCTTGTTGTGTCGGGCATCAACAACGGCCAGAACATGGGCGAGGACACGCTCTATTCGGGCACCGTCGCCGCCGCTACCGAAGGCATCATGTTCGGCGTGCCGGCCATCGCTTTCTCGCTGGTCGACAAAGACTGGGTGCATCTCGAAGATGCTGCGCGTGTTGCCGCCGAGATCGTCGCGCACTACCTCAAGCAGCCGTTGCCGGGGTATCCGCTCCTGAACGTCAATATACCGAACCTGCCGTATGAGCAACTCGGCGGTTGGCATATCACGCGTCTCGGCAAGCGGCATCCATCGCAGCCGGTGATCCGCCAGACCAACCCGCGCGGCGAGCCGATCTACTGGATCGGCCCGTCGGGCAGCGCGCGTGACGCGAGCGAAGGCACCGATTTCCATGCTGTCGCCAACGGTCAGGTGTCGATCACGCCGTTGCAGCTCGACCTGACCCACACGCAAATGCTGCCTGCAGCGCGCGACTGGGCGCGCGCCGGCAGCGGCGCTTCATGACGAGCGAGCGCGCAAAGCGCTTTCCGCTCGGCCTCGAGGACCTGGTGCGCGAGCCGCGCCGACCCGAAGGGCGTCCAGGCGAAGTGCGCGCGGCGGCACTTGCCGCGAGCGCGGCGCTGAACGCACGCCAGCAACCGGCGAAGAACTCGCCGCTCGGCTCTGCGGGGAAGACCCAGGCGAAGTCGCCGGCGAGGGCACAGGCCCAACCGCAAGCGACATCGCAAGCAAAGCCGCAGGCGAAGGCGCCGATCAAGGCGCCGGTGAACTCGACGCTGAACTCGCCTGTCAGCGCTCAGGCCAAGCCGCAAGCCAAACTGCAGGCCAAACCACACGCAACAACCGTCGGGCAAGGTTCGGCTGCGCGCGCCGCGCCAAAACCGGCGCCGGTGAACAAGCCCGCCGCCAAACTCAACGAGCGCGCCGCTGTGCCGAATGTCGCGTTGAACGGCGCTTTGGCACTGACTTCGGAACGGGTTCGCGAACGGATGGTCGAACGCCTGCGTGCGAACGGCGTAACCGATCAGCGCGTGTTGAATGCGATGTCGGTGGTGCCGCGCCACATGTTCGTCGACCCGGGCCTCGCGGCCCAGGCCTACGAAGATGCCGCGTTACCGATCGGCCATCACCAGACAATTTCCAAGCCCTCTGTGGTCGCGCGGATGATCGAACTGGCGGCCGCCGGGCGCGCGTTGAACAACGTGCTCGAAATCGGCACCGGTTGCGGCTATCAGGCGGCGGTACTGAGCCAGGTCGCGCGCGATGTTTACTCGATCGAACGCATCAAGCCGCTGTCCGAACGCGCGAAGACAAACTTGCGTCCGCTGCGCATTCCGAACATCCGGCTGCACTACGGCGACGGTCGCCTCGGGTTGCCGTCGGCGGCGCCGTTCGACGCGATCGTGATCGCCGCAGCCGGACTCGACGTACCGCAAGCATTACTTGAACAACTCGCGATCGGCGGCCGTCTGGTCGCGCCGGTCGGCTCGCAGGAAGGCCAGAACCAGGTGCTGACTCTGGTCGAACGCCTCGGACCCGCGCAGTGGCGCGAGTCGCGGCTTGATCGCGTTTTCTTTGTACCCTTAAAATCCGGAGTGATTTGACACCGATGAGTATGTTGCGCGCGATGCAAAGAACCAGACTGACTACCCCCATGACCGTAACCCAGCGTAGCGTGTGCGTGCTCGCCTTGTCCCTGTTGATGTCGGCCTGTGCGACCCGCCTCGATCAGGCGCCGGTCGTCGACCGTTCCGGCAGCGGTGCGCTCGGCACGCAGGCCGCGCAGCAGCCGGCCGTGCCGCTCGGACCGCCGCCGCCGGGCTACTACCGCGTGAAGCCGGGCGATACGCTGTATCGGATCGCGTTGGAGAACGGCCAGAACTACCGCGATATTTCGACGTGGAACAATCTCACCAACCCGAATCAGATCGAAGTCGATCAGTTGCTGCGCGTCGTGCCGCCAGGCGCGAACACCGCCGCGCTGACGCCGGGCGTGTCGACGGCGCCGATCGGCAACGGTGGCACGGTGCAGAGCGCGCCGCTTGGCAGTACGGGTGCCGCAGCGGGCGTCGCGGCGCCGCCGATCTATGGTTCGGGTGCGAACAACGCCTCGCTAACGCCGCCGGCCAACCCGGGTGCTGCGAGCGATTCGAGCGCCGGCGCATCCGGCAACGTCGCGTTCTCGTGGCCTGTGCGTGGACCGATGCTCGGCACGTTCAACGATTCGACCAACAAGGGTATTAATATCGGCGGCGCTGCTGGCGATCCGGTTAAGGCTTCTGCGGATGGGCGCGTGGTTTATGCCGGAAATGGGCTGCGTGGTTACGGCAATCTCATTATCATCAAGCATGATGCAACTTATCTCACGGCGTATGCACACAACCGCGCTTTGATGGTAAAAGAGGGAGATGCGGTGACCAAAGGGCAGAAGATCGCCGAGATGGGCAATAGCGATTCCGACCGCGTGATGTTGCATTTCGAAGTTCGCCGCCAGGGTAAACCTGTCGACCCACTGAAGTATTTGCCGCCGCAATAAGCGATACGACCATGCCGAAATCGAAGCGCCGCCTGCCGCAAGCCGAGTCTGAGACGATTAGCCGCGTCACGCCCGCTTCGGTGGAGGAAAGCGGCGCTTCGGAAGTGGAAGAAGAGATCGCTGAGGAGCGCGATCTCGACGAACGTCAGGGCGGCGCGGAAGAACCCAGCGAGACCCGCGAAGTCCCTGCCGACGCAGACGACTTCCGCGCGCTTCTGCAAGCCGAGCTGACGGCCGACACGATTCAGCACTACCTGAACCGCATCAGCGTCAAGCCGCTCCTGACTGTCGAGGAAGAGCAGAAGTATTCGCGTCTGGCGAAAGCGGGCGAGTTCGAAGCGCGGCAAGTGATGATCGAGCGCAATCTGCGGCTCGTCGTCAGCATCGCAAAGGGTTACCTGAACCGCGGCGTGCCGCTGCTCGATCTGATCGAAGAGGGCAATCTCGGCCTCATGCACGCCATCGAGAAATTCGATCCCACGCGCGGCTTCCGTTTCTCGACGTACGCCACCTGGTGGATTCGCCAAAGCATCGAGCGCGCGATCATGAACCAGGCGCGCACGGTGCGTTTGCCGGTGCACGTGATCCGTGAGCTCAACCAGGTGCTGCGCGCGAAGCGCCATCTGGAAAAGAATTCGATGAATTCCGGCGAAGCAGCCGAGCGCCGCGACGCCAGTATCGACGACATCGCGTATCTGACCGGCAAGACCACCGACGAAGTCACCGACATTCTCGCGCTGAACGAACACACTGCATCGCTCGATGCGCCGCTCGATCTCGACCCGGCGAGCAGCCTGCTCGATCTGCTGTCCGACGACCAAAGCCAGTCGCCGGACGCCGAAGTGCAGCATCGCGAGCTGGAAACGCTTACACGCGCGTGGCTCGCGCGCCTGTCGGACAAGCATCGTCATGTGATCGAGCGCCGCTTTGGGCTGAACCATATCGAGCCCGCCACGCTCGAAGAGCTGGCCGACGAAATGGGCCTCACGCGCGAGCGTGTGCGCCAGATCCAACAGGAAGCGCTGGTGCGGCTGAAGCGCTTCTTTGCCTCCAACGGTGTTCGGAAAGACGCCGTTCTATAACCTGATGACACCGATTCTTGTTTTCGACATCGAGACGATTCCCGATGTCGCCGGCATTCGCCGCCTCGAAGATCTGCCCGCCACGCTGAGCGACGCCGAAGTCGCCGAGCATGCTTTTGCGGCGCGCCGCGAAAAGACCGGGAGCGATTTCCTTCCGCACCACCTGCAACGGATCGCGGCTATTTCCTGCGTGTTCCGGGACAACAACGGTTTCCGTGTCCGCTCGCTCGGCACGCTGGAAGACGGCGAGGCGGCGCTCGTGCAGTCGTTTTATCGTGTGATCGAAAAGTACACGCCTCAACTCGTGTCGTGGAACGGCGGCGGGTTCGACCTGCCGGTGCTGAACTACCGCGCGCTGGTCAACGGCATTCCGGCCTCCCGTTTCTGGGATCTCGGCGAGGACGACCGCGAGTTCAAGTGGAACAACTACATCAGCCGCTATCACTCGCGTCACACCGATCTGATGGACGTGCTGGCGATGTATCAGGCGCGCGCCAATGCGCCGCTCGACGCGCTCGCGAAGATGTGCGGCTTCCCAGGCAAGATGGGGATGGACGGCAGCCAGGTGTGGCACGCTTACCAGGAAGGCCGTATCGAGGAAATCCGCAATTATTGCGAGACCGACGTCGTCAATACGTACCTGCTGTATTGCCGCTTCCAGCTCATCCGCGGCGCGTTTTCGGCCGAAGAGTATGCTGACGAGATCAACCTGGTCAAAAATGCGCTGGCGCTGGAAGCGGCGCCGCAATGGGCCGAGTATCTGGCCGCATTCGATCAGTAAGCGGCTTGCTCATCAGTCTTGCTGTAACGAAACCGTTCGCCGCGCACTAACGCGGTTGAGCGCCTGACTGCAGCCGCCGTGGTGCGAAGTCGTGCGCCAGCGCCAAGGTTCACCTTATGCTAATCGTGATCGAAGCGATCGGTGGGCGCGGCGCTTCGTCTACAATCTCGCCTTTCCCCCAAGTTTGTCAGGAAGTCGCAGGTGTCCCGAACTGCCCCCCAACGTCGCTCGCCGAAGCGCCAGAAGGCGCCCGCTCCGGCGAAAGCGCACGTCATTACCGGCACTGAGCCCATCATCGAAATCGTGTCGCTCGACATGGAAGCGCGCGGCGTGGGCCGCATCGAGAGCGAAGACGGCACGCCCGGCAAGGTGATTTTTGTCGAAGGCGCGTTGCCCGGCGAGCGTGTCAGCTACTCGACGCATCGCAGCAAGCCGAAATTCGAGCAGGCTGAGGTCGTCCAGGTATTCCGCGAAAGCGTGCTTCGCACCAAGCCGAAGTGCACGTACTTCGATATCTGCGGCGGCTGTTCGATGCAGCATCTCGACATCCGCGCCCAGATTGCCGTCAAGCAGCGTGTGCTCGAAGACAATTTCCAGCATCTGGCGAAGTTGCGTCCGGAGACCGTGTTCCGGCCGATTCACGGACCGGCCTGGGGATACCGCTACCGCGCGCGTCTGGCGGTGCGCTATCTGCCGGAAAAGGGCGGCATGCGCATCGGCTTCTACGAGAAGAAGAGCAGCTATATCGCCGACATGAAGACCTGCGAGATACTGCCGCCGCATGTGTCGGCGATGCTGATGCCGCTGCGCTTCATGGTCCGCAAGCTGTCGATTTACGATCGTATGCCGCAGATCGAGCTGGCGGTCGGCTCATCCGTCACAGCGCTGGTGCTGCGCAATCTCGCGCCGATCACCTCCGCCGACGAGCAGGTGCTGCGCGATTTCGCCGACGAACACAAGATTCAGTGGTGGTTGCAGCCGGGCGGTCCTGACACGGTGACGCCGTTCTATCCGCTCGACATGCAACTCGACTACACGCTGCCGGAATACAACATCCGGATGCCGTTCAAGCCGACCGACTTCACCCAGGTGAATCACGCGATCAATCGCGTGCTGGTGAGCCGTGCGCTGCGTCTGCTGGCCCCGGCCAGAACGGACCGGGTGCTCGACCTGTTTTGCGGAATTGGCAATTTCACGCTGCCGCTTGCCCGGATTTCGAAGGAAGTGATGGGTATCGAAGGCAGTGACGTGCTGACTTCGCGCGCGCTTGCCAATGCCGAACTGAACGGTGTGGCGGGGCATACCTCGTTCGCCTGCCGCAACCTGTTCGAAGTGACCGCCGACGATATGCGCGCGCTCGGCCATTTCGACAAATTCCTTATCGACCCGCCGCGCGAAGGTGCGCTGGCTGTCGCCAAGGCGCTCGCGGAGATTGCGCAGAGCGGCGATGGGCCGTTGCCCAAGCGTATCGTCTACGTGTCGTGCGCGCCAGCCACGCTCGCTCGCGATGCGGGCCTGCTGGTGCATGAGGCCGGCTACCGGCTGGTGGGTGCCGGTGTGGTGAACATGTTCCCACACACCTCGCACGTGGAGTCGATTGCGTTGTTCGAACGGGACTGAGGGCGCCCGGTTGCCGGCTGGTGCTCCATAGGCTGACGGCGCTGCACAAACAGAAACGCCACGACCGAAGTCGTGGCGTTTCTGTTTAAGGCAGCAGCTGGTCGAGGCTTAGAACTGCCACCACGACTTTTCCTTACCCGGCCTTGCATGGCCCGTGATGTACGGGCTGTCGGGGAAGGTGCCGGCCAGAATGCGCTTCGTGTCGTCGGCCATTTGCGGCTGGTTCAGCTTCTCATACGACAGCATCATGATGTGCAGTGCGTCTTCGATAGCCGGCGCGTTCTTGTATTCCTTCAGCGCCAGTTGCGCGCGGTTGATCGCGGCGACATACGCGCCACGGCGGTAGTAATAATCCGCCGCATGAACTTCGTGCGACGCCAGCGCGTTCACGATATAGCGCATGCGTTGCGCGGCGTCCGGTGCATACTTGCTGTTCGGGTACTTGTCGACCACGATCTTGAACGCGTCATACGACTCGCGCAGCGACTTCGGATCGCGCTCGCTCATGTCCTGGCCGGAGAAGCGGCCGAACAGACCGAGGTCGTCGTTGAAGTGGATCATGCCCTTCAGGTAGTACGCGTACGCGATGTCCGGGTGATCCGGGTGCAACTGGATGAAGCGGTCGATCGCCTGGTCGGCGGCGGCGTTTTCGTTATCTTTCCAGTTGCAATACGCGACGTTGATCTGCGCTTGCTGGGCAAAGTGGCCGAACGGATCACGGCCTTCGAGCATCTCGAAATACTTGGCGCACTTGCCGAAATCACCACCGGTCAGAGCGTCGTTCGCCTCCGTATATAATTTGTTGTTGTTCCACGTAGCCGTCTCGTCGGTCTTTTCCGGCAGGCCGTGGCAAGCCGCAACAACGGCGACGGCTGCGGCGCACGCAATGTATCCGGCCACTTTCCGGGCCATCTTCTTGATGACCGCCAAATTGATCGCCGCTTTAGTGATGGTGTTCAAGGCTCGCATTTTCCAGTCTAGCTTTACGTCCAGGTGACCCAGACTCAATGACCCGCTCAAATACTCCAGGCGCCGCAACCGGTGCCGGGAATAGCAACAAAGATTATAGCGTAAGCGCTGACCCCTCCGACGCGTTGGGCGTCGATTCACTCGACGACGATCTCGGCAGCGACGCGCTTGCCGCTGCCGGCCCGCAAAGCAGGGTGCCGACGGTGGCGAGCCCCGTGGCGGACGAGTCGCCGCGCAGCGTCGTCGTGCCCGACGAACTGGCCGGCGAACGCCTCGACAAGGTGCTCGCCCGAATCTTTCCGGAGTTTTCACGTAACCGGCTGCAAAGCTGGATCGAATCGGAGCGGGTGCGCATCGACGGCAAGCCGGCCAAAATCCGTCAGCCGGTACCGCTTGGGGCCACCATAGAGCTCGTGCCCGATCTGCTGCCTGAACAACTCGCGTTCACGCCTGAGCCGGTGCCGCTCGAAATCGTCTACGAGGACGACACGCTGGTGGTCATCAACAAGCCGGCCGGCATGGTCGTGCATCCGGCGGCCGGCAACTGGAGCGGCACCGTTCTTAACGGCCTGCTGTACCGCTACGGCGACGCCGCGGCAGGCCTGCCGCGCGCCGGTATCGTGCATCGGCTCGACAAGGAAACGTCCGGACTGATGGTGGTGGCGCGCACGCTCGAGGCGCAGACGGATCTGGTGCGCCAGCTCCAGGCACGCACGGTGAAGCGCCGTTATCTCGCGCTGGTGTGGGGCAACATGCCCGAAGAAGGCACGATCGACGCGCCGATTGGCCGCGATCCGCGCGAACGCACGCGCATGGCGGTGGTGACGAGCGCATCGGGCAAAGCGGCGCGCACGCATTTCCGGCGCGTGGACACGGCGATCTGGCAGCGTCAGCCAGTCACCGCGATTCATTGCGATCTGGAAACCGGTCGCACCCATCAGATTCGCGTGCATTGTGCGCATATCGGCCATCCGCTGCTCGGCGATCCGATTTATGGGCGCGCGCGCGGCAAGCGCTCGGTGACGCCGTTGCCGGACGGTTTCGCGCGTCAGGCGTTGCATGCATGGCGCCTCGGTCTGATCCACCCGAAAACCGGCCGGACCATGCAATGGCGCGCCGATGCACCGGAAGACATGCAGGTGCTGTCGGCGGCGCTTGGCTTGGGGCGTGACGATGCAGGCGAGTTCGACGAGACGTACTACGAGGAAGACGACTACGACGCTTCGCTGGACGACGACATCGATGAAGACGGCGCACACAGCGACGACGATCACGACGAAGACCAGGATCACGACGACGAACACGACGAGGACGGTCACGCATGAGCTTGCCCGCGCTGAGCTTTGCCGATGTTGTGCAACCCGCATGGAACGTGTCGCCGCGTGTGCGCGCGCTCGTCACCACGCGCAACGGGGGCGTGAGCGAGCCGCCGTTCGGCCGTTGGCAGGATGGCGCTGACCAGCCTGGCGGCCTGAATCTGGGGATGAAAAGCGGTGACGATCCCGCCGCGGTCGCAACCAATCGCGCACGCTTGCTGAGTCTGGCAGGCGTAGGCGAGGCCGCGTGGCTCGAACAGATTCACGGCGCGGGCATCGTGCGCGCGGAAGATGCGATCGCGCAGACTCATGCAAGCGGTACGCCGACCCGAGCGGACGCTAGCGTCACCGATCGGCCCGGCACGGTGTGTGTCGTGATGATCGCCGATTGCATGCCGGTGCTGTTGTGCGACGAAGCGGGACGCGCGGTCGGCGCGGCCCATGCCGGCTGGCGTGGTTTGGCCGCGGGTATCGTCGAGCAGACCGCGCAGCGCGTCGCCGCTCTCGCCGGCGTGGAGGCCGCATCGTTGCATGCCTACCTGGGTCCGGCGATCGGACCGGACGCATTCGAGGTGGGTGCAGATGTGCGTGACGCCTTCATGAACGGCGTGGGCGGCGCGCAACGCGACGCCACCGCAAATGCATTCATTACGCATCCGCAAACCCCCGGCAAATATCTCGCCGATCTCACGGCGCTGGCGCGTTTGCGCTTGCAACGGCTCGGCGTGACGCGCGTTATTGGCGGCGATCTGTGTACGGTCACGCAACGTGATCGTTTCTATTCCTATCGCCGTGATCGCGAGACAGGGCGCATGGCCGCGCTGATCTGGCTGGACGATCAGGCTACGCATTAGTCCGGCACTCAATCATCCACGCACGGCCGCATGATGGCGCTTTGTTTTGTCAGCGCAATCATGCGGCCGTGGCGCTTCTCGCCGTTGCCTCGACCGGCGCGACGTCTTCCTGCGAGCATCCGTATGAGGGTTTATTCGGAGGCGCGTTGCGTGTTTTTGCTGCGCTGCCGGATTTTGCCGCGCATGAGTTAATCTGCCGCTAAAAGTGCCCGCGGGTGAACGGATAAATGCGCGTAAATACACATAAGCCCATGCAATACGGGAGCTTTTTTTGCTTATGCGGGCACTTATCAACCCATGTTCCAAAAGCGCGATCTGCTATACAGGGAAAACGATAATTAAAAAACTATCGCACTGCGGCAAAATCGGGAACAAGCATTGACATGCCTTGCGATGGGGAGCAAGAATGTTCCTCACAGCTCCTCGTACATGGGACAGGGCGTGACGAGGTCGCGAGCAATCGCCCACGTGCGCATGAACCTGCCTCTCAACCCGTCCGCAAGGACTTACCGGTCAAAAGCAGGTATGGCAGCATCACATTCCTCAGCTTCTCCCAGCACGGACTCCTCGACGGAGCACACGCAGCAGGCCGGTACGAGCGGCGCATCACCAGCCGCAGGCATGCAGCAGTTATTGGACGCCTGGATGAACGCATGGCGGTCGCTGGGCACGCCGCCCGGCGGCAGTGACATGCCTTTCCAGATGCCGCAAGTGCCCCAGATGCCGCAAATGGGCTTGCCGCAGATGCCGTCGTTCCCCGGTATGCCTGACTTCAGCAAACTGGCTGCGGGATCCCTGCCGTCAATGCCGTCATTCGCCGGACTCAACATTCCGAGCGCCGCGATTCCATCGGAGCGCCTGCAAAAGCTGCAAGCCGATTATTCGCGCGAGGCGATGGAACTGATCCAGCAGGCAACCACCTCCACGGCGAAAGCCCCCGAACTCAAGGACCGCCGCTTCAGTTCCGACGCGTGGAGCGCGACCCCGGCCTATGCATTTACCGCTGCGTGGTATTTGTTGAACGCGCGCTATCTGCAGGAAATGGTCGACGCGCTCGAAACTGAACCGAAGATGCGCGAGCGCGTTCGGTTCGCGGTTCAGCAATGGACCGCAGCCGCATCGCCGAGCAATTTCTTCGCGTTGAATCCGGAAGCGCAAAAGACCTTGCTCGATAGCAAGGGCGAGAGCTTGCGCCAGGGCGTGATGAATCTGCTGGGCGACATGCAGCGCGGCAAGATTTCGCAGACGGACGAATCGCGTTTCGTGGTCGGCGAAAATCTCGCGAACACCGAAGGCTCAGTGGTGTTCGAGAACGACCTCATTCAGTTGATCCAGTACAAGCCGCGCACGGCCACCGTGCGTGAGCGGCCGTTGCTGATCGTGCCGCCTTGCATCAACAAGTTCTACATTCTCGATCTGCAGCCGGAGAATTCGCTGGTCGCGCACGGACTCGATTCGGGTCATCAGGTGTTTCTGATTTCGTGGCGCAATGCGGACGCATCGATCGCAGGCAAGACGTGGGACGACTACGTCAGCGAAGGCGTGCTCAAGGCGATCGAAACGGTTAGCAAGATCAGCGGCCGCGAGCAAATCAACACGCTGGGTTTCTGCGTGGGCGGCACCATGCTCGCCACGGCGCTGGCGGTGGCGGCCGCGCGCGGCGAGCATCCGGCTGCGTCGATGACCTTGCTCACCGCGATGCTCGATTTCTCGGACACGGGCGTGCTCGACGTATTCGTCGATGAGGCGCATGTGCAGATGCGCGAGCAGACCATCGGCGGAAAGAACGGCGGCAAGCCCGGATTGATGCGCGGCATCGAATTCGCCAACACCTTCTCGTTCCTGCGGCCGAACGATCTGGTGTGGAACTACGTCGTCGACAATTACCTCAAAGGGCGCACGCCGGTACCGTTCGATCTGCTGTACTGGAACAGCGATTCGACGAGTCTGCCGGGGCCGATGTATGTCTGGTATCTGCGCAACACGTATCTCGAGAATCGTCTGCGCGAGCCGGGCGCGGTGACCACCTGCGGCGAGCCGGTCGACCTCTCGAAGATCGACGTGCCCACCTTTATCTACGGTTCACGCGAAGACCATATCGTGCCGTGGCAAACCGCCTATGCGTCGGTGCCGCTGCTCTCCGGACCGTTGAAGTTCGTGCTCGGCGCGTCGGGTCATATCGCTGGCGTGATCAATCCGCCGGCAAAGAAAAAGCGTAACTACTGGGCGCTGGAGGGCGACGTCAAGACGCTGCCGGAAAGCCCGGACGAATGGCTCGACCAGGCGACCGAAGTGCCCGGTAGCTGGTGGCCGGAATGGACCACGTGGCTTGACCAGTATGGCGGCAAGAAAGTGAAGCCACGCGCCACGGCCGGCTCCGCCGAATTCCCGGTGATCGAACCGGCGCCAGGGCGATATGTGCGGCAACGGGAGTAGGCTTCAGCGCGCCTGAGGGCGCGGTGGTGTGGCGGTATGAGTGCGCGTCCTGATATATGCAAGGGCGCATTGGCAACAAGATTTTTAACTTGACGGGCAGCGGCGTATTTAGCCGATGTCCCGGAGGATATGGAAATGACTGATGTTGTGATCGTATCGGCCGCCCGTACGGCAGTTGGCAAATTCGGTGGGTCGCTGGCGAAGATCGCTGCGCCTGAACTCGGCGCTACCGTGATTCGTGCCGTGCTCGAACGGTCTGGTCTGAAGCCTGAGCAGGTCAGCGAAGTCATTCTGGGGCAGGTGCTGACGGCAGGCTCGGGTCAGAACCCGGCGCGTCAGTCGCTGATCAAGGCGGGGCTGCCCACGGCGGTGCCCGGCATGACGATCAACGTGGTGTGCGGCTCGGGCCTGAAGGCCGTGATGCTGGCGGCCAACGCGATCATCGCGGGCGACGCGGACATCGTGATCGCCGGCGGTCAGGAAAACATGAGCGCCGCGCCGCACGTGCTGCCTGGCTCGCGCGACGGTTTCCGCATGGGCGACGCCAAGCTGATCGATTCGATGATCGTCGACGGCCTGTGGGACGTCTACAACCAGTACCACATGGGCGTGACGGCAGAAAACGTCGCCAAGGAATACGGCATCACGCGCGAGCAGCAGGATGCGTTCGCGGCGCTGTCGCAGAACAAGGCGGAAGCCGCGCAGAAGTCGGGCCGTTTTAACGACGAAATCGTGCCGGTCGAAATTCCGCAACGTAAGGGTGAGCCGCTGCGTTTCGCAACGGACGAGTTCGTGCGTCACGGCGTGACGGCTGAATCGCTGGCGGGTCTGAAGCCGGCATTCTCGAAGGAAGGCTCGGTGACGGCGGCCAATGCGTCGGGTCTGAACGACGGCGCGGCGGCGGTGGTGGTGATGTCGGCGAAGAAGGCTGAAGCGCTCGGCCTCACGCCGCTCGCGCGCATCAAGGCGTACGCCACCTCGGGTCTGGACCCGAAGGTGATGGGCATGGGTCCGGTGCCCGCATCGCGCCGTTGTCTCGAACGTGCGGGCTGGACGCCGGCCGATCTGGACTTGATGGAAATCAACGAAGCGTTTGCCGCACAGGCGTGCGCCGTGAATCAGCAAATGGGCTGGGACACGTCGAAGATCAACGTGAACGGCGGCGCGATTGCGATCGGCCATCCGATCGGTGCGTCCGGCGCCCGGATTCTCGTCACGCTGCTGCATGAAATGCAGAAGCGCGATGCGAAGAAGGGTCTGGCGTCGCTGTGTATCGGCGGCGGCATGGGCGTGGCGCTGGCGCTCGAACGCGCTTGATAGACCTCCAAGTCCCTGGGGCCTCAGGTTGTCGGCTCAAGCAGGCTTAGATAGGTTTTAGCAGGCGGTAAGCAGGGTTGCCGCGCGCCACATTGCAGCAGGTAGCGCGCGGTGAGCAATGGCCTCGTCGGCCGGTCGCCCGGCGGCAGTGGAGATGAAGCACAGGCGAGGGAAGAGGTAGCCGGTCGGCACCTCGAAAACGAAAAACGGAGTGTGGTTTATGACACAGCGAATTGCGTACGTAACGGGCGGGATGGGTGGCATCGGCACAAGCATTTGCCAGCGTCTGCACAAAGAGGGCTTCAAGGTAGTCGCCGGCTGTGGCCCGAACTCGCCGCGCCGCGTGAAGTGGCTCGAAGAGCAGAAGGCACTCGGCTACGATTTCATTGCGTCCGAAGGCAATGTCGGCGATTGGGAATCGACCAAGGCGGCGTTCGACAAGGTCAAGGCCGAAGTCGGTGAGATCGACGTGCTGGTGAACAACGCAGGCATCACGCGCGACGTCGTGTTCCGCAAGATGACGCACGAAGACTGGACGGCGGTGATCGACACCAACCTGACCAGCCTCTTCAACGTCACGAAGCAGGTGATCGACGGGATGGTCGAGCGCGGCTTCGGGCGGGTCATCAACATTTCGTCGGTGAACGGCCAGAAGGGGCAGTTCGGCCAGACCAACTACTCGACCGCGAAGGCCGGCATTCACGGCTTCACGATGTCGCTGGCGCAGGAAGTGGCCACCAAGGGCGTGACGGTCAACACCGTATCGCCTGGCTACATCGGCACCGATATGGTCAAGTCGATCCGCCCGGACGTGCTGGAAAAGATCGTTGCAACGATCCCGGTGCGCCGTCTCGGTCAGCCGCAGGAAATCGGCTCGATCGTGGCATGGCTCGCCTCGGACGAATCGGGTTTCTCCACGGGCGCGGATTTTTCGCTGAACGGTGGTTTGCATATGGGCTGAGTCACCGGCACGCCGCTCACAAGGCAGCGTGCTTCGGCTCAGATGGTTCCGGCGGCGTCCCGGCTGCACAATTGCCCGATTGTGCGCCGGCATGACGCCGTTTCCGCGCTCAACTCGCGCTCAAAGGCGTTACATGACCACTACTACAAAGAAAACAGCCGAACGATTGATCAAGAAGTACCCGAATCGCCGGCTCTACGATACCGAGACAAGCACGTACATCACGCTGACGGACGTTAAGCAGCTCGTGCTGGATCAGGAGGATTTCAAGGTCATCGATGCGAAGAGCAACGAGGATCTGACGCGCGCCATCCTGTTGCAGATCATTCTCGAAGAGGAGAGCGGCGGCTTGCCGATGTTCTCGTCGTCGATGCTGTCGCAGATCATCCGTTTCTACGGCCATGCCATGCAAGGCATGATGGGCACGTATCTGGAGAAGAACATCCAGGCCTTCATCGACATTCAGGCGAAGCTCGCCGACCAGTCGAAGAATCTGTACGAAGGCAAGGCGATGAACCCCGAAGTCTGGTCGCAATTCATGAACATGCAGGCACCCATGATGCAGGGCATGATGACCAGCTACATCGAACAGTCGAAGAACATGTTCGTGCAGATGCAGGAGCAGATGCAGAACCAGGCGAAATCGATGTTCGCCACCTTCCCGTTCACGCCAGGCGGTCCGGTGAATGCGGCAGGCGGACCGGCTACGCCGGCTACGCCGCAAACCAATCCGGAGCCGGAGAAGAAGTAACGGCGCGACGCTGCGCGGTGGGCGCGTCTTTACGCGTCGGCCCCATGGCCAAACGGCGCAGGGGTGGTGTGCCCGTCGCACGATGAGGCGGCGGGTGGACCACGGCGGCCTGCGCGCCGGGCGCAGGCGGATGGGCGCGGTACAATCACAGGTTGCGTGCGCCGGCGCTGTTGCGGGGTGTGGTCCTCGAGATCCTTTTGATCCCGTTACCCCTCAGGCCGTGTCGCAGCGTCCCATTTGTCACCGTCGCCACCGCTGTATCCCAGCCCCATCTATGTCGCAGACTGTTTTCCCTACCGCCCCCACGCTTTCGATTCCGAAGGCCGGATTTGTCAGCTTTGGCTGACCGCAAGATTTGCAGAAGCAGCTTGGGCGCCGTTCCCACATGAGCCGGCTGTTTCTTGCGCCCATGGAAGGGCTTGCGGACTACGTGTTGCGCGACGTGCTGACCAGCACGGGCGGATTCGACGGCTGCGTGTCCGAATTCGTCCGGGTGACGGGCTCCGTGCTTCCCGAGCGTGTCTACGAGAGGGATACACCCGAAGTCCTCCACGGAGGACGCACACCCGGCGGCACGCCGATGGTGATCCAACTTCTAGGTAGCGATCCTGAATGGATGGCGCTGAATGCGGCCCAGGCGGCCAGTTTGTCGCCGCATGGACTCGATCTGAACTTCGGCTGTCCTGCCAAAGTCGTCAACCGGCACGGTGGCGGCGCGATGCTGCTCGCGCACCCTGAACAACTGAACCGGATTGTTTCTTCCGTTCGCGCCGCGGTGCCTGCCGGCATCGCTGTGACAGCAAAAATGCGGCTCGGCGTGTCAGATACATCGCTTGCGATCGACTGTGCCACGGCACTGGCGGAAGGCGGCGCGGCCTCGCTCGTCGTGCATGCCAGAACGCGCGACCATGGCTACCGGCCGCCGGCCCACTGGGAGTGGATCGCGCGAATCGACGACGCCGTGGACGTGCCGGTCACGGCCAACGGAGAAGTCTGGACGGTGGCCGACTGGGAGCGGTGCCGGGCGGTCAGCGGCTGTGCGGACGTAATGATCGGGCGGGGCGCCGTGTCGGACCCTTTTCTGGCATTGCGCATACGCGGTCTGATGGAGCGGACGTCTTCCGGCGAGGAATGGCCGGCCGTGCTCGGTTTGCTCGCCGACTACCTGAGAAAATTGCAAGCCCGTGTCGCTGCCCGCCATGAGCACGGACGCGTCAAAATGTGGCTCAGTTATCTGAAACGGACGTGGCCGCAGGCTGCCGAGCTGCATGCAGCCATCCGGCGCCTCCATGATTCGCGTGACATTCTTGACGTGATCGAGCGCGCCCAGGCACTCGGTGGCTTGATCCCGATGCCGGCACATCAACACGCGGCCCTTGGCCTCGCCGATCCGGCAACGCCCCGCTACCTGGCCGACTGCACGGTCGCCGGCGCGGTACAATAAAGGGTTGCGTGCGCGGGACGTTGTCCGGGCTGTGGTCTGTCTGACCATCGGGCCCTTGGCCTTGCCGCACCGTCCCCATTTGTCGCCATCGTCACCGCTATACGCCGGATCCATCCTATGTCGCAGACCATTTCCCCCGCCGTGCCGACCCCTTCGACTCCGAAGGTCGGTTTCGTCAGCCTCGGCTGTCCTAAAGCGCTTGTCGATTCCGAGCAGATCATCACGCAGTTGCGCGCCGAGGGCTACGAGATCTCCGGCACGTACGACGGCGCGGACCTCGTCGTCGTCAACACGTGCGGCTTCATCGACGAAGCGGTGCAGGAAAGCCTCGACGCGATCGGCGAAGCGCTCAGCGAAAACGGCAAGGTGATCGTCACGGGCTGCCTCGGTGCCAAGCAGAGCGCGAGCGGTTCGAATCTGATCGAAGAAGTGCATCCGAAGGTGCTGGCCGTGACCGGCCCGCACGCGTTGGGCGAAGTGATGCAGGCGGTGCACAATCATCTGCCGAAGCCGCACGATCCGTTCATCGATCTGGTGCCGGCTGCCGGCGTGAAGCTCACGCCGCGTCACTACGCTTACCTCAAGATTTCCGAAGGCTGCAACCACCGCTGCACGTTCTGCATCATCCCGTCAATGCGCGGCGACCTCGTGTCGCGCCCGGTCGCGGACGTGATGCTCGAGGCGGAGAACCTGTTCAAGTCCGGCGTGAAGGAACTGCTCGTGATTTCGCAGGATACGAGCGCATACGGCGTCGACGTGAAATACCGCACCGGTTTCTGGAACGGCAAGCCGATCAAGACGCGCATGACCGATCTGGTCGGCGCGCTTGGCGAACTCGCGGCGCAATACGGCGCATGGGTACGTTTGCATTACGTGTATCCGTATCCGAGCGTCGACGAAGTCATTCCGATGATGGCCGAAGGCCCGTTCAAGGGCCACGTGCTGCCGTATCTGGATGTGCCGTTCCAGCACGCGCATCCGGAAGTGTTGAAGCGCATGAAGCGTCCGGCCAATGCCGAGAAGGTGATGGAGCGCGTGAAGGCGTGGCGCGAAATCTGCCCCGATCTGACGATCCGCAGCACGTTCATCGCCGGCTTTCCGGGCGAGACCGAAGAGCAATTCCAGACGCTGCTCGATTTCATCCGCGAGGCGGAACTGGATCGGGTCGGCTGCTTTGCTTATTCGCCGGTCGAAGGCGCGAGCGCCAATGAACTCGACGGTGCGTTGCCCGACGAAGTGCGTGAAGAGCGCCGTGCGCGTTTCATGGAAGTGGCCGAAGAAGTGTCGGCCAAACGGATTGCGAAGAAGGTCGGCAAAACGCTGAAAGTGCTGGTCGACGAGATCAATGCCGACGGCGGCATCGGCCGCACCGCGGCGGATGCGCCCGAGATCGACGGCGTCGTGTATATCGCGCCGGCCACCAAGGCGTCGAAGCGTTATAAGGTCGGCGATTTTGTCTCGGTGAAGATCACCGGCGCCGACGGTCACGATCTGTGGGGCGAGGTCTAAGCGATGACGGTGAGCACAGCCGGCACGCCGGAAGGCCGGACCCCGGCAACCTGGTCCCCGGCAGCCCAGCACCCGGAGAGCCGGCCTCCGGAGATCCTCGCGTTTGGCGAGGCGATGATCGAGTTCAACCAGTCGGCTAAAGATCAGCCGAACTATCTGCAAGGCTTCGGCGGCGATACGTCGAACTTCTGCATTGCGGCAGCACGGCAGGGCGCGAAGACGGGTTTCGCGTCGGCCGTGGGCAGCGACCATTTCGGGCGTCTCCTGATCGATCTGTGGGAACGCGAGCAGGTCGAGACGTCGCTCGTGCGCGTCGATCCGCACGCGCCCACCGGCGTCTATTTCGTCTCGCACGGTCCCGCAGGTCACGCGTTCGACTATCTGCGCGCGGGTTCGGCCGCGAGCCGCTACGCGCCGCACAATTTGCCGCTCGATGCGATCGCCGCGGCCAAAGTCATCCATTTGTCCGGCATCAGCCTCGCGATCAGCCTGAGCGCCTGCGACGCCGCGTTGGCGGCGATCGAGCATGCACGAGCGAACGGTGTGCGCGTGAGTTTCGACACCAATCTTCGTTTGAAGCTGTGGCCGCTCGCAAGAGCGCGTGCGGTGATGCTCGAAGCCATTCGTCACACCGACATTTGCCTACCGAGCTGGGACGACGTCACCGAACTGACCGGCTTGACTGGCCGCGACGAGATCGTCGACTTTCTGCTGTCGCATGGTCCGCGTGTCGTGGCGCTCAAGCTCGGCAAGGAAGGTTCGTATATCGCCACGCCGGATGAGCGGCGCGTCGTGCCGGGCCACGTCGTCAACGCGGTCGATGCGACCGGCGCGGGGGACTGCTTCGGCGGCGCGTTTATCGCGCGCATCGTGGCGGGTGACGATCCGTTTCAAGCGGCGCGTTATGCGAACTGCGCCGCGGCACTGTCCACGCAAGGTTACGGCGCGGTCGCGCCGATCCCTTCGCGCGCGACGGTCGAACACATCCTGGCCGGCTGACAGTAACGCGCTGCGAGGCGCGCCCCGCAGCCGGTCAGGACAAGATCATCTTGAGACACTAAACAGGAGCGAGCGATGCAACGAGACGTAGTGGTGGTAAGCGGTGTACGTACGGCAATCGGCGGTTTTGGGGGCAGTCTGAAGGATTTTCCGCCGACCGATCTGGGCGCACGCGTCGTGCGTGAAGCGCTGGCGCGCGCGAACGTGTCGGGCGACGAAGTCGGTCACGTGGTGTTCGGCAACGTCGTGCATACCGAACCGAAAGACATGTATCTGGCCCGGGTGGCCGCGATCAACGGCGGCGTCGCGCAACATGCGCCTGCGTTGACCGTCAACCGTCTGTGCGGCTCGGGCTTGCAGGCCATCGTCTCAGCCGCGCAAAGCGTGCTGCTCGGCGACGCCGACATCGCGATCGGCGGCGGCGCGGAAAACATGAGCCGCGCGCCGTACTCCATGCCGGCTGCGCGCTTCGGTCAGCGCATGGGCGATGCGCGCCTCGTCGACATGATGGTCGGCGCGTTGAGCGACCCGTTCCAGTCGATCCATATGGGCGTGACCGCCGAGAACGTCGCCCGCAAATACGACATCTCGCGCGAGACGCAGGATGCACTCGCGCTCGAATCGCATCGCCGCGCGGCCAATGCGATTACGAGCGGCTACTTCAAGGACCAGATCCTGCCGATCACGATCCCGTCGAAGAAGGGCGATGTCGTATTCGATACGGATGAGCACACGCGCATGAACGCGACGGCCGAAGACTTCTCCAAGTTGAAGCCGGTGTTCGCAAAGGAAAACGGCACGGTGACGGCCGGCAACGCCTCGGGCATCAATGACGCCGCCGCGGCGGTCGTGCTGATGGAACGCAGCGTCGCTGAAAAGCGCGGGATCAAGCCGTTGGCACGGCTGGTTTCGTACGCGCATGCGGGCGTCGATCCGGCCTACATGGGTATCGGCCCGGTGCCGGCAACCCGCAAGGCGCTCGAACGCGCCGGTCTGACGGTCGCCGATCTGGATGTGATCGAAGCGAACGAAGCGTTTGCCGCTCAGGCGTGCGCGGTCAGCAAGGAACTCGGTCTTGATCCGGCCAAGGTCAATCCGAACGGTTCGGGCATTTCGCTCGGCCACCCGATCGGCGCAACCGGCGCACTGATCACGGTCAAGGCCTTGTATGAGTTGCAGCGGGTTGGCGGCCGCTATGCGCTGGTGACGATGTGTATCGGTGGCGGGCAGGGCATCGCGGCGATCTTCGAACGGATCTGAAGCCGAGGCGGGACAACGTGACGCCACGCGAGGCGTCACGTTGTCCCCGTCGAACGAAGCCGGGTAGCAAACCAGTATCGAGCAGTATCAGGCAACAAGGAAAGAACGGATGCAGGAATCCAAAGCGATGAAGGGTGCGACGCGTCGGCGCGCTTGGGCAGTCCTCCAGAGGCACGTCCTTCGGGGCGTAGTGAGCGCGGCCGCATTGCTGTGTGCCGGCGCCGGGGCTGTGCTGCCCGCGCAGGCATGGGCGGAAAGCGACGCGGTGAAGGAGCTGGCGGCGCCCCCGCCGATTCAGTTGCCGCTCAAGCCGAGCCCCGAATTCGCGAAGTTTCCGCGTTACGCCGGCATGCTGGGCTCGCGGCAGATCGTGCTGCGACTTGGCGCGAAAACCGACGATCCGGCCGGCGTGCACGGCGAGTATCAGTACACAGACACCGGCGAGGTGATCCTGATCGCGGGTGACCGCGACGGCGATACGCTCGAAGTCGAGGAATCGAACGACGGCACGCATATCACCGGCAACTGGGTGGGCAAGTTTGCCGCCGACGGTTCGGTGGCGGGCGACCGGATGAACGTCGACGATTCCAGCCCGCAGCCGTTCGATCTGAAACCACTGGCAGCGGGGCAGGCTGTGCCGGCTGCATCAGCGAGTGCCGGTCAGGCCGCTAACAAGACTGCGGTGGCGCCGCAGCCGTCCGCCGGCAGCGCAGCAGCGCCCGCCTCGGCGACAGGCGGTGGTCACGCCGTTGGCGGGGTGAGCAACCTGCAAACCGGCGAATAAAGTCTACCTACACCATGACCCAATCCAAACTCAAACGCGGTCTGCAAACCCGCGTCGTGCGCGCCGAAGACCAACTCACGCCGGGTTTCGAATCTTTCTCGATGCCGGTGACGCGCGCCTCGACTGTCGTTTTCCCTGATCTCGCGACGATGCGCGCGCTCGACTGGAAAAACGACGCGCAATGGCGCTATGGCCTGCACGCCACGCCGACTTCGCTCGCGCTGGCGCAGCGGCTTGCCACCATCGAAGGCGGTAATCACGCGTTGCTGCAGCCGTCGGGCTTGTCGTCGATTTCGAACGTGTACTTCGGCCTCGTGAAGGCCGGCGACGACGTGCTGATTCCCGATAACGTCTACTCGCCGAACCGCGATCACGGCGACTGGCTGGCGCGCGATTTCGGCATCACCGCACGCTACTACGATCCGATGATCGGCGCGGGCATCGCGGATCTGATCCAGCCGAATACGCGTTTGATCTGGCTCGAAGCGCCCGGTTCGGTCACGATGGAAGTGCCCGACGTGCCCGCCATTACCGCGGTGGCGCGTGCGCGCAACGTCGTTACGGCGATCGACAATACCTGGTCGGCCGGGCTCGGTTTCCGGCCGTTCGATCACGGTGTCGATATCTCGGTGCAGGCGTTGACCAAGTACCAGTCGGGCGGCGGCGACGTGTTGATGGGCGCGACGATCACCGTCGATCGCGAGTTGCATCTGAAGCTGAAGGCAGCGCGCATGCGCACGGGTATCGGTGTGTCGGTGGATGACTGTTCGCTGATTCTGCGCAGTCTGCCGAGCATGCGCTTGCGTTTCGAACAGCATGACCGTGCAGCGCTCGGCCTCGCCACCTGGCTGAAGACGCGTCCGGAAATTGCCGCGGTCCTGCACCCGGCGTTGTCCGACTGTCCAGGGCATGAGTTTTTCAAGCGCGACTTTACGGGCGCGGGCGGACTGTTCTCAGTGGTGTTCGACGCACGTTACAGCGCGGCGCAAATCGACACGTTCTGCGAGTCGCTCGATCTGTTTTCGCTCGGCTGGAGCTGGGGCGGAGCGCACAGTCTCGCGATGCCGTACGACGTCGCCTCGATGCGCACGGAAGGTCAATGGCCGTATCGCGGCACGCTGGTACGGTTCTATATCGGCCTGGAAGAAGAGGCCGATTTGCGCGCGGATATCGAACAGTGTCTGGCGGCGCTGGGTTAAGCGCCTGAGCGCTGATTGCCGATTGCCGATTGCTGAAGGTTGAGAAAGCCCATTGTGACGCGTTCACGATGGGCTTTTTGGTTTGTCAAGATAGCCAGTAAGCCTAACCATTCGGCCGAATGGTCGGCGATGGATCTCGACGCTACGATGGTGCGCACTTAACTAACGGTAGCCGCACTATGGTGAGTTCCGATGAATCTATTTTTCTGGATGTTACTGAATCTTGGCGTGCCGATTGTCGGCCCGATCTTTACGCTAGCGCTCGTCGCACCCACGCACGGCTGGCGCGTCGCGAAGGCGTTGATCGCCGCATCAGTGAAAGACGGCCAACTGTTCTGGTGTGCGATCGGTCTGTGCGCGGCGGCGGTCTATGAGGCGGTGACTGCGCTGGAGCTTGGGCGTGGCGCGGTGCCTGTGCTGGAGGGCGCCATTGCTGGATTCTGCATCCTGGCATTCGTCTGTTCGAATATCGTGATGTTGTCTTTGGTCAATACACGCCGTGATCAGACGGCTACATGCATTCGTGACGGGCAGAAACGGTTTGCTACGGGGGCCTTGTCGCGTGTGCCCATTGCGATTTCGATTCTTGCAACATCTCTTGCAGCTACTCTGTTTGCAATCCTACACGTGCATATGATTTAGATTTTTTAGATAACGCAGCTCTTATACTGATCTCCTTTTAGGAGGCACTCATGCATAAACTATTCACGTTTCTGGAATCTGACGAAAACTACGCCCTTGTTCTGAAGTGGCATGGCGTCGTGATCGGAGTCACTGGGATCTCCATGTTGGGCATGTTCCTGATCGCCCATCTCAACAAATAATTCTCGCACCGGCGCTGGCCGCCATTGCATCGGCCAGCGCAAACCAGGTTTCAGAACAGGCGCAGCAAGCCATCCAGCCCAACGTGGTTGAATGCCACACTGGCTGCTTCGCGCACCACCGGCTTCGCACGGAACGCCACAGAAAGTCCCGCCGTCGCCATCATTTTCAGATCGTTCGACCCATCGCCCATCGCAATCGCGCGCGTCGGTTCGATGCCCAGTTGGGCGCATGTCTCGCGCAGCGTGCGGGCCTTCACGTCGGCGTTGACGATCTCGCCGATTACGTTGCCGGTCAACTTTCCATCCACGATTTCGAGCGTGTTCGCGTGCGTGAAATCGAGGCCGAGCCGGGCTTTCAGTTTTTCGGTGAAGAACGTGAATCCGCCGGACACCAACAGCGTTTTCAATCCCGCCGCCTTCGCGCCGGCCAGCATTCGTTCGGCGCCCGGCGAAAGTTGCAGCCGCTCTTCATAAACGCGTTCGAGCGCGCCGGCGTCGAGCCCCTTGAGCAGTGCCACGCGGCGCGTCAGGCTCTCGTTGAAGTCCTTGATTTCGCCGCGCATCGACGCTTCGGTAATCGCGGCGACTTCTGCTTTCAAGCCGCAGAAGTCGGCGATTTCGTCGATGCATTCGATCGTGATCAGCGTCGAATCCATGTCCATCGCGACGAGGCCGAAGTCACGCAACTGGCGCCCGGGTTCGACAAACGCGTAGTCCAGCTGATGCGTGCTGCAATAGACCTCGAGGTCGCCGCGCTGCGCAACGTTCGCGTCGGCGATGCGAATCGCGTTTGCGTCGATGACAGCGGCGCGTGAGCCGCGCGCGAGCGCGACAAGCGTTTTGTGGTGATCGGCGGAAAGGGGCGCGGTGCTTTGGATGACGAGGTTCATGGGCGACGCATTGACGCGGAAAAGGGCGGGCGCGCAACGCGCGCGGAAAATCCCGTCATTGTAACGGTTCGGCGGTGTGCGGCCCGCAGGGGCAGCGGAGAACGGGCAACAGGTATCCCCGAGTGGCATCAAGCGGACGGGCAGCAATTGGCCAATAGACAAACAAACGACCCGCCAGGAAGCCAATCGCCCGGCGCATCGCGTATACATTCGGGCAATCCACCGTGCAACGATCAGGCGCCCGCGTCATACTGGCGCTTCGAACGACGCCCCGCAGCCTATCGAACCCGCCAAGCCCATCGCGTCCAAAAGCCGCGCAGCGCACCCGCATGTGGCACGCATCGGCGAGGTATCGGCACCCATGACGAGGCGCATCACCACGGAGACAAGCAATGCCCCCTGCGACAGCCAGCGACGCGCCCACCCTCGCACGCGATTTCGATCTGCGCCAGCTGAGTCCCGCGTTCTACGCCGACCCATACCCGGTCTACCACGCGCTGCGCACCTATGAACCGGTCAAACGCATGCCGGACGGCTCGCTGTTTTTGACGCGTTTTCGCGACGTGCAGGCGGTCTACCGCGACCCGAAAACTTTCAGTTCCGACAAGACCGTCGAATTCAAACCGAAGTACGGCGACTCGCCGCTCTACAGCCATCACACCACCAGTCTCGTCTTCAACGATCCGCCGCGTCACACGCGGGTGCGCAAACTGATCGCCGGCGCGCTGACGGCGCGCGCGATCGCGGCCATGGAGCCGGGGCTGATCCGCCTCGTCGATGGTTTGCTCGATGCAGCCGCCGCGCGTGGCCGGATCGATCTGATCGGCGAGTTCGCGTCGGCGATTCCGGTGGAGATCATCGGCAATCTGCTGGATGTGCCGCACGCTGAGCGCGAGCCGTTGCGCGACTGGTCGCTGGCAATCCTCGGCGCGCTGGAGCCGTCGCTGAACGAGGCGCAGCTCGAGCGGGGCAACCGGGCGGTCACAGAGTTTGTCGACTATCTGCGCGATCTGGTGGCACGGCGCCGGCGCGAACCCGGCGATCCGCAGCGCGACGTGCTGACGCGCCTGATCCAGGGCGAACAAGGAGAACCGGGCGGTGAGCAGTTGTCGGAAGCGGAACTGCTGCAAAACTGTATCTTCATCCTGAACGCCGGTCATGAGACCACCACGAATCTGATCGGCAACGGTCTCGTTACGCTCACCGCCTGGCCGGAACAGCGCGCCGCGTTGCTGCGCGAACCGTCGCTGATCGAGTCGGCGGTCGAAGAGTGTTTGCGGTTCGAGAGCTCGAACCAGCTAGGCAACCGGATGGTCACGGTCGACACGGAGATCGGCGGCGTCGCGGTGGCGCGTGGTACGCCCGTCACGCTGTGCATCGGCGCGGCCAATCGCGACCCCGAGCAGTTCGCGGAACCGGACCGCTTCGACATCCGCCGCGATCCGAACCGGCATCTGGCGTTCGGCTTCGGCATCCACCAGTGCGCAGGGTTGTCGCTCGCGCGACTCGAGGCGCGGATCGCCATCGGACGCTTCGTACAGCGCTTTCCGGCGTATCGGCTCGACGACGAGCCAACGCGCGGCGGACGGGTGCGGTTTCGCGGCTTCGCTGCGGTGCCGATCGAACTCGAACCGACGAGCGGCGGTTGAAGATCGGCGCTTGCCGAGCACCGTTGGACGAGCCCGCAAGCGCCGTATCTTTTGCCGATATGGCGCAAGACTTACAGCCGATGCCTGTGACAACCGGCACGGCACCACGGCGGCCATAGCGTCCAGAACCGTGGCAGCCACCGCCGTACCGAGCCCGGGATAGCGCGCAAAACCGTGGCACGCTTGCTGCTTCACCAAAGGTCTCAGGCCTTGGGAGCGCACGATGGCACATATGATCTGGAAGGGCGCAATCAGCTTTGGCCTCGTCCACGTTCCGGTGCAGTTGTATCCGGCCACGCAGTCGGAGAAAGTCGGCTTCAATTTGCTGGACAAGCGCACGATCGATCCGATCGGCTACAAGCAGATTAACAAGCGCACCGGCAAGGAAGTGGCGCGCGAGAACATCGTGCGCGGCTTCGAGTACGAAAAGGACAAGTACGTTGTTCTCTCGGACGACGAGATTCGCGCGGCCAATCCTGAGTCGACGCAGACGGTCGATATCCTCGCCTTCATTGACGCACCCGACATCTCGTTTCTTTATCTCGACACGCCGTACTTTCTGACACCTGACCGCAAGGGGGAAAAGGTGTACGCGCTGCTGCGCGAAGCGATGAAAGCGTCGGGCAAGATCGGCGTGGCGAGTGTCGTGCTGCACAATAAGCAACATCTCGCGGCGCTGATTCCAGTTGGGCCGATGCTGGCGTTGAACACCTTGCGCTGGGCCGCCGAGGTACGCGACTTCGACGAATTCAAACTGCCGCCGGAAGGGATGAAAGCGGCCGGCGTGACGACGCGTGAACTCGACATGGCGAAAAAACTGATCAACGACATGAGCGACAAGTGGGATCCATCGCAGTATCACGACACGTTCCACGACGACATCATGGCGCTGGTCGATCGAAAGATTCGCGCGGGCAAGACCAAGGAAATCACCGAGGTCGAGGCGCCGCGCGAATCGCGCCAATCCGCCGACATCCTCGATCTGTCCGACCTGCTCAAGCGCAGCCTCGGCCGCGGCAAAGGCAAGCCGGCGACGGGCGCGCGCAAGCATGCCGTGGACGATGATGAGGAGGGCGACAATGCCGAAGCCGAAGCAGCTGCGCCAGCCCGCAAGAAGCCGCGTGCGGCGCGCTCGGCGGGTACGAGTCGCAATGGCGGCAAGAGCAGTGGCGGCAGCGCCAAGTCGGCCCCGGCTGCTCGCAAACGGCGTGCGGCCGCCTGATCGCTCGCTTGATCTATAACACCGCACCAGCTCGATCCACGACGAGTTCATCTCCATGAACGACAGGCTCGATCTCTACAGCCGCAAGCGCCGCTTCGACGAAACGCCGGAGCCATCGGGCACGGCTGCGCGGAAGAAAGCCGGTCGCAAGAGCGCTACGCGCGTATTGAACGAGGCGCTGTCGTATGTGATTCAGGAGCACGACGCGCGGCGCTTGCATTACGACTTCCGCCTCGAACTGAACGGCACGTTACTGTCGTGGGCGGTGCCAAAGGGGCCGAGCCTCGACCCGTCGGTGAAACGGCTCGCGGTGCATGTCGAAGATCACCCTGTCGAGTATGGTTCTTTCGAAGGCGATATCCCGCCTGGCAACTATGGCGCGGGGACCGTGATCGTGTGGGATCGCGGGACGTGGGAGCCGGTCGGCGGCGCGGCGGAGGCTGCCAGATCGTATAAGGCGGGCAAGCTCAAATTCCTGCTTTTTGGCGAAAAACTGCGCGGTGGCTGGACGCTGGTGCGCAGTCATATGCGCGGCAGCGGTGACAAGGAGCAGTGGCTGCTGATCAAGGAGCGCGACGAGGAAGCACGCGATCAGAACGAATACGACGTCTTGAAGGAGTGCCTTGGCAGCGTACTGGAGGGCAGTGCGTCGGTGGACAAGCGCGCAAAGGCCACGAGGACCGCGACAAGGACAACTGCGAGCGAGTCCACACGCCAGAGCGCGAGCAGGACCGGAGCGAAGACTGGAATCAAGGCTGCGAGGACTTCAAACGCCGCTAGGGCCAAAGAAACAGCATTGATCTCGAACACCACTGGCAGGAACGGCGCGAAAGCCAGCTCATCAAGCCTTCCCGACCCGAAAAAAACCGACATCGTGTCGACCCGTAGCACGCAGTCACTGCGCGAGCTTGCCGCATCGCCCTCGATCGAAGGCGCGGTCAAGGCCGCGTTGCCCGCCACCTTCAAGCCGCAACTGGCGACGCTCGTGGACACCGCGCCACCCGGCGATGAATGGGCATACGAAATCAAGTTCGACGGCTATCGTGTACTGGCTCGCATCGACCGAAACGCAAAGACCCGTGCGCTCAAGGTGTTCACGCGCGCAGGCAACGATTGGACCGCAAAGTTCGACAAGCAGGTGAAGGCATTCGAACAACTCGACATCGAAAGCGCCTGGCTCGACGGCGAAGCGGTGGTGCTCGATGGCAATGGCGTACCGAGTTTTCAGGCGCTGCAAAACGCGTTCGATGCGGACCGCCCGCAGGACATCGTCATCTATCTGTTCGACGTGCCGTTCCTGAACGGCTACGACTTGCGAGACGTGCCACTCGAACAACGCCGCGCGATTCTGCGCGCGTTATTGGAAGGCCTGGATGGGCACGACGACAGCGTACTGCGCTTCTCGAACGACTTCGCGTTCAGCGCCGACGATCTGCTGAAGAGCGCATGCGATATGGCGCTCGAAGGCATCATCGGCAAACGGCGCGATAGTGGCTACACCTCGGGGCGTTCGTCCGCATGGATCAAATTGAAATGCCGACGCCGCCAGGAATTCGTGATCGGCGGCTATTCGGAGCCGGCGGGTAGCCGTGCGGCCTTCGGTGCGTTGTTGCTTGGCGTCTACGACGGCAAAGGCAAACTACAATACGCCGGCCGTGTCGGCACGGGCTTCGACGCTGCGTTGCTGCGCTCGCTCAAGAAGAAACTCGACGCGCACGCAACCAGCCGCATGCCGTTCGCCGGCACGTCGCGCGAGCGCAGTCGCACGCCGGTGCATTGGGTCGAACCTGTGCTTGTCTGTGAATGCAATTTCGCTGAATGGACGAGCGAGGGCATCGTGCGGCAGGCGTCGTTCGTGAGCCTGCGCAATGACAAACCGGCGCGGCAGATCGTCCGGGAAGCACCCCGTAAAGGAGCCGATGTGCAGGAGCAAACCGATACCGCATCCGACACCGTGGCGAAGAAACGCACGACAAAAACGCCAGCAACCAAAACCGCCACAACGAAATCAAAACCCGCTACAACGCCAGCCGAAGTCGCCGGCGTTCGCGTATCCCATCCCGACCGCGTCATCGACAAAAGCACCGGCACCCGCAAAATCGATCTCGTGCGCTACTACGAATCGGTCGCCGACTGGATGCTGCCGCATCTTCAGGACAGGCCGGTGTCGCTGGTGCGCGCGCCCGAGGACATCGGCGGCGAGCTGTTTTTCCAGAAGCACAGCCAGAAGATGTCGATCCCCAACGTCACGCAGCATCCCGGACTCGACCCCGGTCATCCACCGCTGATAACCGTCGATACGCTCAAAGCGCTGGTCGGCGCCGCCCAGATGGGCACGATCGAATTTCACACGTGGAATGCCGTGGTGTCGAACATCGAAAAACCCAACCGCATGGTGTTCGATCTCGACCCGGACGCATCGCTCGGTTGGGAGCGGATGATTGAGGCCGCGCAACTGGCGCGCTCGCTGCTCGAAGAACTCGGTCTGACCTCGTTCTGCAAGACGAGCGGCGGCAAGGGGTTCCATGTCGTAGTGCCGCTCGCGAAGCACGCCGGCTGGGACGAAGTGAAGGCGTTTTCGCAGGCCGTCGCGCAGCACATGGCGACGACGTTGCCGAAGTACTTCAGCGCGAAGATGGGGGCCCAGAATCGCAAGCAGAAAATCTTTGTCGACTACCTGCGCAACAACCGCGGCTCGAGTACGGTGGCCGCATTCTCTGCGCGCGCCCGGCCGGGCCTGGGTGTTTCAGTGCCGCTCTCGTGGGACGAAGTCGCCACCACGACGAGCGGCGATCAATGGACCGTCGAAAACGTGCACGAGCGTCTCGCAGGCCTTAAGCGCGACCCGTGGGCGGACTACGCGAAGACACGTCAACGCATCACCGCAGCCATGAGAAAACGTCTGGATGAAGCGGAGTGATCGCGATCCAGCCGGCCTGATTCAACCTGAAAAAGGAGCAAACCATGAAGACCTCAGCGCAATCGTCTGACGGCGGGAAGCAGGCCGACCCGCATGCACCGACGCCATGGGTGGTCAGCACCTTGATGCGGTCTGACGTCTCGCCCGCCCGGCTCACACCGGCTCCACATCCCAATAAGGCGGATCGCCGAAATGCGCGGCAAGGAACTCGATGAACGCGAGCGTCCTCGGCGGCACGAACGCACGGCTGGGATAGACCGCCCAGATCGCCACTTGCTCCGCGAGCGGATAGGTGTCGAGCACGCTGACCAGTTCGCCGCTGCGCAGATACGGCGCCACGTCCCACGTCGACTTGAGCGCGATGCCGAAACCGGCCAGCAAGGCGTCGCGAATGACTTCGCCGTTGTCGACGACGAGGCGTCCGCTCACGCGCACCGTAAGCGGTCCGGCGGGCGTCACGAATGCCCAGTCGCGTTGGTCTGACAGGATGATGCATTCGTGCTGGGCGAGGTCCGAAGGATGGTGCGGCGCCCCACGCGCGGCGAGATAAGCGGGCGCGGCGCATAGCACACGGCGGTTGACGGCCAGGCGCCGCGCCACCAACGACGAATCCTTGAGCACGCCGACCCGGATCGCCACGTCGATACCCGCATCGACCAGATCGACCATCTGATCCGTCAGACGCAGGTCGACGCTCACGCCGGGATAGCGGCGCAGAAATTCGCTGATCACCGGCGATATGTGCTGCCGCCCGAAAGAGGATGGCATCGACACCCTCAGACGCCCCTGCGGCTCGGCCTGCGCGCGGCCGACTGAGGCGCGTGCGGCATCGGCTGCGTCGAGCAGCGCCTGAGCGCGTGTCATGAACACTTCGCCATCCTGCGTGAGACTGATGCGACGAGTGGTCCGATGCAGCAGTCGCGCGCCAAGGAGCCTTTCGAGCTGTGCGATGCGCGAACTCGCCACCGCCGCCGACAGGCCGAATTCGCGGCCGGCCGCCGACACGTTGGCGAGCAGGGCGGCCCGCACGAACAGGGCGACGTCGAGTAGATCGAGTCGTTCCCGTTCGCCGGACGAGGGCTTTGCGGCGGGTTCCACGGGGTCGGCAGGCTGGTCCATTATTCTGAAATTCAAAAAGATGTTTCAGTCATTATGATGCTTTTATGAGAATAAGAACCGCCTTACGATGACGTCAATGCGATCGATTGCCCTGCGTGGCGCCAGGCGCCGTGGGCATCGATCGCCGGTTTCTTAACCTCATCTGAAAGAACAGGAGCTGTGATGAAAGCTGTAGGTCTCTATCGTTATTTGCCGATCGATCAAGCCGAGTCCCTAGTCGACGTCGAGATTGCCAAACCCGAAGCCGCCGGCCGCGACCTGCTGGTGAAGGTCGAAGCCATCTCCGTCAATCCGGTCGACACCAAGGTGCGCGCCCCGAAAGACACCGTCGAGAAAGCGCCGCGGGTGCTCGGCTGGGACGCCGCCGGCACGGTGGTGGCGGTTGGCCCAGACGTCACGCTGTTCAAGGTCGGCGACCCGGTTTTCTATGCGGGCAGCATTACCCGGCCGGGCGCGAATAGCGAGTTCCATCTGGTCGACGAACGCATTGCCGGGCGCAAGCCGGCATCGCTCGATTTCACGCACGCGGCCGCTTTGCCGTTGACCGCGATCACCGCCTGGGAAGCACTCTTCGACCGCCTCGGCGTGTCGCCGCAAGGCGCGGATGAAGGCCGCACGGTGCTGATCATCGGCGGGGCGGGCGGGGTCGGTTCGATCGGCATTCAGCTGGCCAAACAACTCGCGAAACTCAAAGTGATCGCGACCGCCTCGCGCCCTGAATCGGCGAAGTGGGCGACGGAGTTGGGCGCGGATCATATCGTCGATCACTTCGACCATATGCCCGCGCAGTTGAAAAAGCTTGGCATCGACCAGGTCGATTACGTGCTGATCTTCAACGATACCGACAAGCATTTCCCGGCAGCCGCTGAAGTGATCAAGCCGCAGGGCGGCATCTGCACGATCGTCGAAAACAGCCAGCCGCTGCCTGTCGAACTATTGAAGGCGAAAAGCGCCGCGTTCCACTGGGAGTTCATGTTCACGCGTTCGATGTTCGGCACGCCGGACATGATCGAGCAGCATAAGCTGCTAACCGAGGTGGCGCGTCTCGTCGATGCGGGCACGTTGCGCACGACGGTCGGCCAGAATCTCGGCACGATCAACGCCGACAATCTGCGCCGTGCGCATGGGCTGCTCGAAGAGGGGCGCGCGATCGGCAAGCTGGTGCTGACGGGCTTCTAGACTGCGCGAGGTTTGGCGTTCCTGTCACGTCGCACGCGCAGAAAACGCCTCAACGCAAGCGGGGTAACACCCGATTCGTATGAAGCGCGCGCAGCGCCGCTTGGCGGTAGACTGGTGGGGCATCATGCTAAAACAGTTGCGCGTCTCGCAGCTCGTCTGGCAGGGCCTCAGCCGGGTTTAACCAGGTGCTACCAGGTGCTAACCAGGTATTCACCAGGTGTGAATCAGGCTCCAGTCAGGCGGTGCATTGGCAGTAGCGCTCGAGCGGGCGCGCAGCGGCACAACAACGAGGTGACAGTATGAGCTCCAGCTTCAAACTCTCCGCCGTTTCAGTTGTTGCTTCTCTCGCATGCGCGCTCGCGTCCGGCATGCTCGTGACGGCAGCTCACGCAGCCACGCCGATCACGGTGACGTCGCAGTCCGCCCTCGACGGTCCGATTCGCTATACGGTCCGCGTCACGTCGAAACAGTTCGGTAATTCACAGGAAACGCGTACGATCCGCTCCGGCGAATCGGACGACTTCACGTGGAAGACGGTGCCGCCAGGCGGCCCCGTGCCCGCGACGGATAGCTGCCCGAATTACTCGTCGCTGCCAACCGATACCAACGGCGCGATGATTCGCCAGACGCAGATCCGTTTTGCGCCGGTCGTCGGCAGTGACGGCACCGCGTCAGTGCAATTGAGCTTCCAGGCGCAGACGCCGCATGGCGTCAAGACGGTGACGAGCGGCGGCAAAACGCTCAAGTGTCCGAACAGCGTGGCAGTCAGCCAGATTCTGCGTTTTACGATGCCGACCAACGGCACCACAAAAACGCTGACGCTTAATGACGGCACCGAAGTGGCGGTCACCGCGAAACGCTGACGGTTACGGGTGAAGCCTGGGCGATGAGTGCCGCGTCCACGGCGCGCGGCCGATGAGACAAACCGCGAAAGGGCGACGCCGGCCGCGTCGCCCAGCGTATGTTGTTTGCCCCATCAACGCTGCGCTGCGGCCCGCTCCACCAGCCGCGCCGACAGAAACCGGTGCTCCGCCGAGAAGAGCCGCCGATACGTGAGCAGCACCGCGCCCACCGTCCCCAGGGCTGAGGCCGCCGCGATCAGGAACATGATCACGATCTGATAGCGCACTGCCTGCAACGGCGACTGACCGGCCAGCACCTGCCCGGTCATCATGCCCGGCAAACTCACCACGCCGACCACGGCCATCTGATTCAATGTGGGCATCATGCCCGCGCGCACCGCCTGGCGCGCCGGCGCCTGCGCTGCTTCCCAACGGGTCGCGCCGAGCGCGAGCGCCATATCCACTCGGTCGCGCCGCGCGGTCAGTTCCTCGGTCATCCGTTCGATGCCGAGCGACACGCCGGTGAGCGTATTGCCGAGGATCATGCCGAGAATCGGAATCGCGTACTGCGGCTCGTACCATGGGTGAATGCGGATCACGACGAAGAGTCCGACCGCGGCCACCAGCCACGAACTGACCCAGATCGACAGCACACTGTCCGCACGCTGCCCGGCGTAAGTGCGGCTGCCGCGCTGCGCACCCGCGAAGCCGGCGATCAGCGTCATCACGACCATCAAGGGCAGCACCACGAACCAGTGGTCATAGCGAAACACCCAGCCGAGCACATAGCCGATCGCCAGCAATTGCACGACGGTGCGTACCGCCGCCCACGCGAGCTTGCGTTCGAGATCGAGCTTGAGCGCCACCGACACCACGCCGTTCACCACGATCAGCAACGCGGCGATCGCGACGTCCCAGAGACTCAGGTTTTGCAATGTCATTGGCCGAGCTCCTGATGCGCGGGTGTCACTGAGGATTCGTCGAGCACGCCGGCGCGCATCGTGAGGTGCCGCTCGCTCATGCGCGCGGCTTGCGCCGGATCGTGCGACACCCACATCGACGCATGCCGGCCGGGTTCAGCCGCGAACCACGCGTGCACCAAAGCTTCGATCGCGCGCGACGACTCCGGGTCGAGCGACGCGGTGGGTTCATCCAGCAGCAGCACTTCGGGCGCGAGTTGCAGAACGCGAATCAGCGCGGTGATCTGCGCTTCTCCACCGGACAATTCGCTCGCGCGCTTGTCGAGAAAATCGTCGCCGCGGCCTGCCTGAGCGGCGAGGCTTGCCGCGCGTGCGCGATCGAAGCGCACGTCGCGATAGGTCCGCAATTCGAACGGGTAACGCAGGTTGTCCTCGACGCTGCCGTCGAGCAGCGCGGGCCGCTGCCGGATATACGCGACGTTGCGCCGGTAACGCGGAATGGCGGCGCGCTCGACCGCCGCGCCGTGCCACATGATGCGTCCGGCATCGAGCGGATCAAGCAGGGCGAGGGCGCGCAGAAACACGCTCTTGCCCGAGCCCGACGGCCCGGTGACCGCGACGCGGTCGCCCGCGCAGAGGGCGAAGGTCGTCGGCTGCAGCAGCGTTTGCCCGCGCAATGCATCGCGCCGGGCGATGCCGTCCGCAAGGACGAAGGGAACATCTGTCATGAGTTGGGTGGTGGTGGATTTTTGCGTGGATTCGGAGGCCGCCATGACATTTCCTTACGTTTCCGTGGCAGGGAAACCTGTGCCCGAACTGTGCGGCATGATAAAACGACCCCTATTAGACAATAACACCAGGCACGATACGTGCTGTCCCTCATGTACAACGAAGAACAAAGGCGGAGCTTCTCAATGGCAGTGTCGAGCACGACTGGAAGACGGATAGGAAAAATCATCGCATGGTTGCTGGCGATCATCGTCATTCTGATTGTCGCCCTGACCATCTTCATTCTGACTTTTGACTGGAACCGGGCCCGTCCCTACATCGACGACAAGGTTACGCAGGCGATCGGCCGGCCGTTCGCGATCAACGGCGATCTGAAAGTAGGCTGGCAGCATCCGGTCGGCGAAACCGGCTGGCGTGGCTGGGTGCCCTGGCCGCGGTTTTCGGCGGCCAATATCACGGTAGGTAATCCCGACTGGGCCAAACAGCCGCACTTCGCGACGCTGGACGAAATCGACTTCCAGGTCAAGGTGCTGCCGCTGCTCGCGCACGACATCGTGATTCCCGCGATCAACCTCGTGAATCCTTCGGTCGACCTCGAACGACTGCTCGACGGGCGCGACAACTGGACCTTCAAACTGGCGTCTTCCAGCGGGCCTTCCGAATGGAAGCTCGATCTGCACGACATCGCGTTTGCCAAAGGCAATATCGGGCTGTCGGATCAGCAGAAGAAGGTCGAGATGCAGATGGCCATCGATACGCTCGGCCAGCCGATTCCGCTCGGCGAGGTGATGAAGCAGCAGGAGACGGCATCGCGCAGCGCATCGGCGGAGGCGGTCGGTAAAGCGGGGGCGAGCAAGCTGACGGCACAGGCCAACGCGCAGGCTGCATCGGAAGCGGCGGCGGCGTCCGCGGTGGCGGCTTCCGGCGCCTCGTCGACGGATATCGCCGCGTCGGGCGCGACGGCGGCGAATGGCGCTTCGGGTGCGCTGGTTGCCAGCGGGGCGAACGGTGCAAGCGAGGGTGCGAGTGAGGGTGCAAGCGGCGCCGCGGGAGCCTCGGCGTCGAGCGCCAGCGAGACAGGCACGGCGCACGGTGCAAAGCCGGCGATCCCGCCGTACGCGATCGGTTGGACAGTCAAGGGCACCTATAACAAGACGCCGGTATCCGGCAGCGGCAAGGTGGGCGGCGTGCTGGCGTTGCAGGACGCGAACCGGCCGTTCCCGGTGCAGGCCGATGTGAAGGCCGGCGATCTGCGCGTCGGCCTCGTGGGCACGATCACCGATCCGGCGCATCTTGCCGCGGTCGATATGCGACTTTGGCTGCAAGGCAACAGTCTGGCGCGGCTGTATTCGCTGACAGGCGTGACCTTGCCCGACACGCCGCCGTATGCGACCGAGGGGCGTCTTGTTGGCCAGTTCAAGTCCGGCGGCAACGTCTTCAGTTATGAAAATTTTACAGGCCGGGTGGGCGGCAGCGATCTGAATGGCTCGCTGACCTACACGGCGCGTGAGCCGCGTCCGCTGTTGCAGGGCGAACTGGTGTCGCATCTGCTGCAATTCGCCGATCTGGCGCCGGTCATCGGCGCGGACTCGAACGCCAGCAAGGCCAAACGGGGCGACGCGACGGTGCAGCCGGGCAACAAGGTTCTGCCGGTCGAAGAATTCCGCACCGACCGCTGGAAGGCGATCGACGCCGACGTGAAGTTCACGGGGCGCCGCATCGTCAAGGACGCCAATCTGCCGATCACGGACCTGTACACGCACGTCGTGATGACCGACGGCGTGCTGTCGTTCGAGCCGCTGAAGTTCGGCGTGGCAGGCGGCTCGTTGTCATCGGATATTCATCTGGACGGCAGCGCGACGCCGCTGAAGGGCCGCTTCGCGATGTCGGCGCGGCATCTGAAGCTCAAGCAGTTGTTTCCGAACTTCAAGACGATGCAGAATGCGCTCGGCGAAATCAACGGTGACGCCGCGCTGACCGCAACCGGCAACTCGCCGGCAGCGCTTGCAGCGACGTCGAACGGCGAGGTGAAGGCATTGATCACCGACGGGACGGTAAGCCGCCTGCTGATGGAAGCCGCGGGCCTGAACGTGGCGAACGTGGTCTATGAAAAGCTGTTCGGCAATCGCGACGTGAAGATCAACTGCGCGGCCGCGGATTTTGTCGCGACGAACGGTGTGCTGGATTCGCGTGTGTTCGCGCTCGACACGGACGACGCGGTCATCAACATCGACGGCAACGTGAATCTGCGCGACGAATCGATGGATCTTGGTGTGCATCCGCATACCAAGGGCTTCCGGGTGTTTTCGCTGCGCTCGCCGCTGTATGTGAAGGGGACGTTCAAGGATCCGCGCGTCGGGGTGAACGCCACCGCGTTGGCGCTGCGAGGGGGCGCCGTAATCGGGCTCGGGTTGATCAATCCGTTTGCGGCGCTGATTCCGCTGCTTGCGCCTAGCAATAACCAACCGCTGCCGTGCGGACAGTTGCTGTCGCAGGTTCGTCAGGCGCCGACCGCGCCGCCGCCGGGTATGAAGCAACAGCCCAAGCCGGCCATTTCCCTCGACGGCGCGCCAGTGAACAAGTCTTCCTCTGGCGCCGCCTCACCGGGTGCGGCCGACAGGAAGCCTGCGGTCACGGCGCCGGCCACGGGGGCCGAATATAAGGGGAGTTAATGTTTTCTGCTTTGTCTGCAGACCAACAGGCGCCGCGCGGGCGAAAGAAAAAACGGCAATCGGCGCCGCGTGCTCGAAGACATCGGCGCCGATAAAGAAAAGGAAAGAAAATAACTACCTTAGCGAGCGCGGAGCGGCATCCCCCGCCGCATCCTGCCTGCGAACCCCTCGCCGGGCGCCGCCAACGCGAGTGGCGCCAAACTCCGTCAGGATCTTGCCTCTGGCCCGGCTGGCAAAGACCAGGAACCCAAACCCGTCGGCTTCATACCAATACCCGCCGTTCTCGAGTCCATCGAGCGGCTGTTCCAATGCATTGGTAATGGATTCGATACAACGCCGCCGCAATTCGGCTGGCGCGGGATAGGGCGGCTGGGCACCGCGCACGCTGCACAGAAGAACGTCGAGCCCGGGCAGCACATGTGCATAGAGTACCGGCTCGTCCTGCGCGCGGGCGCGCGCAATTTTGGTGTCGAGCTGACCGAACGGCTTGAAATGCCGTAGTACCGCGAGGAACGACTCATCGCCGTCCACCTTCGCGCGTCTACGCTTTTTCGGGAAGGACATAAAAATTCGCCTGAAAAAGAATTGCAAGAAACGCAGCGTCCTCATGCGACAACTCCCGGCTTCGCGCGCCGCACGTCGATCTTTTATAGCATACGACAAGGCCGGATTCACGATGATTCGGCATCTACGCCGTCCCACCGCCTCCCGCACGAATCATGCCGAACCGCCTCGCCGCGCGCTTTCGCTTCCCAGCACATCTGTCTCCATCATAGACGCCCACGCCGCCGAAAAAACAACTCGTATCAATAAAAAAGTCATTTTTATGTGGGTGAGCGCATCTTGCCGCTACGTTGAAATATCTCACATTCACGTCGATAATGGCCCGTCCGGCTGCACCGCGGCGTGCTGGCCAGTCCTGCACCGCAACGGCCCGCCCGCATGCCGAGGCGAGGCGCATGGTCCGTGCGCACCGCCGCGGCTTGAACGACCCTTCGGGCGAACATGAAACTATTCACCAAGGGTCTGCTGCTGATTGCAGTGCCGAGCGTGGTCGAGCTGGCGCTTCTGGGCGTCGTCTTCGATACCCAGGAGCAAACAGCGCAGGCCGCGCGGTGGGTCAGCAACAGCAAGCAGATCCTTTATCAGTCGTCGGCCATTGTCGATCCGCTGCTGCGTCAGGCCGTGCGGGTCCGCACGGGCATGGTCGTCGGCGATCCGTCGTTTGTCGACCGCCACACCGTATGGGTCGATCTCGGCGACCGGCTTTCGAATCTGGAAACGTTGGTGGCCGATACGCCGCAGCAGGTGGTGCGCGTGCGCAAGATGCAACAGGCGATCGACGCCTATCGCGTGCAGGCCGCCGCGATCTCGCAGGCGCTGCGCGCAGGACGCAACCTGAATTCGTTTGCCGCGCTGGACACGGGCGCGCTTCCCCAGCAGATCGCACTGTTTCGCGATCAGCTCACCGAGTTCAGCAATGAGGCCTCGCGGCTCGACGCCGAGCGCGGCGCGGCCTTGGCACGGCGCCGCGAACGCCAGCAATACGCGCTGATCGCCGCGGTGTTGGGCTCGATGCTGATCTGGGCGGCCACTGCCGTCGTGTTTGCGCGCAGCATCGGCCGGCGGTTGGAGGTGTTGACCGGCAATGCCGAGCGCCTCGGCAGCGGGCGGCAGCTTGCGGCGCCGCTGTCCGGCAACGACGAAATTGCCGCGCTCGACGCGGTGCTGCATCAGACGGGCGAACGCCTAAGCGAGGCCGAAGGCGAGCAAGCCAGGCTGAAAGTGCGGCTCGAAGCGCGCGCGCGGGAACTGGCTGGCGTCAACGAGGAGCTGCGCCAGGAGACGCAAGACAACGAAATGTTCATCTACAGCGTGTCGCACGATCTGCGCTCGCCGCTGGTGAATCTGCAAGGCTTTTCGAAAGAATTGCAGGTGTCGTGCGACGAACTGGACAGCCTCGTCGAGGCGGCGAAACTGCCGGAGGCCGAACATCGGCGTATGGCGCATATTCTTGACGGCGACGTGCGCGAGTCTCTGCAATATCTACGCACCGCGGTGACGCGGGCGGCGGCGATCATCGACGCGCTGTTGCGGATTTCACGCGCCGGGCGGCTCGAATATCAGTGGCAGCGGGTGAGCGTCGGGCGGGTGGTGGGCAAGGTGGTCGATGCGCTGCAAGGCGTCATCAGTCAGCGCGGGACGGTGGTGACCGTGCGCGAGTTGCCGCCTGCATGGGGCGACCCGGGTGCGATCGAGCAGATTTTCGGCAACCTGATCGGTAACGCGCTCAATTATCTCGACCCGGCGCGCAACGGGCGCATCGAGATCGGCGCGCTGGAGCCGGAACCGGTCGACGAGACGGAGCCGCGCGCGTTGCGCACGCGCACCTATTATGTGCGCGACAACGGACTCGGGATTCCGGCGGCGTATATGTCGAAAGTGTTCCGGGCGTTTCAGCGCCTGCACGGCGACGTCGCGAACGGAGACGGCATCGGTCTCGCGGTGGTGCGGCGTATGGTAGAACGGCATGGCGGCCGCGTTTGGGTCGAGTCGGCGGAAGGCGCGGGATCGACCTTTTTTGTCGTGTTACCAGAACAACCTGCGCGCTATTGAACCGCGACAGGCACCAGGGGAAACGGTGGGGATAGTTAAAAGCACCATGCAAAAGTGGATTGTCGGTACGGAGGGCATATGAGTCACGGGGAAACGGTCAGTATCGTGCTGATCGAAGATGACGACGGCCACGCTACGCTGGTCGAGCGCAATCTGCGCCGCGCCGGTATTTCGAACGGTTTCGTGCGCTTTCGCGACGGCCAGCAGGCCCTCGATTATTTCTTCGGCCCGGCGCCGGCGGACGCCGCTGCCAGTCCTTACCCACCTCGCGAAGATCTGACGAATTTCGTCGTGCTGCTCGATCTGAAAATGCCGCGCGTGGATGGCTTCGAGGTGCTGCGGCGTCTGAAGGATTCGCCGCAGACAGCCGCGGTGCCCGTGATCGTGTTGACCACGACGGACGATCCGCGCGAAATTGCGCGCTGTTACGAACTCGGCTGCAACGTCTACATCACCAAGCCAGTCGAGTACGACGCGTTCATCGAAGCGGTGCGCCGCCTCGGCTTCTTCCTGCAGGTGGTCAAACTGCCGTCGGGCCACCGGCTGGCCGCGCCGTGACGGAAGGTTTATATGAAGGCGCTCCGCAAGCGCCCCATGACAAGATAGTCACACCAGACCTAGCCAGAGAAGACTCCGCATGACCGAAGACGTGTCCACGCAGCCTGCCGCGTTTGTGCTGGTCGTCGATGACGACGAAGGCATCCTGCGGCTCGCGCGCAAGTCGCTCGAACGCGCCGGCTGCCGGGTTGCAATCTGCTCGCAGGTCGAAGCGGCCCGCGCGCGCCTCGCCGCGGGCGCACCCGACCTGCTTGTGCTCGATTACCAGCTCAGCGGGCCGGAGACCGGCCTCGACTTCTTTCGCCGCTTGCGCGCGGAAGGCGTGCGGATTCCCGCCATCCTCGTGACCGGTTTTACTGACGAATCCCGTGTGATCGAAGCCTTGCGCGCGGGCGTATCCGACGTGGTGCCGAAATCCGGCGACTACCTCGATTACCTGCCCGAGGCGGTGGAGCGGGTGCTCTCCCAGGTGCGTTTGCAGAAGGCCTCGGACGAAGCCTTGCTGCTGCGCGATCGCGAACAGCATTACCGCACCTTGTCAGAGGCGTTGCCGCACCTCGTGCTGACCTGCAACGCCGCGGGCGATTGCGATTTCCTCTCGAAGCAGTGGTTCGACTACACCGGGTTGGCGGAAAGCAGTTCGTACGGTCTCGCGTGGCTCGAAGCGGTGCATCCCGACGATCGCGAAGAGATTCGCCGTACCTGGCTCAAGGCAGTGACGGGCGGCGCCGGTGACTACCGGCACGAACTGCGAATTCGCCGCCACGATGGCGCCTATCGCTGGTTCGACATCCGCGCGGTCGCCATGCGCGACGCCGAAGGCAACGTCAGCAAATGGTTCGGCAGTTGCACGGACATTCATCCGCAGCGCGAGGCGATCGAGGAGCGCGAACGGCTGCTCGCCTCGGAGCAGGCTGCCCGCCAGATCGCTGAAGAAGCCAATCGCGCGAAAGACCGCTTCCTCGCCATGCTGTCGCACGAATTGCGCACGCCGCTCACGCCCGTTCTGGCGGGGGCTAGCGTGCTGGAGATGATCCCGGGGCTGCCCGATCAGGCGCGTGCGAGCGTGCGCATGATTCGCCGCAACGTCGAGCTCGAAGCGCGCCTGATCGACGACCTGCTCGATCTCACGCGCGTGGCGAACGGCAAGCTGCGTTTGTCGCTCGAAACCGTCGACGTGCACGAGGTGATAGACAGCGTGCTCGAACTCTTTCGCAGTGAGATCCAGGTCAAGCAGCAGGACGTGCACGTCTGCACGAATGCGCAGCACCATTACGTGCTCGCCGACCGTGCACGGCTGCAACAGATGCTGTGGAACCTGATTCGCAACGCCGCCAAGTTCACGCCGGACGGCGGCCATATCTACGTGCGCACGCACGACGAACGCATGCATGTGCAGATATCGGTCGAGGATACGGGCATCGGCATCGAGCCCGAACAGATCGGCAAACTGTTCAACGCGTTCGAGCAAGGCAACCAGAACATGACGCGGCAATTCGGCGGCCTGGGCCTGGGTCTCGCGATCACGAAGGCCCTGACCGATGTGCACGGCGGCACGGTGGTCGCACAGAGCCCGGGCGCGCACTGCGGCGCGACTTTCACGATCACGCTGCCGACCGCCGCCGCGCCGGAGGAGCTAACACCCGTTGCAGCGCCTGATGAGGTTCGTCATCACGGCCTGCTGACCATTCTGCTGATCGAAGACCATGTGGATACCGCCGAGGTGATGGCGCAGTTGATTCGCAGCCTGGGTCACGACGTGACCATGGTGGGCCGTGTGGACGATGCTCTCGCCGCCACCCAGGCACAGACGTTCGATCTGGTGATCAGCGACGTGGGCTTGCCCGATGGCACAGGCCTCGATTTCGTCAAAGCGTTCCGCGAGCGTTCGGACGCACCGGCGGTCGCGTTGACGGGCTTCGGTACCGATGATGATGTGCGCCGTTGCCTGAGCGCCGGCTTTACTTCGCATCTGACCAAGCCTGTCAATTTCGGACAGCTCGAGACGATGATCGAAAGCGCGGTGAATCAGAAGGCGGAGAAGGACGAAGGGGACGAAAAGAACGCTTAGTGTGTTCGCCACGCCGACTCGGGCGACGCAATTTGCACGCGGCATGAAAAAGGCCTGTGGCGATTTCCTCGCGACAGGCCTTATTTAATTGCGCCGGTTAATGTGCCGACGCGAATGTTTAACGTGATTCAGGTTGACCCAACCCGGGTGACTTCACCCAGCCGGCTCAGCGCTGCGGTGAACTCTTCAGCGAATCGCGGATTTCACGCAGCAGCACGACTTCTTCGGGCGTTGGCGGCGGTTCTGCCGCCGCGGCATCAGCCGGCTTGCGCAGATTATTGATGAACTTGACCATCAGGAAAATGATGAACGCGAGGATCACGAAGTTGATGGCCACGGTGATAAACGAGCCATAACCGAACACTGCCACGCCTGCTGTCTGCAAGTCTTTATACGACTCAGGACTGCCTTTGAAGCTGGCGGGAATATCGCCGAGGCGAACGAACTTGTTGGAGAAATCGAGGCCGCCGGTGGCAACGCCGACAACCGGCATGATCAGGTCTTTAACAATTGAATTGACGATGGTGGAAAATGCGCCGCCGATAATCACCCCGACGGCGAGATCCATTACGTTGCCTTTGAGGGCAAATTCCTTGAATTCCTTGATCATGCCCATATACGTTCCTCCCAGAAGTCGATTATCGAATCATACCAATCTGAGAAGGATAGGCTAGTCTTTTGGCACGGAAAGGAAGGATTGGGTTTATTCTGGAAACTGTGACTGGCTATGGCGCGCCCGTTCGATATGCGCGGCGAAACTGACCGGATCGGTATTGGTGCCGCACAGCAGCACGCCCACGCGTTTGCCTTGCAGCGTTTCGCGCAGCGGTCCGAGCAGGGCTGCCGTAGCGGCGGCGCAGGCCGGTTCGACAGCTAGCTTCAGTTGTCCGAACAAGGTCAGCATGGCCGCGCGCAACTGGTCGTCGGATACCGTGACGAGCTGGTCGATATGGCGACGGCACAACTCGTAGCTGTATTCCTCGGTATGCGGCGATGCCAATGAATCGGCGATGGTGTGCATATGACCCATCTTGACCGTGTGATTGGCGGCAAAGCTTTTGCCCATCACATCCGATCCTTCCGGTTCGACGCCGTACATGTGCACCCGCGGATTCGCGAGCCGCATGGCGGTGGCCACACCGGCAGCGAGACCGCCGCCGCCGACCGGCACAATCACCGCTTCGAGGTCGGGCGTTTGCGTAGCCCATTCATAGCCGAGCGTGGCTGAGCCGAGCACGGTGCGATAGCCGTTGAACGGATGCACGAAATAACGGCCTTCCTCCGCCTCGATACGGCGCACGAGCTCGAAGGCTTCGGCAAGGTTTTCCGCGAAGACGATGTCGGCGTGATATTGCCGGCACAAGGCGACGCGTGCCGGATTGGCCGCGCGAAACAGCACGACCTTCGCACTGACGCCAAGACGCATGGCGGCGTACGCGACCGCCACCGCATGATTGCCGCCCGACACACAGGTGACGCCTGCGCTGCGTTGCGCTTCGTCGAGCGCGAGCAGGTTAGTGAACGCGCCGCGCGCCTTGAAGCTGCCACCCGCTTGCAGCAACTCGAACTTGAAGTTCACCACCGTGCCTTCCAGCGACGGAAAGTCGAGCCGGTCGAACACCGGCGTTCGCGTGACCCATGGCGTCAACGCAAAGTGCTGTGTGGCGATGTCGTCGAGAGTAGGGATCGGCTCGCCGTTGATCGTATGGTCGGTGTGCTGCGGTGTGGCGGTTGACATGGCGTGGGCGTGTTTTTCCTCGATATGGCTAAGACCGTTTTTACCGGGCTCAGTTTCAGTGCGCGTGCGCCTCGACCGACATGCTGTGGATGAATTTTTGCAGGAAGCGCTCGCATGCCACGAGCTGATCCAGCGCGACGAATTCGTTGGCTTTGTGCGCCTGCTGGATGTCGCCGGGACCGCACACAATGCTCGGAATGCCCGCCAGCGAGAACAGCCCCGCTTCAGTGCCGTACGCGACCTTACGCTTGTCCTGGTCCGCGGTCAGCGCACGCACGAGTTGCGTGATTGCAGCTTGTTCAGACGAATCGAGGCCGGGCGCCGCGGCGATCTTCGTGATCTCGATGGCCGCGGATGGATGCTCGCGCAACATTTTCGGCAGCAGCGTTTCGCGTGCGTATTGATCGATGCGCTCGAAGATCGGTTCGGGATCGAGCGTGGGCAGATTGCGGAATTCGAACTGGAACTTGCATTCGGCGGGCACGGTATTGATCGCGTTGCCGCCGATGATCGTGCTGGTTTGCGCCGTGGTGAAGGGCACGTCGTACAGTTCGTCGAAGGGGCCCTGCGCGCGGAATTGATCGGCCATATCGCGGATGTAGCAGATCAGGCGCGCGGCGTATTCGATCGCATTCAAGCCCTTCGGTGTGAGCGACGAATGCGCCGCCTGGCCGCGCACGCAGCACTGATATGCGTTGATGCCTTTGTGTGCCACGATCGGGCGCATGCTGGTCGGCTCGCCGACGATGCAGCCGTCCGGCTTCACACCACGCTTCATCAGATCGGCAATCAGGAGCGGTGCGCCGGCACACCCGACTTCCTCGTCGAACGACAACGCGAAGTGAATTGGCCTCGCGAGTCTGGTGCGCTGCATCTCGGGCACGAGTGCAAGCGCCGCGCCAATGAAGCCTTTCATGTCGCAGGTGCCGCGGCCGTACAGCTTGTCGTCGCGAATTTCCGGCTTGAACGGATCGCTGTCCCATTGCTGACCGTCTACGGGCACGACATCCGTATGGCCCGACAGCACCACGCCGCCATTTGTCTCACCGTCGTGTGCGGGAATCGTTGCGAAGAGATTCGCCCATTTGCCGCTTTCGTCGTGGGTGAGTGTGGCTTCGATGCCGACTGCGCGCAATTCGTCGCGTACGATTTCGATCAGACCGAGATTCGGATTGCGGCTTACCGTGTCCATCGACACGAGACGGGTCACCCACGGAAGCGAGGCTGGCAGCGAGGCAGGCGAAGAAGAATTCGATTCAGAGGCGGGGCTTTGCGAGGACTGCGCTGTTTCAGCGACGTGAGACATGACAAGACTCCGGCATTTGAGTCTTTCGATCATACCCAAAAAAAACGCACCCGTATGCTGCGGCGCGCGTTTGCGCACCGCAACATACGGCGTTAGCGCGCGGCAGCCGCGGCAGCCGTGCCGCGGCTGGGTGTACCGAGTGCGCGCAAGGTCTCTTTCACCGTCGCCACACGCACGGCCAGATCCGGGCTGCGCGTTTCAATGCGCAGCTTGTCCTGGCCCGCGAGCTTGATGTGCTTGTGTTTCTGCACCATCTCGATGATCCGCATCGCGTCGATTGGCGGATTGGGGATGAACTGCAAGCCGATCACCGTTTCGCCCGCATCGATCTTCGAAATGCCCAAGGGCTTCGCCGCCAACCGCAGGCGATGCGTCTCGACGAGCGCATGCGCTTGCGGCGGCAACTTGCCGAAACGGTCGATCAACTCTTCCTGAATGCTGTCGATTGAATCGTTGTGTTCGCAATTCGCGAGGCGCTTGTAGAGCGACAGGCGTTCCTGCACGTCGCCGCAATAGTCCGCCGGCAGAATCGCCGGTGCGTGCAGATTGATCTCGGTGGTCGCCGCGAGCGGTGCGGTGAGGTCCGGCTCCTTGCCTTCCTTGAGCGCCTTCACGGCGTCGTTCAGCATGTCGGTGTAAAGCTGGAATCCGATCTCCTGAATCTCGCCCGATTGCTTGTCGCCGAGCACTTCACCCGTACCGCGGATTTCGAGGTCGTGCATCGCGAGATAGAAGCCCGAGCCGAGTTCCTCCATCTGCTGGATCGCTTCGAGGCGGCGCTGCGCCTGCTTGGTCAGACCTTGCGGGTCATGCACCAGCAGATACGAATACGCCTGGTGATGCGAACGGCCTACGCGGCCACGCAACTGATGCAATTGCGCGAGGCCGAACTTGTCGGAGCGGTGAATCAGAATCGTGTTCGCACTCGGCACGTCGATACCGGTTTCGATGATCGTCGTGCACAGCAGAACGTTCGCGCGTTGGGCAACGAAGTCGCGCATAACGCGTTCGAGTTCGCGCTCATGCATCTGTCCATGCGCGACGGCGATACGTGCTTCGGGCACGAGCGCTTCAAGCATCTGCCGGCGATTCTCGATCGTTTCGACTTCGTTATGCAGGAAGTACACCTGGCCGCCACGTTTCAACTCGCGCAACATTGCTTCGCGAATCACGCTGTCTTCTTCGCGACGCACGAAGGTTTTGATCGCGAGGCGCTTTTGCGGCGCGGTGGCAATCACGGAGAAATCGCGCAGGCCTTCGAGCGCCATGCCGAGCGTACGCGGGATTGGCGTCGCAGTGAGCGTGAGTACGTCGACTTCGGCGCGCAACGCTTTCAATGCCTCTTTCTGACGCACGCCGAAACGGTGTTCCTCGTCGATGATCACGAGTCCCAGCCGCTTGAACTGCACGTCCGACGACAGCAGCTTGTGCGTGCCGATCACGATATCGACCGTGCCTTCGTTGATCTGCTGGATCGCCGCGTTGACTTCCTTGGTCGACTTGAAGCGCGACAATTCGGCGATGCGCACCGGCCAGTCGGAGAATCGATCGCTAAAGGTTTGCGTGTGCTGTTCGGCGAGCAGCGTGGTGGGCGAGAGCAGCGCAACCTGCTTGCCGCCCATCACCGCGATGAATGCCGCGCGCAAGGCCACCTCGGTCTTGCCGAAGCCGACGTCGCCGCACACGAGGCGATCCATCGGTTTTCCGCTCGTCATGTCGCCGATTACGGCCGCAATCGCCGCGGCCTGGTCCGGTGTTTCTTCGAAGCCGAAGCTCTCGGCGAACTTCACATAGTCTCTCGGTTCGAGCGCGAATGCATGGCCTTCGCGCAGGGCGCGCCGGGCATACAGGTTCAGCAGTTCGGCAGCGGTGTCGCGGATCTGCTGCGCGGCTCTGCGCTTGGCCTTTTCCCATTGGCCCGAGCCGAGCGAATGCAATGGCGCGCTTTCCGGATCCGCACCGCTGTAACGCGAGATCACGTGCAATTGCGCGACCGGCACGTAAAGCTTGCTGTCGCCCGCGTATTCGAGGTGCAGGAACTCGGTTTCGCCTTCGCCGAGATCCATCGTGACGAGGCCCATATAGCGGCCGATGCCGTGCTGCGAATGCACGACCGGATCGCCGAGCTTCAGCTCGGACAGATCCCGCACCATCGAATCGACGTTGCTCGCCTGCTCCTGGCGGCGCCGTCCCGTGCGGCGCGCGAGTGGGCCGTAAAGCTCGGTTTCTGTGATGATCGCGATGCCGTCGACGGGCACCGCAAAGCCGTTCGCCAAAGGCGCGACGCCTAGCGAAAAACGTTCGTCGCTCGTGAGCCAGTCCTGGAAGCTGTCGCTCGATACAGGCCGGAGGTGATTATCGGCCAGCAGTTGCAACAGCGTTTCACGACGGCCCGCCGATTCCGTGGCGAACAGCACGCGGTTCGGCGTGGTCTCGAGATAGGTACGCAAAGCCGAGACCGGATCTTCCGCGTGACGGTCGATCGCAAGATCCGGCAGCGGGGTCGACCAGCCGCCGCCCGCGTTGGCGGGCAAGGCGAGCCGCGCGAACGGCTTGGCGAACGCAAAGAAATCCTCGTCCGAGAGGAACAGACGCTGCGGCTCCAGAATCGGCCGGTCGCGATCGTGCGACAGGAAGTTGTAGCGCTGTTTGGTGTCGTTGGTGAAGCGCCGGATCGCCGCGTCCAGATCGCCGACGAACGCCAGTTGCGCGCCTTCGGGCAGGTAATGGAACAGCGTCGCCGTTTCTTCGAAGAAGAGCGGCAAATAGTATTCGATGCCCGCCGACGGCACGCCGTTGCCGATGTCCTTGTAAATCGACGCACGGCTCGGATCGCCCTCGAAGGTCTCGCGCCAGCGGCTGCGGAAAGCCGTGCGCGCCGCTTCGTCGAAGGGGAATTCGCGGCCGGGCAAGAGACGCACGTCCTTCACCGGATAGAGGCTGCGCTGGGTGTCCGGGTCGAATGCACGGATCGAGTCGACCTGGTCGTCGAACAGGTCGATCCGGTACGGCAGGGGCGAGCCCATCGGGTAGAGGTCGAGCAGCGAGCCGCGCACGCAGTATTCGCCGGGACGCACCACCTGGCTCACGTGCTCGTAGCCGGCGAGCGTCAACTGCGCTTTAAGCTTGGCCTCGTCGAGGCGTTCACCTTGCGAGAAGGAGAAGGTGTAGCCCGCCATGAACGAGGCGGGCGGCATCCGGTACAAAGCGGTGGTGGCCGGCACCAGCAGGATGTCGCAGCGGCCTTCGCCCAGATCGTGCAGCGTGGCGAGGCGCTCGGAGACCAGATCCTGGTGGGGCGAAAAGGTATCGTAAGGCAGCGTTTCCCAGTCGGGCAGCAAACGCACGCGTGCCTCGGGCGCGAAAAAGCTGATTTCCTGCGCCAGCCGCTGCGCGTCGACGGCGCTTTCGCAGACGACCGCCAGCAGCGGCACCTTCTCGCGGTAGGCGAGATGGTAGCGGGCGATCAGCAGCGCGTCGGACGAGCCGTGCGTGCCGTCGAAGGCGAAACGCTGGCCGGCCTTGACGAGCGCGACGGGCGGGGAGTACTGCGATGATGCGGCGATGTCTGGCATAGAAGAGAAAAAGCGGCCTCGGGCTCACACGTGATCGGCAAGTTTACGCGTGTCGGGGCGTAGATGCGAAGGACCTATTATAAAATCCGTCCTTTACTTTGACCTCGCGGCATCCGCACTCGTGACTTCCCGTCTATTTGCCCTGATTCCGTGCGCTGGCACCGGCAGCCGTTCCGGCGCAGCGATGCCCAAACAATATCGCACTGTCGCCGGTCGCGACATGTTGCATTACTCGCTGGCGGCTTTCGACGCCTGCAGCGAGTTTGCGCAAACCCTTGTCGTGATTGCCCCCGACGACCAGCATTTCGACGCCCGCCGCTTCAGCGGCTTGCGTTTCGCCGTGCGCCGCGCCGGTGGGGCGTCGCGCCAGGCGTCGGTGCTGAACGGGCTGCACGCGCTGGCCGAGTTCGGCGCGCGCGACGACGACTGGGTGCTGGTGCACGACGCAGCGCGGCCGGGCATTACGCCTGGCTTGATCCGCACGCTGATCGGCGCGCTGAAGGACGACGCGGTGGGCGGCATCATGGCCTTGCCGGTGGCGGATACCTTGAAGCGGATCGACCCGGGCTCGTCTGACGGGCGGATTGCCCGCACGGAGGCACGAGATGGTCTGTGGCAAGCGCAGACGCCGCAGATGTTCCGCATCGGCATGTTGCGCGAGGCGATTTTGCGCGCGCAGGCGGACGGCCACGATTTGACCGACGAAGCGAGCGCGATCGAGTGGCTGGGACACGCGCCCAGGCTGGTGCAGGGGAGTTTGCGTAACTTCAAGGTCACTTATCCGGAAGACTTCGATCTGGCCGAGGCGATTTTGTGCCGGCCGTCTTCGGCTTCCTGAATGGATAAATCAGATTTTAATCAATGGGCTTGAGCATATGGATTTCAGAATTGGGCAGGGTTATGACGTGCATGCGCTGGTGCCGGGACGTCCGTTGATTATCGGCGGCGTGACGATTCCCTATGAGCGCGGGCTGCTCGGGCATTCGGATGCGGACGTGCTGTTGCATGCGATTACCGATGCTATTTTTGGCGCGGCCGCGATGGGCGATATTGGGCGGCATTTCTCCGATACGGATGCGAAGTTCGCCGGCGCGGATAGCCGGGTTTTATTGCGGGAGTGTTTTGCTCGCGTGACAGCGGCGGGGTTTTCTATCGCTAACGTGGATAGCAGCGTGGTGGCTCAGGCGCCCAAGCTGGCGCCGCATATCGAAGGGATGCGGGCTAATATCGCTGCGGATCTTAACCTGCCGGTTGAACGGGTTAATGTTAAAGCCAAAACTAACGAGAAGCTGGGCTACCTCGGGCGAGGCGAGGGCATTGAAGCGCAGGCAGCGGTTTTGTTGAACAAGAATTGATGTTGGGTTTTGGTGTTTGCGGTTCTTTCACAAAAACCATGAGCGCGCAGCGAAAAAATCTTAATCCCGCTGCGCGCGAAAAAAACCTGTTCACCTTCAGCAGCAATATGCGGATTACAGCGTTGCGCCGCCGATCGGGCGGTTGCACGGGCACTCTTCGTCCGTTTGCAGAGCGTCGAGAATACGCAGCACTTCTGTCGGGTTGCGGCCGACGTTCAGATTGTTCACCGAAACGTGTTGAATCGTATTGTCCGGATCGACGATGAACGTTGCGCGCAGCGCCACACCAGCTTCCTTGTCGCGCACGCCGAGCTGGTCGATCAACTCGCCCTTCACATCACCAAACGAATAGTGGTTTAGCCGGCTCAGGTCCTTTTGCTCGCGGCGCCAGGCCAGCTTGACGAATTCGTTGTCCACACTGCCACCGAGCAACACCGCGTCGCGCTCGTCGAAATCCTTGACCAGCTTGTCGAACTCGACGATTTCGGTCGGGCACACGAACGTGAAGTCCTTCGGATAGAAATAGATGATCTTCCACTTGTCCGGAAACGACTGCTCCGTGATCTCTTCGAACGCGGACACGCCGTTTTCTTCATGGTTGTTGAAGCCCGGCTTGGCCGCAGTGACGGTGAACGCTTCGACTTTATCGCCAACGGTTTTCATGCAGGGGCTCCTTCGTGAGATGGAAAAACAGCATGTTTGACGCTATCAGCTCGTCGGAACAACTACGTTGCACGTTTCCGAGTATGGCCCTATGAAGGTATCCGTTCAATAGTATCCATCTAACGCCTTGGGGGAGTTGTTACTCAACGCGGCCGGGGGGTGCACGGGCGACGCAACGCCCCTGCCGGTTCAGGCGCCTTTTGCGAGCGGAAACTCAATCGTGACCTCGAGGCCCGGGCCTGGTGTGCGATTGCGCAGACGCAGCGCGCCGCGATAGCGGCCTACCAGCCGCTGCACGATGGCCATGCCGAGGCCCGTGCCGTTCGCCTGGGTACGCGCGGAATTCACGCGATAGAACGGTCGCGTGACAAGCGCCAATTGGTCTTCAGGAATTCCGGGCCCCTCGTCGACCACGGACAATTCGACCCGCGAGTGCGATACCCGTGTTTCCAGAATCACGTGCGGTATGCCGTCGCCGTCGCTCAAACCGTACTTGCGCGCGTTCTCCAGCAGATTGCCGACCACGCGCCGCATGTCGGTCTCATCCGCCTCGATCACCGCCGATGGCGCGAGGCGCGTAATCAGCCGCATGCTGTCCTCGCTTTGCATCCGCGCGGCAAGCTCGCCTGCGATCACCGACAGGTCGACGGGCTCCGGCACCCGCTGCACCGGGCGGGCGTAGTCGAGGAACCGCCCGATGATCATGTCCATCTGCTCGATGTCGTCAACCATCGCGTCTTTAGTGGCCTGGTCGGACGGGCTCATTTCGGTTTCGAGCCGCAGCCGCGCGAGCGGGGTGCGCAGATCGTGCGAAATACCGGCGAGCATCAATGCGCGGTCGGCCTCGAGCTGTTCGAGGTCCTGCACCATCTGGTTGAAACTGCGATTGGTCTCGGCGGCCACGCCCATGCCGCGCTCGGGCAAGGGCTCTGGCGACTGGCCTGAGCCGACCTTGCGCGCGGCCATGGCGAGCCGGGCGAACGGACGGTTCACGAGACTGGTGATGAACGCCGCGCCGAAAAGTGACAGCGCCAGCGCAAATACGCCCCAGCCGGCCCATTGCAGGCCCGTCGCGTTGTCCAGTTGATCGCGGTCGAGCGCCACCCAGTAATCGTCGTCGTCGATCTTGAAGCTGATCCAGACGCCGGGGATGTCGTTCACGCTCTGTGCAATGACCGTGTCGTCGCCGAGACGGCCACGAATGTCGTGTTCGATCAGCCGGTTCAGCGACTCGTCGGGCTGGAGTTTGTACTTGTCGGTGGTTTCGCGCGGGTATACGCGCACCCCTTCATTGCTCTCCAGATCCTGCAGCAGGGCGCGCCGCAGATCGGGATCGGAATAGAGGAGTGCGGTGCGCGTGAGCTTGACGATGGCGACCAGTTGCAACGCCACGCGCTGCGCGCGCGGCTCGCGTTCGATCACCCGAAAGCTCTGGAACCACGCGGCGAGACTGACTGCGATCAACAGCGCGATCAACAGAAAGGTCCGCCAGAAAAGGCCGCCGAACGCGAGCGTCAGGAGGCGCCGGTCGATCCGCATGGGCCCTTCTTATCTGGAACTATCTTGTAGGGGACCAGAGATAAGGCGCTAAAGCGCCAACTCTGGTCGACCGCTTTGCATGGGACCAGAGATAAGGCGCTAAAGCGCCAACTCTGGTCGACAGGAGGCGAGAGCAAACTCAGGCTGCACCGTCAGGAATGAACACGTAGCCGAGGCCCCAGACGGTTTGAATGAAACGCGGGCTGCCCGGATCCGGTTCGATCAGCTTGCGCAGACGCGAAATCTGCACGTCGAGACTGCGGTCGAACACTTCATATTCACGGCCGCGCGCCAGTTCCATCAGTTTTTCACGCGACAGCGGCTGACGCGGGTGACGCGCAAATACCTTTAGCACCGAGAACTCACCCGTGGTCAGCGGGATTTCCTGGCCGGCCTTGGTGAGCGTGCGGGTGGCCAGATTCAGCGCGAACTCGCCGAACTCGAACACCTCGGTGGTTTCGGACGGCGCCCCTGGCAACTCCGACGGCGATTGCCGGCGCAGCACTGCGTGAATCCGCGCGACCAGTTCGCGCGGGTTGAACGGCTTGGGCAGATAGTCGTCGGCGCCCATTTCGAGGCCGACGATACGGTCGACGTCTTCACCCTTGGCCGTCAGCATGATGATCGGCGTGCGGTCGTTGCTGCCGCGCAGGCGGCGGCAGATCGACAGGCCGTCCTCGCCGGGCAGCATCAGATCGAGCACCAGCAAGTCGAAGCGCTCACGCACCCAGAGCTTGTTCATGGACGGCGCGTTCTCGGCAACGTAGACATTGAAGCCCTGTTCACCGAGGTAGCGGCGCAGCAGATCGCGCAGGCGCGGATCGTCGTCGACGACGAGGATTTTCGAAGGGTTTTTGGTTTCCATGGTCGGCATCTTAGCGCGATTAGAAAGTAGCGCGCGGTTGCATCATTTATCGGGTTACAGTCAGTTACAAAATTTACCCGCACTGTGGCACGACGTAAAGCACGGGCAGGTAGACTCCTTTACTGAATGCGGCTGTTCGGTGGATACTTCACTCGACTAAAACTCTCGCACCCGGCTCGCTACCGGGGTTTGTATACGCATTTGAGGTAGCCGGTTGCCGCGCCACGAAGGGAACAACATGAAGGGAGGGGTTTGGCCGAATGTGCGCCTGAGCGTAATTGCACTGGCGATTGCCGGTACGCTTGCAGGCACACTAGGACCAACGCTCGCCCACGCCCAGCCTTCGGCCGACAGAGCTGCAAGCGAACGTACGCCAAAACTGCCTAATTCCAAAGCGAGTCGCCGCAACCCCAGCGTCACTAACGACCGCCCTGCGTCAGACGTGATGTTGCGCACCGCAGTTCCCCCCGATCTCGATCAACGCCGTCGTGATGGTCATATGACGCCCGACGAACGGCGTCTGTTACGGCAGCACATCGAAGACGCTGTCCGCGAGCTCTATAAACGGTAGCTATTTTCGTGCCTGCTCCCGGGCATGCCGGTCGCCCGCCGGTCGCTGTTTCTCCGCGCGTGAAAGATTTCGTTGCACTTCCCCCGTCAACTTTCCCGTTCCATCTGCCGTTGAGTTGCCAGAGCACAGCGCGTTTCGCATGCGCGAATGCCTTTCCGTGATGCCCCGCAACCGGATGACCGATGATGAAAGTGCTGACAGGCGGTAAAGATGCGCGCTGGCTGGCAGTCATGGCCACGGCGTTAGTGGCCGTGACGTGGTGTGCACCGGCGCCGGCCGTGCAGCAGGGCGCCCCTACCTCTCATGCTCCCCATAACAAGCATCGCGCGCCGTCTGCCGCGTCTGCCGTTTCCGTGGCCGACGAGGACATCCTCGACGCCGACGACGCCCGCTTCTTCCTGACGCGCGTCGGCTTTGCGCCCGATAATGGCGAGGTCGCGCAATACGTTGGCCTCACACGCGAGCAGGCAGTGGACAAGGTGCTCGCGACAGCCCGAACCGAAGCTGTCACACCGCTGCCGGAGTGGGTGCTCGAACCGGTCCCGACGCGCGACATTCGCAAGACATGGACGGACGATCAACGTCGCGACGAGCAGCGGCTGCGCGGCCAGCGTTACGAACTATTACGCGCGTGGTGGGTGCGCGAGATGCTGGGCACGCCGTCGCCGCTGACCGAACGCATGACGCTCTTCTGGCACAACCACTTCACGTCCGGCCAGGACAAGGTCCAGTATCCGCAGCAGATGGCGCAGCAAAACATGCTGTTGCGCCGTGACGCGCTCGGCAACTTCGGCGAACTGTTGCACGACGTCGCGAAAGATCCGGCGATGCTGCAATACCTCGATGGCGCGAGCAATCGCAAGGGCAAGCCCAATGAAAACTTCGCGCGTGAAGTGATGGAGCTGTTCACGCTGGGCGAAGGGCACTACACACAACGCGACGTATCGGAAGCCGCGCGTGCCTACACCGGGTGGAGCCTCGATCCCGACACCCAGGCGTACGTGTGGCGCGCCAACCAGCACGACGATGGCGACAAGACCGTGCTCGGTCAAACCGGGCCGTTCGACGGCGATCAGGTGCTCGACATCCTGCTTGCGCGACCGGAGACCGCGACTTTTGTCACGACCAAGCTGTGGCGCGAGTTCGTCTCCGATACACCGGACCCCGCTCGCATCGCGCCGATCGCCGCGCAGTTCCGCGCGAGTCACTACGATATCAAGGTCGTGCTGCGCGGCCTTTTCATGAGCGACGCGTTCTGGGACGACGGCGATCGCGGCGTCCTCGTGAAATCGCCGGTTGAATTCGTGGTTGGGACACTGCGTGCGTTCGACATCGGCTACGACAACACGGCAGCGTTCGCCGCGCAGATCCGTACGCTCGGCGAGAACCTGTTCTACCCGCCCAACGTCAAAGGATGGCCGGGCGGTACGATATGGATCAATAGTTCGACGCTGCTGGCGCGCAAGCAATTCGTCGAGCAACTGTTTCGCGCGACTGAGACCGCCCGTCCGCAGCACATGAACAATCCGGTGGGCGCAAAGATCGCGGCGAGTGGCGCACCAGGCAATGTGCAGGCGAGTCCGCCGATGCAGCACGCGATGGCGCGTGTCGGCCCGGTCGGCCAGGGTGGCGTACGCTTTGACATCGACACGTGGCTTGCGCATTACAACACCGCGCCGACGGCGAAGCCGGGGCTGTCGGCGGAGCTTCAGTTGCAGCACGCGGTCTTGCCGCTCACACCGGTCGACGCGATCGAAACCGATTCGACCGCCAGCGCTTATCTGGAGGCGTTGCTGATGGACCCGGCTTATCAATTGAAGTGAGGAAGTGAGCAGCGCGGACCGGCGACGGAATTGAGCTGCTCATCCGTGTAACGCCGATGAGCAGCGCAAATAAACGATCCGTCGACGGCGGCACGACACGCGCCATGACAATCGAACGAGGTGCAGGATGAAACGACGCAGCTTTCTCTCGATGGGCGCAGCCGCCGGCGCGACGCTGTGGTTGCCACACGCGTTCGGTGCGCTGGCGGCAGAAGTGGGCGGCTCAACGAATCGAGGTTACGGCAACCTGCTGATCCTCGTCGAACTGAAGGGCGGCAACGACGGTTTGAATACCGTGATTCCGTTTGCCGATCCCACTTACTATCAGCTGCGTAAAAACATCGGCATCAAACGCGAGCAGGCAATCCAGCTCGACGAGCGTACCGCGCTGCATCCGTCGTTGCAGCCGCTGATGCCGCTTTGGCAGAGCCAGCAACTGGCGATCGTACAGGGCGTCAGCTACGCGCAGCCGAACCTGTCGCATTTCCGCTCGATCGAGATCTGGGACACCGCGTCGCGTTCGGATCAATATCTGCGCGAGGGCTGGCTCACACGTGCGTTCGCGCAGGCGCCGGTGCCCGCGGGTTTTGCAGCCGACGGCGTGGTGATCGGCAGTGCCGAAATGGGACCGCTCGCCAACGGCGCACGCGCGATTGCGCTGGTCAATCCGGCGCAGTTCGTCAAGGCTTCGCGCCTCGTCACGCCGGTGTCGCTGCACGAGCGCAATCCGGAGTTGGCGCACATTCTCGACGTCGAGAACGACATCGTGAAAGCCGCCGATCGTCTGCGTCCCACGCAAGGTCAGGCGCAATTGAAGACGGTGTTTCCCGGTGGCGCATTCGGCGGTTCGATCAAGACGGCGATGCAGGTGCTCGCGGCTGGAAATACCCCGCAAGGCCAGCCGAAGAGCGGGCAGGGCGTCGCGGTGATCCGTTTGACGCTGAACGGCTTCGATACGCACCAGAACCAGCCGGGTCAACAGGCGGCGTTGCTCAAGCAACTGGCCGATGGGTTTGCGTCGATGAAGTCGGCGCTGATGGAACTCGGCCGCTGGAACGAGACGCTGGTGATGACGTACGCCGAGTTTGGCCGGCGCCCGCGTGAGAATCAGAGCAACGGCACCGACCATGGCACCGTGGCGCCGCATTTCGTCATGGGCGGGCGAGTGCGGGGCGGTTTGTACGGCGTGCCGCCGGTGCTCGCGCGGCTCGATGGCAATGGCAACTTGCCGGTCGGCGTCGATTTTCAGCAACTCTACGCGACCGTGCTCGGGCCGTGGTGGGGACTCGACGCGTCTGCGATCCTGCAGCAGCGGTTCGAGCCGCTGCCGTTACTGCGCGTCTGATGATGGACGGCGTTGGCTCATCAGCATGAGCTGGCGGCCGTTGCGTCCGCCGCTTACCTCGCGCGCCACGCGATCCAGAGTTTGCGGATCGGCGTCAACGCAATGCGCTGATGCAGCACGTGATAGCCGTCACGTTCGATTTCATCCAGCAGCGCCAAGGCAAGTGCCGCCTGCGCCACGAGCGTGCGCTGCGAGCGGCGCTCATTCGCGGGCATGGCAGCGAGCGCTGCTTGCAACGCGTCGCGCGCCCGCTTGGTCTCGAAGCGCATCAGCTCGGTAAACGCATCGGAGTATTTCCGATTGATCAGATCCGCAGCGGTGACGTTAAAGCGCTGCATTTCATCGATCGGAATATAGATGCGGCCGTGGCGCGCATCATTGCCGGTTTCGGCGACGAACTGCGCAAGCTGCAGTGCCTCGCCGAGCGGCGCGGACCAGTTCGACGCCTGCGCGGTGTCTTTCGCCGTAGCACGCGCGACCAGCGACGCGAAGGTGCCGCCGACGCCTTGCACATAGCGCCGCAGATTCGGGTAGTCGAGATAGCGCGCCTGGTCGAGGTCCATTTCGAAACCGGCGAGCAAGGCCTGCAACTCGGGATATTCGGCCTCGACGTTAGGCAGATAAGCCGCCAGCGCCTTGGAAACCGGATGTGACGGTGAACCCGAAGCCAGTGCGGCGAGCTCGTTTTGCCACCACGCGAGTTTGGTGCGGCCGATGGCCGGATCACTGGTTTCCTTAACGGTTTCCTCGAACTCGCGACGCAGCGCGAACAGCGCGGTCAGGAGCGGTTGGCTTGCCGCGGACGCCTGCCGAAGCGCATAGTAAGTGCTCGATCCGGGCGGCGCCGCTTTCTGGTGGCAGTATTCGTCGAAATTCACGGGATAGGAATGTGGGGAAGGGCAGGCGAACAGGGGCACGGTGTGCGTGCGTTTAGCCAAAAATTGTAGCATCGACGCCCCGCGGGGCGATGCACGAGCAAATGCAGACAAGTGCGAATCAATCGGTTAGAATCTCGCGCTTACGCTTTCGGGCGCGGGTTTTAACGCGGCCGTGAGCATGCAGGACATCGGGTAGAACGCACAGCGCTTTGCCCGGCTGCGAGGGTGGCGAAATTGGTAGACGCACCAGGTTTAGGTCCTGACGCCCGCAAGGGTGTAGGGGTTCGAGTCCCCTCCCTCGCACCATCCCTGTGTAGTAGAGAACCCGTTAAGCAGAGAACCCCGTTAAGTCTTTGGACTGGCGGGGTTTTTTGTTTTTCGTGTGACTTCGCGCCAGGCCTTGCGTGCCCGGCTGCGCTCAAGCGTCCGGTGCTGGCGGTTGCGCTTCGGCTTGCGTGCCTGGCAACTCGGCTTGCACGGCGCCTTCGAGAAAGCGGCGGGTCGATTCGAACGCCTGCAGCATCTGATCGGGCCACGGCGTTTGCAGCATGACCGCCTGGTGGTTTTCGAACGACGATGACAACAGTTTTGCCAGCTCAGGCGAGCGCAGATGACGCAGCACCACACTGACGGCGATCGCCGTCGCCTGGCTCGCGCCGGCGGTTTGAAGTTCCGAGGCGGTGAGGGCCGCTACCTGTTTGTTGATGTCCACTGAAGCTTCCCTGGATGAAATGGGGGTGACTGAAGGCCTGGTGGCCGATCCCGAATTTTGACATGGTTGGCGGGTTGCCGCGAACGCGGCTGCCTCGCCGGGTCTGCCGTGTTCGAAGTGTGACGATGGTTTTCAGCGCGGTCAGGCTATTAAGCAATATGGAGTTGGGCACCGCTGCCGGATTTGTCCATGTAATCGGTGTGCCCATCGAGTTGCGCCTGAGATCGGGTGCTATCCGTTGTCACCCATATTGCGTAGATTGTTAATGCACGCTATACGCTCGTGCCTACCCGCCGGCGGATTAATCCGAGGAAATAAGCAGCACAAAGTTGGAAAAAACCGATATGCATCAGCAAATAAGCGTGACGATTCGACTGCGCTCGCTCGATGGCTCGAAAGCGCGCTTTACGTGGTATTCTGCGCGCCGCTTTTCGCCGTATTGCTGACGCGATATTCTCGGATTAATCCGGGCGACAAATGGATCTCGCAACAGAAGACAATAAAAGAGGGATGCGATGAGCGTGATATTTGCCGTGGTCGGCGTGGTGGTCGGGATAATCGCCGCCGTGTCGAACGATTTCTCGATCGGCTTCGGTGCGTTGATGGGTGGAGTGGCCGGGGTTGCGCTCGCACGTCTGCTGCAAAAGAAGCGCCCGGACATCGCGAACGAACCAGCGTCCAAGCCTGTTAGGGCCGATAGCTTGAACCAGACCGTCAGCCCATCCGGCGAACTGGCCGCGCGCGTCGAGCAACTTGAGCGCGAGATCGTCGCTCTGCGCGGCGAGATCCACGAATTGCGGGCCAGCGTCACCGGCGCATCGGCGACTGAAAGCGCGGATGGTGAGCCCGCGACGTTCAAACTGCGTCCGGCCAATGTCGTGCCGCGTTCGTACGCGATGCCGCCCGCGGCGGGGCAGAAGCCGCATCGCGAGTTTCAGGCAACGCCTACGCAGCCGGCAGCCGTACGCTCGACGGTGAGCGCCAGCGCGGTTACGCCGCCCGCGATGGCCGGTACGCCCGCGTCAAGCGAGCCGAGCGCATCGAGCACGCTGAATGCTGAGTCACTCAGCCCAATGGCGTTGCCGCCGTCCGCCGGATCGCCTCTGCTGTTGTCGCCGTCCGCCGGGCCAGCGCTTTCCACCGACCCTCTGCCAGCGCAAACCCCGCCAGCACCACCGCGCGGTCCCGGCCTCGCTGAACGCCTCTTCAAACGTGGCCGTGACTGGCTATTCGGCGGCAACACGGTTGTGCGGGTCGGCATTATCGTGCTGTTCTTCGGCATTGCGTTCCTGCTCAAATACGCGGCCGACAACAGCCTGCTGCCGATCGAATTCCGCCTCGCCGGCGTTGCGCTTGCCGCAACCGTGCTGATCGGACTCGGCTGGTGCATCGGCGAGCGCCGCGGCGCCTACGGGCTGATCCTGCAGGGCGGTGGCGTCGGCGTGCTCTATCTGACCGTGTTCGCCGCAACCAGGCTCTACCATCTGCTGCCGGCGGGCGCAGCCTTGCCGTTGATGATCGCGATCTGCGGCTTGAGCGCGTTTCTGGCGGTGCGGCAGAACGCGTCGTCGCTGGCCTTCATGGGCAGCGCAGGCGGTTTCCTTGCACCGGTGCTCCTCTCGACGGGCGGCGGCAGTCACGTGATGCTGTTCAGCTACTACGCGCTGCTCAACGCGGGCGTTTTCGCAATCGCGTGGTTCAAGGCGTGGCGGCCTCTGAACCTGCTTGGCTTCGTGTTCACGTTTTCGATCGGCGCCGCATGGGGCGCGACGGCTTACCGGCCCGAGCTGCTTGCCAGCACCGAACCGTTCCTGATCCTGTTCTTCCTGATGTATGTCGGCATCGCGTTGCTTTATGCGGTGCGCCGCGAGGTCGCGCTCAAGCATTACGTCGACGGCACGCTGGTGTTCGGCACGCCGCTCGTCGCGATCGGTCTGCAAGCGGCGATGATGAAAGGCACCGAATTCGGTCTCGCGTGGAGCGCGGTGGCGCTGGCCGCGTTCTACCTCGCGATCGCGGGCTGGCTGGCGCGGCGGCGCGCGCACCTCGGCATGATGTTCGAAGCCATGCTCGCGCTGGCCGTGATCTTCGCCACGCTCGCTGTCCCGCTTGCTTTCGCCGGACCGACCACGAGCGCGACCTGGGCAATCGAAGGCGCCGCGATCACCTGGCTCGCTGTGCGTCAGCGGCGCCTGATCGCGTTTGGCTTCGGCTTGCTGATGCAACTGGCCGCGGCGGGCGCGTATGTGGTCGGCACGCTCGCGCAGATCGATGCAGCGCATGCCTGGCCGGTGCTCAACGGCGCGTACATCGCGAGCGTGCTGATCGCGGTCGCGGGCATCTTCACGGGATGGCGGTTGCATGGGCGCAGCGAGGCGGGCGCGTGGCATGCATGGATGCCTCAGATCGGCCTTGTCGCCGGCGTGTGGGGGTTGTTGTGGTGGGTCTCTGGCGGTCTCCACGAAATCGACGCGTACGCGCAGGCGCATCTTGCATATGATCGCGATCGTTTCGAGACTGCCGTCGTCGCGCTGTTCGCCGTTCTGACAGCGTGGCTCGCGCACGGCGCGCGTCGCAAGCTGCGTTGGCCGCTCGCCGAACTGCCGGCGCTGGCGCTCGTGCCGGTTCTCGCCCTGCTGACCTTGAGTCTGTTCATGTTGAGCATGGCGCCGGTCGGCGGCTACGGTTGGCTGGTGTGCGCTGTTGCCGCCGCGTCTACCTACTTGTTGCTGTGGCGTCAGCAGCGCGACGTCGGCGATCGTGTGCTTGCGCCGCTTCATACACTGATGTTCTGGACAGCCGGCGCGCTCATCGCGCTCAAAGGCTATTGGGGCTTGCGCGCCTACGTGCCGGAAGGCGCATGGAGCTGGAGTGCGTGGGCTTATGGCTTCGGCATTCTGCTGCTGTTGGTGGCGGGCGTCGGGCATCGTTTGCGCTGGCCGGTCGCGCGTTTCGTAACGGCTTATCAGGTGTGGGCAGCGGCGCCGCTCGCCGCCTTGCTGTGGGTGTGGAGCATCGCAAGCGTGACGAGCGACGGTAGCGCCGCGCCGCTCTTCTGGCTACCGATTCTCAATCCGCTGGATGTCGCACAGATCCTCGCGTTCGTCGCCTGCGCCGTGTGGCTGCGGCGGCTGCGCGCACTCGGGGTGCACTGGCATCCGCGAGCGTTCGACTACGCAGTGCTCGCGACGCTGTTCCTATGGTTCAACGCATTGCTGCTGCGCACGCTGCATCATCATTTCCATGCGGCGTACGATGTCGATGCGGTGCTGGCGTCGTTCAATTTCCAGCAGGTGTTTCTGGTCGGCTGGAGCGCGTTTGCATTTGCCGGGCTGTGGCTCGCGCGTCGCGACAGTATTGTGCGCTTGTGCGCGATCGCATCGACGCCGCTCGTGCAGGTGATGTGGATGTGGACGTTCTATGCCAACCTGACTCAGGACGGCGGCGCGTGGGCGCGGCTGCCGCTGCTCAATCCGCTCGACCTGGTGCAGGCGGTGATTTTTGCGCTGGCGGCGTTGTGGCTCGTGCGCATCAGCCGCCTGGGTGTGCCGGTCGGCGAATACCGTGTGCCGTTGCAGGTGGCGGTCGGCGTGACCGGATTCATCTGGCTCAACGCGATGCTGCTGCGCACGCTGCATCATTGGATCGGCGTGCCGTATCAGCTCGACGAGATGTCACGCTCGATGCTCGTGCAGGCTTCGATATCGGTGTTCTGGACAGTCTGCGCATTGGCTATGATGATCTGGGCAACTCGCCGGGCCAGCCGGATATTCTGGTTCATCGGCGGCGGCCTGCTGGCGGTGACCGTCGTCAAGCTGTTCCTGTTCGATTTGTCGCACGTGACGGGTATCGAACGGATCGTGTCGTTCATCGGTATCGGCCTGATGCTGCTGCTGATCGGCTACTTCTCGCCGTTGCCGCCCAAAGCGGCAGTTCTGGAAACTGAGCAATGAAGCGTGTCTTGATAGCGGCGGGGTGGTGTCTTGCGATCTCGTCTGTGTGGGTATCGACGGCGTCCGTTGCGGCCGATCGTTTTGCACAGCGTTTTGCGCTCGAACTCGAAAGCGGCGCCGCTTATTACAGCGTGACGCTCCCGGCTGCCGTCTACGCTGCCAGCCAGCGCAACGATCTCGGTGATGTGCGCGTATTCAATGGCGCCAGCGAACCTGTGCCTTATTCGCTCGACGCGCCACGTGAGTCGGCCCGCGCACCGGCCACATTGCGGCCGGTGCACTGGTTTCCCTTGCCGCCCGCCGCTTCCGGCAGCACCGGTGCGCCACTCGGCGTGACGATTGCCGCCGACGGATCGCTGCGGGCAACGTCAGCGCCGCCCGATCGCGCACAACATGACACCGACCTGATCGACGTCACGCGCGAGGCGCGGGGCGAAGCTCGCGTCGAGGCATTGGTCGTGCATGTGCGTGACGACAATTACCAGGGGCGCGTCAGCGTCGAGTCGAGTGACGATCTGCGCAACTGGCAACCCGCGGGCGAGGCGCAACTGCTCAAGGTCAGCTACAACGGCAGCACGCTGAGCCAGGATCGCATCGAACTCAACGGGATGCGCGCGCGTTATCTGCGCTTGCACTGGCTCGACGGCGCGCCGTATGTCGAATCGATCGACGCTCAGGTGCAGGTGGCCAGCGCCGGCGCGGCGCAGCGCGCGGATATGCAACGGCAATGGCGCGAAGGTATCGTGGCCCGCCCGGGGCCGAAAACCGGCGAGTATTTCTTCGAGACCGGCGGGCCTTACCCCGTCGATCGTTTGCGCCTGAATCTCCCACAGCCGAATACCGTGGCGCCGGCCGTCGTCTATTCGCGCTCGGGTCTGGAGACGGCGTGGCGAGAGGTATCGAGCGCGACGCTGTTCCGCTTGCATAACGGCACGGTGGAGCAGAGCAATCCATCGCTTGAAATGGCGCCCGACACGGATCGTCAATGGCGCGTGGTGGTCGACACCCGCAATGGCGGTTTGGGAAGCGGCGCGTTGACCGTCGCCGCGGGCTGGCGTCCGGCGACGCTCACGTTCGTCGCGCGCGGCGCTGAGCCGTTCACGCTGGCGGTGGGGAGTGCTGCTGCGGTGTCGTCGGCGGTGAGCCGGGCGGATCTGCTGATGGGCGCTTCGTCGGTTGCCGTGGCGGCGCGGCTGGGTGAGGAACTGCCCGTTGGGCAGGAGGCTGATGCGCAGTCATCGGGCAAAGACCCCGATGCGATGCGGCGCTATATGTTGTGGGCCGCTTTGTTGCTGGCCGTCGGCTCGCTCGGCGCGATCGCCTGGCGGCTTGCGCGTGGCGCTCAGGGGCAGGCCGGGGCTCAGGCTGGGGGAGTGGCCGATGGCGGCGGTGGAGTGGGTGGCGCGGCCGGCGCCGGCGGATTGGCAGGCGATGCGCTCGGCGGGTCAGGCGCGGCGAGCGCTACAGCCAAGGACGCAGGCACCGCCAGCGCTGACGGTCAAAGCACCGAAAAGAAGTGACTTCGGTGCGGGCGTATTTCGGCGTAGAGGATTGCAAGAAGCCGAGCAATTGGAACGTGCCGAGGGGCTGCACTGCAGTCGCGGAATCGCGCCGCACAGAGCGATCGCGCGGCGCCAGAGGATTGCATGGCGCGGGCACGCCGCGGCTGCGCGCGCCGTTACTTACTCCTCGCGCTCCGACATCGTGTTGATGATCTTGTCCAGCGCCCCGCCGAACGCGAGTTTTTCCTGTTCGTCGAGGCAGTCGAACATATCCCCGTTCCACTTACGCGCGATCGGCATCACCTTGCGATAGAGCGCGCGGCCTTCAGGGGTTAGCGACACCAGCACGACGCGCCCGTCTTCGGCGCTCGGTTCGCGCTTGACGAGTCCTTGTTTGATCAACGCCTCAGCCGCACGGCTCGCCTGACTCTTGTCGAGGTTGGCGTGCCGCGCCAGTTCCATGATCGAAAACGGTCCAAACGAGCCCACCGACGCAACCACCCTTGCTTCAGGCAATGTCACGCCCAGTTTGTCCTGATAGCGCTCGCTGATGCCACGCTCGGCGAGTTTGTTCAGGACATGCAGACGGTACGTAAGCAACTGTTCGAGTCCGGTTCTGGCGGAGGCCTTCATTGTCTTCCCGTGATGAGTGGCGCGGTCGTGGCGCTGTGATTGTTGCCGCAACCGTTCCGTCGGTCAACGCGCGCCGTATTTCAGGCGCGTCAACTGTTCGGCCGCGTCCGCCAGCAAACGCGCCGCGTCGCGAATCGCAACCTCGAGCGTGATCGGCCCCGGAGCCGGAGAGAAGCAGCCACTGAAGTATTCGGCGAGGCGCGGTAGCGCCGCGGAGTCGACCGCGCCGGAGAGCAGCGTGGCCGGTACGCCCGCGGCCTGCGCATGACGGCAAGCAATGAACGGCGCCTTGCCGTGCAGCGTTTGCACGTCCGAGCGGCCTTCGCCGGTGATCAGCCAGTTCGCGCCCTCAAGCGCTGCGTCCAGGCCGATCTGGCGCGCGACGGTTTCCGCGCCCGGCTCGAACTGCGCACCGAGCATGTGCAGCGCAAAGCCGAGGCCACCGGCCGCACCCGCGCCGGGTTGGTCGCGTGCCGAGCGCCCTAGCGCGGCCTCGAGCAGATCGGCGAAGCGGGCGAGGGCGGCGTCGATCGGGGCAACCTGTTCCGGCTTCACACCCTTTTGCGGACCGAACACCGCAGTTGCGCCGTGATCGCCGGTCAGGGGATTATCCACGTCCGACATGCCGACGAATTGTGTGTCCGCGAGGCGCGCATCAAGTTGCGACACGTCGAGGCGCGCCACGCGCGCGAGTTGTTCAGGTGTAGCGTCGAGTTCCTTGTCTTGCGCGTCGAAAAGTTTCAGCCCGAGGCCGGCCAGCAAGCCGGCGCCACCGTCGTTCGTGCTGCTGCCGCCGAGCGCGACGAAAAAGCGCCGCACGCCTGCATCGAGCAGCGCGCGAATCGCTTCGCCCATACCGCGCGTGCTGCGCGCCTCGACCGGTAGGCCCATGCCGACCGGATCGGTAATGCCGACGATTTCCGCCGTTTCGATGATCGCGCTGCCATCCGCAAGCAGGCCGGTGAGTGCTTCACGCACCGGACCGGCCGCGCCGCGCACGCTCAGCTTGCGGCGTTCGCCGCCGCTCGTGAGCATGGCGTCGAGCGTGCCTTCCCCGCCGTCGGCCATCGGACAGATGCGCACGCTGGCGTCCGGCCGGGCGCGCTGGATGCCGGACGCAATCGCCTGTGCGACCTGTTCCGCGCTGAGCGAACCTTTGAAGGAATCGGGAGCAATGACGACGACAGGCGAGGACGGCAAATTCGGCATGATGTCTCTGAATGGTTGGAGTCGTTGCGAGGGCGGGTGAATTGAACAGATGCGGGCGCAGCCCCGAGCGCGTCCGTAAGCTTATCAGCATGGGCGCGCCGACTGAATATGTCGAATGGCATAGCCGGGATTGTCCGTGAAGGGGCGTGCGGGATCCATCCGTGCGAACGCGGGCGGCAGGCGCGACGCTATCGGTCGCGCGGGCGCTTCCGGAGGAAGCGTGGAAGGCGAAAGGGATCGTCAAGCCGCCGCAAGCGGGCTGAAAACTGATAGTGGGTGGGCGTGAAGCAGGCAGCGAACAGCCACCAGACAACCCGCAAACAGATGAAAAACAGCGCGGAAAGCGGCCCGAACACCGATAAAAGCGCGCGCAATCATCGAATCCCGGCTAAGCGCGCAAATAGTTTGCTAAAATATTCGGCTCTTTGGACCCAACCGTGCTGCCGGCGGCCTGCAAGCCCGCGGCGCAGGCGCGCAATCGATGCTGAGCGACTTGAACGCGGCATCGAAAAGCGGCACGGAGAAGATAACTGATTCGCTCGAATAATTTTAGGACGATTGAAGCCATGGCTAACGTTGTTGAAAACCTCGGCAAGCTCGAACGCCGCGTAACGATTTCCCTGCCGAAGGACGCCGTGCAGAAGGAAGTGGACTCGCGTATCCGCCAACTGGCAAAGAACGTGCGCATGCCGGGTTTCCGCCCGGGCAAGGTGCCGCTCAAGATGGTGACGCAACAGTATTCGGGCCAGGTTGAAGCTGAAGTGCTGAGCGACAAGGTCGGCAAGGAATTTTTCGATATCAGCCGCGCCGAAAACCTGCGCGTTGCCGGTCAGCCGAGCTTCGCGCCGAAGGCCGACGCTGCTGAAGGCGATTACGCGTTCGACGCGACGTTCGAGGTGTATCCGGAAGTGAAGCTGGGCGACGTCGCCACGGCCGAAATCGAACGCACCACGACCACCATCAGCGAAGCGGAAATCGACCGCACGCTGGACATCCTGCGCAAGCAGCGCGTGCACTTCCACGCTCGTGGCGAAGCCGGCGAGCATGGCGACGGCGGCGCGGACACGGCGGCTAAAGACGGCGACCGCGTGACGGTCGACTTCGTCGGCAAGATCGACGGTGAAGTGTTCCAGGGCGGCAGCGCTGAAGACTTCGCATTCGTGCTGGGCGAAGGCCGCATGCTGCCGGAATTCGAAAAGGCAGCGCTGGGCCTCGCGGTCGGCGCATCGAAGGAATTCGACCTGGCTTTCCCGGCTGACTATCACGGCAAGGATGTCGCCGGTAAGACCGCGCAATTCACGATCACGATGAAGAAGATCGAGTGGCCGCATCTGCCGGAAATCGACGCTGAATTCGCAAAGTCGCTCGGTATCGAAGACGGCGATCTGGTCAAGATGCGCGCTGAGATCAAAGACAATCTCGAACGCGAAGCGAAGCGCCGCACGCAAGCCATCGTCAAGAATCAGGTGATGGACGCGTTGCTGAAGATTTCGGAACTCGACGTGCCGAGCGCCTTGATCGCACAAGATCAGGAACGCCTCGTCGGCATGGCCCGTCAGGACCTCGAGCAACGTGGCGTGCCGAACGCCGCTGACGCACCGATCCCGGCTGAAATGTTCAAGGAACAGGCTGAGCGTCGCGTCAAGCTGGGCCTCGTACTGGCCGAGCTGGTCAAGGCCAACGAACTGCAAGCCAAGCCGGAGCAGATTCGTGCCGAAGTCGACGAATTCGCGAAAAGCTACGAAGACCCGAAGGAAGTCGTCCGCTGGTATTATTCCAATCAGCAACGTCTTGCAGAAATGGAAGCGTACGTCGTTGAAGCCAACGTCGTCGATTTCGTCCTCAGCAAGGCCAAGGTGACGGACAAGGAAGTAAGCTTCGAAGAACTGGCAAGCGCAACGGCGCAAGCGTAAGCGTCGCTGCAACGGCGTGCCGGCTGTCGGAGCGACGGCCCGCACGCCGTTTTTTTGTGCTGTGAAAGTACGGTGCGTTTTGCATGGCGCGTTTCACACTGCGTCGCACGCCGCGCTCGCACTGATCGCGCACTTGAATACGGGCTCGTCGGCCACACCTGTCTAGCATCTAATATTTAGAATATTTCCAGACAAGGATCCATTGCATGACCTTTCGCGCCCAAATGCTGGACACGTTGACCTCCCAGTCGTCCCGGGATCTCGAAGCGCAGGCGCTCGGACTGGTGCCGATCGTCGTGGAAACGAGCGGCCGGGGCGAGCGCTCGTATGACATCTATTCGCGTCTGCTGAAGGAACGCATCGTGTTCCTGGTCGGCGAAGTGAACGACCAGACGGCCAACCTCGTCGTCGCGCAGATGTTGTTCCTTGAAAGTGAAAACCCGGACAAGGACATCAGCTTCTACATCAACAGCCCGGGCGGTTCGGTTTCGGCCGGGATGGCGATCTACGACACGATGCAGTTCATCAAGCCGGACGTGTCGACGCTGTGCATGGGTCTCGCGGCCAGTATGGGCGCGTTCCTGCTGGCGGCGGGCGCGAAGGGCAAGCGCTTTGCGCTGCCGAATTCACGTGTGATGATTCACCAGCCGCTGGGCGGGGCGCGCGGCCAGGCGTCGGACATAGAAATCCAGGCGCGTGAAATCCTGTACCTGAAGGAACGTCTGAATCATCTGCTCGCGCACCACACCGGCCAGCCGGTCGAGCGTATTGCACGCGACACCGACCGCGACAATTTCATGTCCGGCGATGACGCGCAAGCTTACGGTCTGGTTGACCAGGTGGCGCACAAGCGTCCTTGAAGTGTCCTTGAAACGCCGGTGCGGTCTTGCCCCAAAACGGGGCGAGGCCGTCGTCGGATCGGTTGTGAAATAATCAAGACTCGTCCGAGTGCCTGCGGCAAACGCCGTCACCTTGGCTCAAGCCCTGCCGCGCCCAAACTGCGAGGCCGGGGCAAACGGCGTATCATGTAATCGAGTGTCCGGAGGCTCACACATCTATGGCGGACAAGAAAGGTTCTAACAGCGAAAAGCTGTTGTATTGCTCGTTCTGTGGCAAGAGCCAGCATGAAGTCAAAAAACTGATTGCCGGCCCGTCGGTGTTCATCTGTGATGAATGTATCGACCTGTGCAACGAAATCATCCGCGATGAGGCTGCAGGTGCGGGCATCGAGGCGGGCTTGTCCAAGTCCGATCTGCCGAGTCCGCAGGAAATCCGTGAAATCCTCGACCAGTACGTGATCGGTCAGGAACGCGCGAAGAAGATTCTCGCGGTCGCGGTGTACAACCACTACAAGCGCCTCAAGCACCTCGACAAGAAGGATGAGATCGAGCTGTCCAAGAGCAACATTCTGCTGATCGGCCCGACCGGTTCCGGCAAGACCTTGCTCGCGCAGACGCTCGCACGCCTTCTGAACGTCCCGTTCGTCATTGCCGATGCAACGACGCTGACGGAAGCCGGCTACGTCGGCGAAGACGTCGAGAACATCATTCAGAAGCTGCTGCAGAATTGCAATTACGAAGTCGACAAGGCCCAGCGCGGCATTGTCTACATCGACGAAATCGACAAGATCAGCCGCAAGTCCGACAACCCGTCGATCACCCGCGATGTGTCGGGCGAAGGCGTGCAACAGGCTTTGCTGAAACTGGTTGAAGGCACGATGGCGTCGGTGCCGCCGCAAGGTGGCCGTAAGCATCCGAATCAGGACTTCATCCAGGTCGACACCACCAATATTCTGTTCATTTGCGGTGGCGCATTCGACGGCCTCGAGAAAGTCATCGTCGACCGTACCGAGAAAACCGGTATCGGCTTCGGCGCAAGCGTGAAGAGCAAGCAGGACCGCGATGCCGGCGAAGTGCTGCGCGAAGTGGAACCGGAAGATCTGATCAAGTTCGGCCTGATTCCTGAACTGATCGGCCGTCTGCCGGTGGTGGCTACGCTCGGCAAACTCGACGAAGTCGCGCTGATGAAGATCCTCGTCGAACCGAAGAATGCTCTGGTGAAGCAATACCACAAGCTGTTCAATATGGAACGCGTCGAGCTCGAAATTCGCCCGGCTGCGTTGCAGGCTGTCGCACGTAAAGCGATCCGTCGCAAGACGGGCGCTCGCGGCCTGCGCTCCATCCTGGAACAGGCGTTGCTTGATGTCATGTACGACCTGCCGCAGATGAAAGGTGTTAGCAAGGTCATCATCGACGACAACGTGATTGACGGCGACGGTAAACCCCTACTGATCTACGAAGACGCGCCCAAAGTGGCGGGTTCGAACTGATCGGCTTTCGGGTTCTGCAAAAAAAGCCGTTCATGGCAACGTGAACGGCTTTTTTCGTTTATCGTGTGGTCAGGATGGTTGTTTTCACTATGGAGTCACTGAACCTTCGGAGTCACTGAACTTTTCCCACACGCGGAGGCTTGCAATCTTTTCTGCTGGCCTCACCTATCGAACGAACTGATTCCACTCATGGGGAAATGAAATGTCAGGAACCCAACTCCTTCCGCCGGAACGCATTACGCTCCCGCTGCTCCCGCTGCGTGACGTAGTCGTCTTCCCGCACATGGTGATTCCGCTCTTCGTAGGCCGCCCGAAGTCGATCAAGGCTCTTGAAGCAGCGATGGAAGGCGGCAAGCACATCATGCTCGTCGCCCAGAAAACGGCTGCGAAAGATGAGCCGACCGAAAAGGACATGTACGAAGTAGGGTGTATCGCCAACATCCTGCAAATGCTGAAGCTGCCCGATGGCACCGTTAAGGTGCTCGTCGAGGGCTTGCAGCGCGCGAAAACGCTTTCCATCGAAGAACAGGAAACGCAGTTCTCGTGCGAAGTCATGCCGCTCGAACCCGACCACGCCGACAGCGCTGAAACTGAAGCGCTGCGCCGCGCGATCGTGTCGCAGTTCGACCAATATGTAAAGCTGAACAAGAAGATCCCGCCGGAGATCCTGACGTCGCTGTCGGGCATCGACGAGGCTGGCCGGCTGGCCGACACGATCGCGGCGCATCTGCCGCTCAAGCTCGACCAGAAGCAGCACATCCTCGAAATGTTCCCGGTCATCGAGCGCCTCGAGCATCTGCTCGCGCAACTCGAAGCCGAGATCGACATCCTACAGGTCGAAAAGCGCATCCGTGGGCGTGTGAAGCGCCAGATGGAGAAGAGCCAGCGCGAGTACTACCTGAACGAACAGGTCAAGGCGATCCAGAAGGAACTGGGCGAAGGCGAAGAAGGTGCGGATCTCGAGGAACTCGAGAAGCGCATCACGGCCGCGCGCATGCCGAAGGAAGCCAAGAAGAAGGCCGACGCCGAGCTGAAGAAGCTCAAGCTGATGTCGCCGATGTCGGCTGAAGCGACCGTCGTGCGTAACTACATCGATACGCTGATCGGCTTGCCGTGGCGCAAGAAGAGCAAGGTCAACAACGACCTCTCGAATGCGGAACGCGTGCTCGACGAAGACCACTTCGGTCTCGAGAAAGTGAAGGAACGCATTCTCGAGTATCTCGCGGTCCAGCAACGTGTCGACAAGGTGAAAGCGCCGATCCTGTGCCTCGTTGGGCCTCCGGGTGTCGGTAAGACGTCGCTGGGTCAGTCGATCGCTCGCGCTACGAACCGCAAGTTCGTGCGTATGGCGCTCGGCGGCGTGCGCGACGAAGCCGAGATTCGCGGTCACCGTCGTACGTACATCGGTTCGATGCCCGGCAAGATTCTGCAAAGCCTGACCAAGGTCGGCGTGCGCAATCCGCTCTTCCTGCTCGACGAAGTCGACAAGATGGGCCAGGATTTCCGTGGCGATCCGTCCTCGGCTCTGCTGGAAGTGCTTGATCCGGAACAGAACCATACGTTCGCCGATCACTATGTCGAAGTCGACTTCGATCTGTCGGACGTGATGTTCGTGGCAACGTCGAACTCGTTGAACATTCCGCCGCCGCTGCTCGACCGGATGGAAGTGATCCGTCTGTCGGGTTATACGGAAGACGAGAAGGTCAGCATCGCGCAACGTTATCTTTTGCCCAAGCAGAAGAAGAACAACGGCCTCAAGGATGGCGAGGTCGATGTTACGGAAACCGCGATCCGCGACATTATTCGTTACTACACGCGTGAAGCGGGCGTGCGTTCGCTCGAGCGTGAAGGGGGGGGGGGGGGGGGGGGGGGGGGGGGGGGGGGGGGGGGGGGGGGGGGGGGGGTGACGGTCGACGGCAGCAATATCGACACCTTCCTCGGCGTGCGCAAGTACGACTTCGGTCTGGCCGCGAAGGAAAATCAGGTTGGCCAGGTCACGGGTCTTGCGTGGACGGAAGTGGGCGGCGATCTGCTGACCATCGAAGCCGCGGTGATGCCGGGTAAGGGCAATGTGATTCGCACGGGTTCGCTCGGCGACGTGATGAAGGAATCAGTCGAAGCTGCGCGCTCGGTGGTCCGCTCGCGTTCGCGCCGTCTGGGTATCAAGGATGAAGCGTTCGAGAAGCAGGATATTCACATTCACGTGCCGGAAGGCGCGACGCCGAAGGACGGTCCTTCGGCCGGTATCGCGATGACGACCGCGCTGGTGTCGGTGTTGACCGGTATTCCGGTTCGTGCCGATGTCGCGATGACGGGCGAAATCACGTTGCGTGGCGAAGTCCTGCCGATCGGCGGCCTGAAGGAAAAATTGCTGGCAGCGCATCGCGGCGGTATCAAGCTGGTGCTGGTTCCGGAAGAAAACGTCAAGGACTTGACGGAGATTCCGGACAACGTGAAGAACGCCATCGAAATCATGCCGGTCCGTTGGATCGACAGGGTGCTCGAACTGGCGCTCGAACGTGTGCCGCAGGCGTTGCCGGACGAAGAGCCCAAGCCTGCTGCGCCTGTCGCGGCGGCTGAGCCGGGCAAAGACGCCGGTGCAACGGAAGTCGTGAAACACTAAGCTAGTCGGCGACGAAAGCTGTTTGCTGTATAAAAACCCGCGGCCTCGGTCGCGGGTTTTTTATTGCCTGCGAGATGCCGGAAGTTACGTCTGGAACGCACGTAATCCCACCTTTTGAGTAAAGGACGCTTTCAGCCGCTGACTGGTTGTGCGCGCATCCATCTATAGCAAGATTTGGTGACAGAGGGCGCCCTCCAGAACCGCTTAAGTCAGGCTCAACCCCGCTTGACACAAGGGTTTCGGCCAATTCTAATGAGTCGGCCCGGCGTGACCCGCCGGCCGCGTGATGCCAGGCGCTACAGAGCGCCGTCACGATTGCCACAAACATTCTCGGGGGTTGGAATGAATAAAACGGAATTGATCGATCACATTGCGCAGCAAGCCGATATTTCGAAGGCCGCGGCAGGCCGTGCACTCGACGCGGTGATCGGTGGGGTCAAAGGTACGTTGAAGAAAGGTGGTTCGGTGACGCTGGTGGGTTTCGGTACCTTTGCCGTGGGCAAGCGTACCGCGCGTACGGGCCGCAATCCGCGCACCGGCGCCGCCATCAAGATCAAGGCAGCGAAGGTCCCTAAATTTAGGCCTGGCAAAGCTCTGAAGGATGCGCTAAACTAATGGGCTTGCTGCTTGAGGAATTGCAGGTTCGTTAGAAAGAAGTGCGACGAATTCTGTGTGACTAGTGTGACTTTGCGTCGCACTAGTTGATGCGCAAGTTGATCAATCAGGCAGCAAAAGCAGGAGCACGCTGAATCGCGAAACGGGTGCTTAGCTCAGTTGGTAGAGCGGCGCCCTTACAAGGCGTAGGTCGGGAGTTCGAGCCTCTCAGCACCCACCAGTTTCAGATTCGGCTCAGTGGTTCTGTTTAGTGCAGTGCAGTATAAGGAGTGGTAGTTCAGTCGGTTAGAATACCGGCCTGTCACGCCGGGGGTCGCGGGTTCGAGTCCCGTCCACTCCGCCAGTATCCACGAAAGGCGAACTCCGGTTCGCCTTTTTTATTGCCCGCTGTTGTAAGATCGGGCGTTCTGTTTTTGGCACTCCTTCACGCATGCTCGATTTTTTCCGCAATCACAAACGCCTGATGATGTTCATGCTCATCCTCGTCATTGTGCCGGGGTTGGGTTTTGTGGGTATCCAAGGCTTCCGCGGCTTCTTTGACGAAAGTGCAAACGTCGCCAGCGTCAACGGCCACAAGATTACTCGCGCAGAGTATGACAACGCGATGCGTCAGCAGCTTGACCGCGCCCGTCAAATGCTCGGTGCGCAGTTCGACATGAAGTCGTTCGATACACCTGCGCGCCGTAGCGAAATGCTCGACGGTCTGATCGAGCAGCGCGTGCTGGCTGACGAAACACAGCGCCTGCATCTGACCGCGTCTGACGACGCCGTGCGCCGTGTGCTGCTGAACGATCCGGTGATCTCGTCGCTGAAGAATCCTGACGGCTCGATCGACGTCGACCGCTACAAGCAGTTGCTCGCGATGCAAGGCATGACGCCCGATCAATACGACGAACGTGTGCGTTACAGCATTGCTACGCAGCAGTTGCCGGCAAGCATTCAAGGCAGCGCCTTCACGTCGAAGACTCTCGCACAGCATCTCACCGAGCTCGCCGAACAGCAGCGCGAAGTGCAGGGTATTGCGTTCCATCCGCGCGACTATGCAGCGAAGGTGCAGCCCACGGATGCGCAACTGCAGGCCTATTACGATGCGCATCGCAACGATTTCGCCACGCCCGCCACGGCAACGATCCAGTACCTTGTGATGTCGACGGCAACGTTGTCTGCTGCCGTGCAGCCGAGCGACGCTGATCTGAAAAAGTACTACGACGACAACGTCGCGCATTACCGCACGGACGGCCAGGTGCGCGCGAGCCACATCCTGATCGCCGCGCCGAAAGATGCAAGCGCGGCTGACAGGGCCAAGGCAAAGCAGAAGGCCGACGAGGTGCTCGCACAGGTCAAGGCACATCCGGACCAGTTCGCGCAGATCGCGCAGCAGAATTCGCAGGATCCGGGTTCGGCGTCGAAGGGCGGTGATCTGGGTTACTTCGGTCGCGGCATGATCGCTGGCGGCCAGGCGTTCGACGACGCCGTGTTCGGTCTCAAGAAAGACGAAGTTAGCGGCATCGTGCAGACCGACTTCGGCTATCACATCGTCAAGGTCACGGACGTGAAGCCAGCCGTCACCAAGCCGTTCGACGAAGTGAAAGATCAGATCGCGAAAGACCTGAAAACGCAACTGGCCAGCAAGGCATTCGGCGACGACTCGGAAGGCTTCACGTCAATCGTTTACGAGAAGGCGAAGAGCCTGCAGCCCGCCGTTGACAAGTACAAGCTGCAATTGCAAACGGCCACCGTCACGCCGCAGCCGGATCCGAAGCTGCCGCCTGACAGCCCGCTGAAAAACGCGAAGTTCCTGGCTGCCGTGTTCGCGAGCGATGCGGTCACTGCGCGTAACAACACGCAAGCGATCGACGTTGGCGGTAACACGCTGATCGCGGCGCACGTGACCGATTACAAGGCTGCAGCCGTGCCGGCGCTCGACGCGGTCAAGGACGCAGTGCGTCAGAAAGTGATCGCGGTTCAGTCGAACGAGGCCGCTCACAAGGAAGGTATCGCGAAGCTGGCGGAGTTCGACAAGTCGAAGGCCACAACGGGCTTCTCGTCGCCGCTGAAGGTTTCGCGCAACGACGCACAAGGCGTGCCGCCGGATGCATTGAGTGCAATCTACAAAGCAGACGCGCAAAAGTTACCTGCGTACGTCGGTGTGGACCTCGGCGATGACGGCTATGCGATCTATCGCGTGAACGCGGTCGTTGCAAGCGCCCCGATCGATCCGCAGCGTCTGGCTGCTGCGCAGCAGCAGATTGCGCAAGTCGATGCGCAATCCGACGCCGAGGCTTACGTCGAGGCGCTGCGTACCCGTTCGAAGGTGAAGTTCTACGGCTCGCTCGACAGCAGCAATGCGCAGGCGAGCGGCGAATAAGCACTCGCGCGAGCGCGCAAACAGGTAAAGCGCGCAGCTACAAAAATGCCCCGCAATTGCGGGGCATTTTTATTTGACGAGTGCAAGCGCGTCAAACGTTCTGCTTGGGAGCGCGGCTTGTTATGCCGTCAGCCGCCTAGAGGCAAGCGCTGATCGAACTGGTGGCATCGCTGCCCGCAGCGCCATTGGCGCGGAAGCCGACCCATGAACCCGGGCCGGTGTAGGAGGGCCGCACGACGGCTGCTGCGCCGTTAGGCGGCTGCTGACCCGGCATATAGACATCCATTGCCTGGTCGTTAGCCATGATGTCTTGCGACACGACTTGCTGTTGCGAGCTATCGGCCCACTTGTGCGCGATGCACGTAGCGACGGCCTTCGGCGGCTGCTGGCTTTGGCCCACGGATTGGACGCCGACAGGCGGTTGAGCGGCGGATGCAGAAATTGCCACGGTCAAAGCGATTAACGGTAAATATTTCACGTTATCTCCTCAGAAGTCGCTCAGAATCGAGCCGGGTTGCGCGGGATTACGAAAGTCGGAGCGATCTTGCCGATCCGCGCTCCCCAATTACCGGAAACAAGTTGTTAGCGAGCTTTTCAGTGCGGCGAACTTGCGCGAAGGAGTGGCTTGATAGCCGGCCACACGTTGTTGAGTAGCACCGGCTGTGCCTGCTGCGTGGGATGGATCTGATCCGCCTGAAACATCTCCGGTTTGTCGGCGATGCCGGCCAGCAGGAAGGGCACCAACGGCACGCGCAATTGCTTCGAGAGTTCGCCGTACAGGCCGTGGAACTTTTGCGTGTAGTCGGGGCCGTAATTGGGTGGTACATACATGCCGACCAGCACGACCTTCGCGTGGCCTTGTTGAGCCTGCTCGATGATCGTGCGCAGGTTGTCTTCGGTTGTGGCGAGCGGCACGCCGCGCAATGCATCGTTGGCGCCGAGCTCGACGATCACGATACTCGGCTTGAGCCGTTGCAGGAGCGCCGGCAGGCGGGCCCGGCCACCGCTCGTGGTGTCGCCGCTGATGCTCGCATTGGCGACGCTATAATCGATTCGCTCATCGGTGAGGCGCTGGCGCATCAAGGCAACCCAGCCAGTGTCGCGGGGCAAGCCGTATTCGGCGGAGATGCTGTCGCCGAGCACGACGATCACCGGCTTGGCCTGTTCGGGCGGGTTGGCCGCATGGGCTGGGAAGGGCAATGAAAACAGGGTTGCGGCCAGCACGGCCGGGCCGAATGCAGTAGTCAGCGCCGTCGCTACGGCGCGCACTTTCAACCTACGCTTCACCATGCTAAACAAAACTGATCCAGTCATTGAAGTGCGGGGTTTGTGCAAGAAGGTTAAGGATGCAACAGGCGAACTGACGATTCTCGAGGACATCGATCTTGCTATCGATGCCGGCAGCAGTGTGGCGATCGTCGGTGCATCCGGGTCGGGCAAGTCTACGCTGCTCGGCTTGCTCGCAGGATTGGACAGTGCGAGCTCGGGCTCGGTTCGGCTGCTCGGCCGCGAACTCACCGAACTGGACGAAGACGAGCGCGCTGCGTTGCGCAGCGGTTCGGTCGGTTTCGTGTTCCAGTCGTTTCAACTGATGCCGCATTTGACGGCGCTCGAAAACGTCACCCTTCCGCTCGAACTGCAAGGCGGCATCGGTACGCGCGAGGCCGCGGCGCGTGCGCGCGGATTGCTGGAGCAGGTGGGGCTCGCCAAGCGCACCGGGCACTATCCGAAGCTGCTGTCGGGCGGCGAACAGCAACGGGTCGCGCTCGCGCGGGCCTTTGTCACCCATCCGGCGATCCTGTTCGCCGACGAGCCGACCGGCAGTCTCGATGCCGCCACCGGTCACGCGGTGATCGATTTGATGTTCGAGATGAACCGCGCGAACGGCGCCACGTTGATCCTCGTCACGCACGACATCGAGCTGGCGCGCCGCTGCGATACGACGGTGACCATCGAAGCGGGACGTCTGGCCTGAGAAGCGTGCCAGCCGCGCGTCACTCGTTCGTACAAAGCAAAGCGGGCCACAGGGGCCCGCTTTGCTTTTCATCTCTGCAACTTGATAACGCAACGCCGCTAACCACGCGCGCGTGAGCAATCAGCGCATGCGGCACGGGCAAGCGCGCCGCTTACGCTCATCGCTTCAAGGCAGCACGCGCCCGCGCGATCAACGCTGACGTCGACGAGTCATGCTTCTTTTCATCGACGCTTGCCGACGTCAAATCCGCCTCGACCACCTTGCCGAGGATCTTGCCCAATTCGACGCCCCATTGATCGAACGGGTTGATGTCCCATACCGATGCCTGCACCAGCACCTTATGCTCGTACAGCGCGATCAATGCGCCGAGCGAACGCGCGGTGAGTGCATCGACCAGCAGTGTGCTCGTCGGGCGGTTGCCCGGAAACACCAGATGCGGTGCCAGTTCCGGCTTGTCCGCACCGGCAACCTTCTTCGCTTCTTCGAGCGTGCGACCCAGCATCAACGCTTCGCTTTGCGCGAAGCAGTTCGCCAGCAGCTTCGGATGATGACTGACGAGCGGATGCTCCGGCGTCAACACGGCGATGAAGTCGATCGGCACGATCGTCGGACCTTGGTGCAGCATCTGGAAAAACGCATGCTGACCGTTCGTGCCCGGTTCGCCCCAGGTCACGGCAGCGGTCGGATAGTCGACCATTGCGCCATCGAGACGCGCCGACTTGCCGTTGCTCTCCATTTCGAGCTGTTGCAGATACGACGGCAGGAAATGCAGCGCTTCCGAATATGGCGCGACCAGATAGCTTTGCGAGCCGAAAAAGTTGCGATACCAGATGCCGATCATGCCGAGCAGCACCGGCAGATTCTTCTCGAGCGGCGCGTCGCGGAAATGCTGGTCCATCTCGTTGGCGCCGGCCAGCAGTTCGTCGAACTGTTTCGGCCCGATCGCGATCATGATCGACAGACCCACTGCCGACCACAGCGAATAACGCCCACCGACCCAGTCCCACATCTCGAACACATTCTCTTTCGCGATGCCGAACCTGACCACCTCGGCCGGGTTCGCCGACACGCCGACGAAGTGCTTCGCCAGCGCACTCTCCGGGCAGCCTTTCTCGATGAACCAGTCGCGCAGCGAGCGCGCATTGGTCATCGTTTCGAGCGTCGTGAAGGTCTTGGAGACGATGATCGCAAGCGTCTCTTCGGGGTCGATCATCTGCATCACGTTGTACAGATCCGCGCCGTCCACGTTCGACACGAAGTGCGTGGTGATCTCGGGCGTAGCCAGATGATGCAGCGCGTGCACGACCATCTTCGGCCCGAGGTCCGAGCCGCCGATGCCGATGTTCACGACGTAGCGAATCCGCTTGCCGGTGTAGCCGGTCCACTCGCCGCTGCGGACCTTGTCGGCGAACGCGGCCATCCTGGCGCGTTCGGCCAGGATTTCCGCATGGAACGGTGCTTTCGGATCAGTGGCGCGCAGCGCGGTGTGCAAGGCGGCGCGGCCTTCGGTCGGGTTGACGACTTCGCCCGCGAACATCGCGTCGCGGCGCTTCTCGACGCCGGCTTCGCGCGCGAGTTGCACCAGCAGTTTCAGGGTTTCGTCGGTGATGCGGTTCTTCGAAAAATCGGCCGCGAGACCGCCGCCCGCGAACGCAAAGCGCTCAGCACGGGTAGGGGCGGGATCGTTCTCGGGGGCGAACCAGTCGCGCATGTGCGCATCGCGAATCTTCTCGTAATGCGTTTGCAGCGAGGACCAGGAGGGGAGCGAGTTCTGCGTCATAGCGTCCGTCTAACGAAGGGGCACGAAGAAAGGCGCGCGCGTGAAGCGCTGCCGAGGATGATGCAACGATGCTGTTAGAGCGATGCCGCGCGGTGGGGTTCGCGGTGGGTTACGGGGAAACTTCGCGAGTCCGCCCGGAATCGAACGGCTCACCGAAATTTCGCCGTAACCCGCGATGAACCCGACGCGCGGCGCAGTCAATCAGTATAACGGCGTTGTGTGACGGGTGGCAGCGGTTTGGGAGTCCCATGCAAACTGTGGGATGGGGCGCCACGTTCAGGACACCCCGTTTGAGGCGCTGCATGGGGCGCTTCATTCACCCGCTGAATCATCCACCCGTTGCCGGATAGAACATACGGTTTAGCAAAGTTCGCACCATCGGGGTGAGTTCACCCGCCGTCAAACCGGCTGGGCCGTGGCCTTGCGCGCTGAGCGTGTCGGCGGCGAGGCCGTGCAGGTAGACGCCTGCCAGTGCGGCTTCGTAACGCGGCAGATGCTGGGCAAGCAGTGCGCCGATGATGCCGCCGAGCACGTCGCCGGTGCCGCCTGTCGCGAGTGCGGCATTGCCGGTCGGATTGATCGCGACGCGGCCGTCCGGCGCGGCGATAACCGTGCCCGTGCCTTTCAGCACGACTACCGCGGCAAAACGCGCGGCTAGTGCCCGCGCTGCGGCGAGGCGGTCGCGTTGCACGCTTCGCGCATTGGTGCCGAGCAGGCGCGCGGCTTCCAACGGATGCGGCGTGAGCACGCAGGGATCACCTTGTACGCCGCGCGCGGTGACTTCGGCCGCGAGCGATGAGTCTGCCGAAATCAGATTGAGCGCGTCGGCGTCGAACAGTTTGGGTACGTCGAGCGTCAGCACGTCGTGCATGACACGCGTGGCGATGTCGCGCAGACCCATGCCGCAACCGACGGCGAGCGCGTCCATTTTGTCGAGCGGCAGATCGTCGATCGCATGCAGCATCAGTTCGGGATGCGGCGGATCGTAGGGCGGGGCGCCGTCGCCGAGCAAGGCAACGTGCACTTTGCCCGCACCGGTGTAGAGCGCCGCGCGCGAGGCGAGGATCGGCGCGCCGCACATGCCGGTGTCGCCGCCGACCACGGCGAGGCTGCCGAAGGTGCCCTTGTTGGTGGCAAAGTCGCGCGGCGGAAGAAAGTCGGCGAACAGCGCCGGCGCGTTGAGTTGCACGGCCGTGCGGGTGGTGCTGTCAATGCCGATCGGCGCCACGGTTACCGTGCCGGCAAGATCGCGGCCCTGCGCCGTGAAGAGGCCGGGCTTTGCGCCGATGAAGGTGATCGTGTGGGTGGCGTGGACTGCGGTGCTGTCGTTCTGGCTTTCGCCTTGCCCCCCGCCTTGCCCCTGTTTTTCGCCGACGACCGTGCCGGTGTCGCTGTCGAGGCCGCTTGGCGTATCGAGCGCCAGGACGCCGCCTTTTCTGGACTTTGCTTTCGTGCGTTGTGAGAGCTGGCGGGCGATGGCAGCAAAGACGCCCTCCAGAGGGCGGGTCAGACCGATGCCGAACATGCCGTCCACCAGCCATGTATAGCTTTCCAGCGAAGCCGGCGGTGTCGATGTAATGGCTACGCCTGCGGCCCGGGCGGTGTCGAGCGCCCAGCGGGCGTCGTCCGGCTTGACTTCAAGCGGCATGCAAAGATCTACGGCGATACTTGCGCGGCGTAGCTCCGCGGCCACGATCAATGCGTCGCCGCCGTTGTTGCCCGGGCCTGCTACGACCCATACCTTGTGCTTCGATTTTTCGATCGATGTGTCGCGGGTGATCAGCTCTTGCAGGTAGCTCGCGGCTGCTTTGCCGGCGCGAGACATCAGGGTGTGCTGAGGCAGTGCCGCCGCGGCCTGGGTTTCAAGGATTCGCAGGTCGGTTAGCGTGAGCAGCGGCAACGCGCGGTTGTGCGGGCTGATTAATGTCGGGAGCGTGGATTCGGGCACTGTCATGGCGAGGCTTGGAGTTCACCTTGGGCAAGGTGAGGAAGCGTTGGGAGCCACTATGGTAGTGCCGATATGCTCCCGCCGCGCCATTTACTGGAATCGGTCCGCGCGCAGCGCAGCCAGCGTGTCCGCGGGAACGTCGGGGGTCTTGTCCGAGATCAGGTCGGCGATCAGCTTGCCTGCCCCGCATGCCAGACCCCAACCGGCCGGCCCGTGGCCGGCGTTCACGAACAGACGCGGATGAAGCGCATTGCCGATCACAGGCATTCCGTCCGGCGACAGCAGCTTTACGCCTTCCCACGGCAAGGCCGCAGAGATCCGGGCAGCGCCCGGAATCCAGTCGTGAGTCGCCTGGCCCAGCAGCGCCAGCGCTTCCTTAGTCAACGCTTCGCCGAGCGGCTTGTCGATCTGCCCAGCACTTTGCAAAACCGCGCCGCCCGCAACCCGCAGGCGATGATTCATGCGGCTGACCGTAATCCGCTTGACCGCGTCGACAATCGCGACGTGCGGTGCGCATTCCTCATGGGCGATCGGCGCCACCAGGTTATGCAGGCGCAGCGGATGCAACGGCAGCCGCAGCCCCAGCCGTTCGAGCAGCGGCAGACTGCCGTAACCTGCAGCGACGACGATCGCATCGGCGTTGATCACGTCGACTTCGCGTGAACGCGATGCCATGCCAGGCCGTGGCGCCAGTTCCACCGCGGCACGCTGACCTTCGAGGCGAATCGCCGAGACTTCGCAGCCCAGCATGAATTGCACGCCGCCCTGGGTATCGAGGGTTTGCTTGATCAGTTTCGCGAAAAGCGGGCAGTTGGCCGTGCGCTCGTGGTCGAACAGCACGCCGCCAGCGAATTCCGGCTCGGTCCGCACGGAATGCTCGAACGCGGCGCATTCGGCCGGCGTGAGCACATGGTGCGGGACTTCGTATTGGCGCAGCAGCTCGAGCGCGGTCTGGGTCTGCTGCCATTCCTGCTCGGAACGCACCAGATAGAGCAGGCCGCTCGCCTGCTCGAATTCCAGCCCGAAGCGCGCTTCGACGTCGGCCATCGCCTCGCGCGATGCTTCGATCAACGGACGCAGCCGCGCGTACTGGCGGCTGAACGCCTCCGGCTCCTGCAAAGCGGCCAGTTGCTTGATGAACTGGCGCGCCGGCCCGTTGAAGCCGGTCTTGCTGATCACGCCGTTTTTGGCGCCCTGACGGCTCGCCATGAAAGTCGGGCCGAACCAGACGTCGAGCGGGGTCGGCAGCACGGTGCCGCCGTGCCCATAGGTCGCGCCTTGCGCGACCGTTGCGTGGCGCTCGACGACGCATACCCGGTGACCGGCCGCGCGCAGTTGATAAGCGGTGGCGACGCCCACAATCCCGCCGCCAATGACGATGACATCCATGATCTGATTCGATTTGCCGGTGGGACGCCGAAACGCCGCGTTCCCGTTAAGCGTGGCATGCGGCGCACTGCCCGGGATTGCTCAGGCTGCCTGCGCCGATCTGGTGAAAGGGCGAATGATAGCAGTCAAAACGTCAGACCGGCCACGCAGACCCCGCCAAAACCCTGGTGCGACGCCCGTTGGAAGGCCGTTCCCGGGGTATAATCTCGGACTTCCTTTCCGCCTCACGTCGCCTTCACGCGCGACTCATCGGCATCATTAGCGACGCAACGTCAAGTCCATGGCCCACTTCTCGTGTTTCCCCGGCGCTTCGGCCCTTTCCGATTTCCGTCAAACCCGCCTGCTCGACACGCTTACGCGCATCGACGCCAACATCACCGGCGTGCGCGGGCAATATCTGCACTTCGTCAACGCGCAAACCCCGCTGTCCGCGGAAGACAACGCGAAGATCGAAGCGCTGATGCACTACGGCGATCCGCTCGAAGAAACCAAAGAGCGCGGCGCGGCCGAAACCTTCCTCGTGGTGCCGCGCTTCGGCACGGTGTCGCCGTGGGCCAGCAAGGCAACCGATATTGCTCACCTCTGTGGTCTCACGAAGGTGCGCCGTATCGAGCGCGGTGTCGAATACACGGTCACGCTGAAAAGCGGTTTGCTGGGCGGCAAGAAGGCGCTCTCCGACGAAGCCCGCGCGGCCGTTGCCGCGGCGCTGCACGACCGCATGACTGAGAGCGTGGCGCCCTCGCGCGATCACGCGCTGCACCTGTTCGACGAACTGCCGGCCAAGCCGCTGCAAACCGTCGACGTGTTGAGCAACGGCCGTGGCGCGCTGGAAGCGGCGAACACGGAACTGGGCCTCGCGCTCGCCGACGACGAAATCGACTACCTCGTCGACGCCTTCACGAAACTCGGCCGCAACCCGACCGACGTCGAGTTGATGATGTTCGCGCAGGCCAACAGCGAACACTGCCGTCACAAGATCTTCAACGCGGACTGGACGATCGACGGCGAGAAGCAGGACATCTCGCTGTTCAACATGATCCGCAACACGGAGAAGCTGAACCCGCAAGGCACCATCGTTGCCTATTCGGACAACTCGGCGATCATGGCGGGCGGCGTGGCTGAGCGCTGGTTCCCGCGCACGCCGGCTGAACCCGGCGCGATGCCCGAGCACTATCGCCGCAACGTCGAACTGACGCACACCTTGATGAAGGTGGAAACGCACAACCACCCGACCGCGATCTCGCCGTTCCCGGGCGCTTCGACCGGCGCGGGCGGCGAAATCCGCGACGAAGGCGCGACCGGCCGCGGCGCGCGTCCGAAGGCGGGTCTGGCGGGCTTCACGGTGTCGAATCTGGAATTGCCGGACGGCGTCGAAGCCTGGGAAAACGCCCGTGACGCCGCGCAGCCGCTGGCCCACCGGAACCCGGACGACAAGCACGAAGCTTACGGCCGTCCTGACCGCATCGCATCGCCGCTGCAAATCATGATCGACGGCCCGCTTGGCGGCGCCGCGTTCAACAACGAATTCGGCCGGCCGAATCTGGGTGGCTATTTCCGCGCTTACGAGCAGAACGTCGCGGGTCTGGTGCGCGGCTATCACAAGCCGATCATGATCGCCGGCGGCATCGGCAATATTTCGGATCAACACACGCACAAGCACGATCTGCCGGAAGGGTCGCTCCTGATCCAGATCGGCGGCCCGGGTATGCGCATCGGCATGGGCGGCGGCGCCGCCAGTTCGATGGCGACGGGCACCAACACGGCCGAACTCGACTTCGACTCGGTCCAGCGCGGCAATCCGGAAATCGAGCGCCGTGCGCAGGAAGTGATTAATGCGTGCTGGCAGCTCGGCGAGAAGAACCCGATTCTTAGCATTCACGACGTGGGTGCGGGCGGTCTGTCGAACGCGTTTCCGGAAGTCGTGGACGGCGCCAGCAAGGGCGCGATCTTCGATCTGCGCAAGATCCAGCTGGAAGAGAGCGGTTTGTCGCCGCGCGAAATCTGGTCGAACGAGGCGCAGGAGCGCTACGTGCTCGCGATTGCGCCGGCCGATCTGCCGGCCTTCGAAGCCATGTGCGAGCGCGAGCGTTGCCCGTTCGCGGTGGTCGGCACGGCTACGGCTGAACGTCAGTTGAAGGTGCTCGATTCCGAATCGAACGAGGACGCCGCACACGAGCCGGTCGACATGCCGATGGAAGTGCTGCTCGGCAAGGCGCCGCGCATGCATCGCGACGTCAAACGCGTCGAGCAGAAACTCGAGCCGGTGGATGTTACGGGCATCGCGTTGTCGGAAGTCGCGGTCAGCGTACTGCGTCACCCTACGGTGGCCAGCAAGTCGTTCCTGATCACTATCGGCGACCGCTCGGTGGGCGGCACGACCGCGCGCGACCAGATGGTCGGCCCGTGGCAAGTGCCGGTGGCCGACGTCGCGATTACGACGATGGACTACGCGGGCTTCCGCGGCGAAGCGATGACCATGGCCGAGCGTACGCCGCTCGCCGTGATCAACGCACCGGCGTCAGGCCGCATGGCGGTCGGCGAGGCGGTCACCAACATCGCGGCGGCGCCGATCACGTCGCTCGATAAGCTCAAGCTGTCGGCCAACTGGATGGCCGCATGCGGCGCAGCGGGCGAAGACGCCGCGCTGTACGACACGGTCAAGGCCATTGGCATGGAGCTGTGTCCGGCACTCGGTATCAGCATCCCGGTGGGCAAGGATTCGCTGTCCATGCGCACCAAGTGGGAAGACCGTGGCGTGGCGAAGGAAGTCGTCGCGCCGGTCTCGCTGATCATCTCGGCATTCGCGCCGGTCGAAGATGTACGTAAGCACCTCACGCCGCAACTGCGCAGCGCGGGCGACGTGGGCGACTCCGTGCTGATCGCGATCGACCTTGGCCGCGCCAAGCATCGTCTGGGTGGCAGTATTCTCGCGCAAGTCACGCAGCAGGTCGGCGACACGGTGCCGGACGTCGACGATCCAGAAGATCTGAAGCGTTTCTTCACCGCGATCCAGTCGCTCAATAGCGACGGCAAGCTGCTCGCGTACCACGACCGCTCGGACGGCGGCCTGTGGGCGACGGTTTGCGAAATGGCGTTTGCGGGTCACGTCGGCGTGTCGCTGAACGTCGACATGCTGATACTCGATCCGAACCACGAATCCGATTTCGGCGATGCGAAAGACTGGGCGAAGCAGACCAGTGGCCGTCGTGAAGACCGCACGATCCGCGCGCTCTTCACCGAAGAACTTGGCGCCGTCATTCAGGTGCGCGCAGCGGACCGCGACGCGGTGCTGGGCGCATTGCGCGAACACGGTCTGTCGGCATGCTCGCACGTGATCGGCAAGACCAACGAGCGCGATACGATCGAAATCTATCGCGACGCGAAGAAGATCTACGACGCACCGCGTACCGAATTGCATCGCGCGTGGAGCGAAGTGAGCTGGCGTATTTCGCGTCTGCGCGACAACCCGGCTTGTGCCGATGCTGAGTACGACGCGCTTTCCGATGCGGCCGATCCGGGCATCTCGCCGGTTCTCACGTTCGATCCTTCGGAAGATGTGGCAGCGCCGTTCATCGGCAGGGGCGCACGTCCGCGTGTCGCGATCCTGCGTGAGCAAGGCGTGAACTCGCACCTCGAAACGGCTTATGCATTCGACCGCGCCGGCTTCGACGCGCACGACGTGCACATGAGCGACCTGCTGGCCGGCCGCGCCAACCTGGCGGATTTCGCCGGTGCGGTGGCGTGCGGCGGCTTCTCATACGGCGATACGCTGGGCGCCGGTGAAGGCTGGGCGAAGGCGATCCGTTTCAACTCGCAACTGGCCGATATGTTCGCCGCGTTCTTCGGCCGCGAAGACACGTTCGCACTGGGCATCTGCAACGGCTGCCAGATGATGAGCAGCCTCGCGTCGATGATTCCGGGCGCCGAAGCATGGCCGAAGTTCACGCGCAACAAGTCGGAGAAATTCGAAGCGCGCTTCTCGCTGGTCGAAGTGCAGGCTTCGCCGTCGATCTTCTTCGCCGGCATGGAAGGCTCGCGCATTCCGGTGGCGATTGCGCACGGCGAAGGTTATGCGGACTTCTCGCAGCAAGGCGATGCGTCGAAGGTGGCTGTGGCGATGCGTTACGTCGATCACCGTGGGCAGGCAACGGAGCAGTATCCGTTCAACCCGAACGGTTCGCCAAATGGCATCACGTCGGTTACGACGCCTGATGGCCGCTTCAGCGTGCTGATGCCGCACACCGAGCGCGTGCATCGCGCGGTGCAGATGAGCTGGCATCCGGAAGGTTGGGGTGAGGGCAGCACGGACGCGAGCCCGTGGCTGCGCGTGTTCCAGAACGCACGTCGCTGGTTGGGTTGAAGCGCACGCAGAAACAAAAAAACCGCCCGAGGGCGGTTTTTTTGTTCCGACGCAGCAGCGCAAAAACTGCTTACTGAATCTTCGCGTTCTTACGCAGGCCTTCTTCGAACGCCTGCAGCTTTTCCTGCTGGATTTGCTGCACGATCTGCGGACGCACTTGCTCGAGCGGCGGCGGCGCGATGTTGCGCACGTCGTCGACACGGATGATGTGCCAGCCGAATTGCGTATGCACCGGCGTGTCCGTCATCTGGCCTTTCTGCAGATGCGTGGCCGCGTCCGCGAATTCAGGCACGTAGGCCTTCGGATCCGACCAGTCCAGATCGCCGCCGTTCTTGCCCGATCCCGGGTCCTTCGAGAATTGCTTGGCAAGGTCTTCGAAGCTTGCGCCGGCCTTGATCTTGGCGATCAGATCCTTGGCTTGCTGTTCGTTGTCGACCAGGATGTGGTGCAGGTGATATTCCTTGCCGCCCGCGTCCTTGATCAGCGCGTTGTAACGCGCGGTGACTTCGGCGTCGGTCGGCGTGTTGTTCTTCACGAAGTCTTCGATCAGCGCGCGCAGCACGACGGTTTGTTGCGCGACGGAGATTTGCGCCTTGATATCCGGACGATTCGGCAGGCCGCGGCGCAGCGCTTCCTGCATCAGGATCTCGCGGTTCACCAGCTCTTCGCGCACGGCCATTTGCAGTTGCGGCGTGTTTTGCTGGCCTTGATGAACCAGTTGATCGATCAACGCGTCGGCGCGTGCTTTCGGAATCGGCGTGCCGTTCACGACGGCGATGTTCTGTGCGAATGCAGGTGCGGCCGCAAATGCAGCCAGCAATACCCAAAGGCGGGTTTTCTTCAAGGTCATCGAAAGGTTTCCTAGCGGGGCAACAAAGCAAATTCTTCGGGCGTATACGCCGTGATTGCAAGGGCGTGAATGCCGCGCTGCATGGCATCGGCCAGCGCATCATACACCATGCGATGCCGCGCCACGCGGGCTTTCCCGGCGAATGCGGCAGCCACGATCGTGACAGAAAAATGACCGCCGGCGGACGCGCCCGCGTGGCCCGCGTGCTGCGCGCTGTCATCCGTGATCCGGATCGAGGCGACCGGCGCGAGCGCCGCGGTGAGGCGCGCCTCGATCAGCGCGGCGCGCTCGGCGGTCGTGGCGTGCATGAACACATCGCTCGTCATGTCATTCTTCCTTCATATACTTCGACAGCCACAAACTCTGTCCGACGATGAATACCACCAGGCACCCGGTGGCGCCGAACAGCTTGAAATTGACCCACTGGTCGGTCGTGTAGTTGTACGCGACGAACAGGTTCACCAGCCCCAGCAGCACGAAGAAAATCGCCCAGACGATGTTCAGCTTGCCCCAGATCGCGTGCGGCAGCGTGATCTGCTTGCCCATCATCGCTTCAATCAGGTTCTTGTTGAAGGCCAGTTGCGAGATGATCAGCGCGACCGAAAACGCCCAGTACAGCACGGTTGGCTTCCATTTGATGAACGTGTCGTTGTGCAGCACGAGCGTCGCGCCGCCGAAGACGGTGACGACGCCGAGGCTCACCCACAGCATCGGATCGACCTTGCGGTGGCGGAATGCCACCCACGCGATCTGCACCAGCGTGGCGACGATCGCCACTGCCGTCGCCGTGAAAATGCCCCAGATCTTGAAGGCGACGAAGAACAGGATGATCGGGAACAGATCGAACAGGAATTTCATTATCTGGTCGGGAATTCGGAGAGTGGGTTGGAGAGTCGGAGAATTGGGGACGCGGCGCGGGGCGCCCGGCGGCAGGGATGCTGCTTAAAACCCGCCGCGGCAGCCGGGAACGGCGCGTTGCGCCATTCGAAGCATGATTGCCGCCCCGGGTCGACCGCCGGGTTGACCGGTTTGCAAGCCGGATGAAGGGTGTCGCGGCCGGCGCGCGCCTGATGACAGACGCCGGCCGCGCATCATTCAACGGGCGCCGGACTCCGCGCTGCGTTACTTGGGCTCGAATTGTAACGCAGCCGAATTGATGCAGTAACGCAGACCGGTCGGCGCCGGTCCGTCTTCGAACACGTGGCCCAGATGTGCGCCGCAGTTCTTGCACTGCACTTCGATGCGCAGCATGCCGTGCGTGCGGTCGGTTTTCTCGGCGATCACTTCGCCGTTGATCGGCTTGAAGTAGCTCGGCCAGCCGCAGCCGGCGTCGAACTTGGTGTCCGATTCGAACAGCGGCGTGCCGCAGCAGACGCAGTCATAGATGCCGCGGTCCCAGTGGTCGTGATAGCGGCCGGTGAAGGGGCGCTCGGTGGCCGCGTGGCGCGTCACCTGGTATTCGATGTCGGAGAGCTGTTCGCGCCACTCGGCGTCGTCTTTCTGCACGGCGGGGGCGCCGGTGTTGAGGTCGTCGGGCTTGTTCATGGTCGGGGTTCCTGTCTCAAGATTGTTCTGGGGGCTCGTCACGAAGAGCAACTCACTTCCAGCGAGCTGGCCCAATCCGGCGGCAGCCCCGCATACGCCTCGCTTTCCGGCTGCTCGTCGAACGGGCGGCGCAGGACGGCTGCCAAACGCTCCACTTCGGAGAAGTCCTTCTCTTTCGCTCGGCGGATCGCCGTTTCTGCCAGATGATTGCGAAGTACGAATTTGGGGTTCACTCGGTTCATTGCAATGGCGCGCGCGGCGTCGTCGCGTGTTTCTTCGGACAGTCGCACGCGATAGTCGTTCACCCACGCGTCGAATGCGGCGCGGTCGAGGAACAGGTCACGTACCGGCGCGTCGTCGCTCGCATCGTGTTTGGAAATGCGCGCCAGATTGCGGAAGGTCAGCGTGAAATCCGCACGGTTGGCGTGCATTACTTCGAATAGACGGTTGATCAAGGTGTCGTCACCGTCGCGCTCGCTTTCGAGGCCGAGCTTGGCGCGCATGCGTTTCTCCAGCGCCGGCGCGAAACGCTCCTTGAAGCCGCCGAGCACGCGCTGCGCGTCTTCGATCGCCTTGTCGCCACGCACGCTTTCCTCATGCTTGACACCCAACAGCGGCAGCAGACCCTGTGCGAGGCAAAAGAGGTTCCAGTACGCAATCTGCGGCTGCATCTTGTACGCGTAGCGGCCTTGCGAGTCCGAGTGATTGCAGATGTAGCCGGCGTCGAAGCCGTCCATGAAACCGAACGGGCCGTAGTCGATCGTGAGACCGAGGATCGACATGTTGTCGGTATTCATCACGCCGTGGCAGAAGCCCACGGCTTGCCATTCGACCATCAGATCGGCGGTCGAATTCACGGCTTCATTCAGCAGCGCGAGATACGGATCGTCGGCTTCGCGGCAATGCGGATAGAAGCGCTCGATCACATGATCGGCGAGCGCGCGCAGTGCATCGACGCGATCGTTCGAATAGAAATGCTCGAAGTGCCCGAAGCGCACGAAACTCGGCGCGACGCGCGTGACGACCGCCGCGGTTTCGACTTCCTCGCGGCGCACTGGCTGGTCGGAGCCGATCACGCACAGCGCGCGGGTGGTCGGAATGCCGAGGTGATGCATCGCTTCCGAACACAGATATTCGCGGATCGACGAACGCAGCACGGCGCGGCCGTCGCCCATACGCGAATAGGGCGTGCGGCCCGCGCCTTTGAGCTGCAGCTCGAAGCGCTGACCATTGTGTTCGACTTCGCCGAGACCGAGCGCGCGGCCGTCGCCGAGCTGGCCCGCCCATACGCCGAACTGATGCCCCGAATACACCGACGCATACGGCAGCGCTTCGGAAGGCCACTCACGCGTGGCGTTGCCTGAGAACAGTTCGGCGAACCCCGGATCATTCTGGAGCCCCGGCTCTAAACCGAGCAACGCGGCGGTCTCTGCGGAGAACCCAACCACGTAGGGCGCACTCAGCGGCGCCGCGGGCAGCCGTGTCAGAAACACGCTGCCGAGCCGCGCAAATGCGCTTTCGGGCGAGGTGATCAGTGCGTCGGAAAGAGCCGCTAAAGGCCCGGATAACCCTGCAATGCTTGGGGAAAACGACATGTTGAGCGCCTCTGGATTAACCGATATTGTAAGTCCGCGCCCGCGGAGGTGCTGGCCGGCTGTTAGGCCGAGGTTTAGCCAGACACGCGCCTGCGTGCCGGACGTCTTCTGCCGGAGCGCGTCTGGCGCCGCTTCAGCGCACGCCGCGCGGACTCGCCGCAGCGTTTCGTGCGATTCAAACGTGACTCAAACGGAGCGCGCCGCGCGGCCCCCGAGCTACAACCCCAATGACGCAAACAAGGCGAGGAGACCTCTCTTTATGACGACGCCGCTGCTTGGCCAGATGATGGACGTGCCGCTCACCGTGTCCTCGTTGCTCGCGCATGCCGCGCGGCATTTCGGCGACACCGAGATCGTGTCGCGGCGCATCGAAGGCGACGTGCATCGCTACACCTACCGCGACTGCGAAAAGCGCGCGAAGCAGCTGGCGCAGGCGCTGATCGCGCTCGGCGTCGAACCCGGCGAGCGGGTGGCCACGCTGGCCTGGAACGGCTACCGGCATCTGGAAGCGTATTACGGCACGACCGGCTTCGGCGCCGTGTGCCACACCATCAATCCGCGGCTCTTTCCCGATCAGATCGCCTACATCGTCAACCACGCCGACGACGCCTACGTGCTCTTCGACACCACGTTCGCACCGCTCGTCGATGCGCTGGCGCCGCAGTGCCCCAAAGTGCGCGGCTGGATCGCACTGGCCGATGAAGACCATCTGCCGGCAATGCAAACGCCGGTGCTGAGCTACGAAACCTTGGTGGAAGCGCAGGACGGGAATTACGATTGGCCGGCCATCGACGAACGGCAGGCATCCTATCTTTGCTATACGTCCGGCACCACCGGCAACCCGAAAGGCGCGCTGTACTCGCACCGCTCGACCGTCCTGCACGCGTTCGGTGCAGCGCTGCCCGACGCGATGAGCCTGTCCGCGCGCGACTCCGTGCTGCCGGTCGTGCCGATGTTCCATGTGAACGCCTGGGGCATCCCGCATTCCGCGCCGCTGACTGGGGCGAAGCTGGTCTTTCCCGGCAAGGATCTCGACGGCAAATCGCTGTATGAATTGATGGAAAACGAACGCGTCACGTATTCGGCCGGCGTGCCGACCGTGTGGCTCGGCTTGCTCAACTACCTGCGCGAAGCCAAGGTGCGTTTCTCTTCGCTGAATCGCACGGTGATTGGCGGCTCGGCTTGTCCGCCGGCCATGCTGCGAGCTTTCGAAGATGAATACGGCATACAGGTGATCCATGCATGGGGCATGACGGAAATGTCGCCGCTCGGCACCTTGTCGAAATTGACGTGGGAGCAGAGTCAGCGGCCGTTGGCGGAGCAGCGCAAATTGCTCGAAAAGCAAGGCCATGTGCTGTACGGCGTCGATATGAAGATCGTCGGCGAAGACGGGCGCGATCTGCCGTGGGACGGTGTGGCGTTCGGCGATCTGCACGTGCGCGGCCCTTGGGTGATCGACCGGTATTTCCGCAAGGACGATTCGCCGCTGGTGGACGGCTGGTTTCCGACTGGCGACGTCGCCACCATCGACCGCGACAGCTTCCTGCACATCACGGATCGCTCGAAAGACGTGATCAAGTCGGGCGGCGAGTGGATCAGTTCGATCGACATCGAGAACGTCGCGATCGCGCACCCGGCGGTGGCCGAAGCCGCGTGCATCGCCTGCGCGCATCCGAAATGGACCGAACGGCCATTGCTGGTGATCGTCAAACGGGCGGGTTTCGACGTGACGCGCGAGGAACTGCTCGCGTTCTACGACGGCAAGGTGGCCAGATGGTGGATTCCCGACGACGTCGTCTTCGTCGACGAACTCCCGCATACGGCCACCGGCAAGCTGCAGAAGCTCAAACTGCGCGACATTTTCCGCGACCACATCCTGCCGTCCGCGCTCGAAGACGAGAAGGATTGCCCCCTGACTCCGCTTGCCAGGGGAAACCCCGTCTAACGATAAATTGAACGAGCGTGCTTTTTTGTGTATTCTGCCTGCTGACCCCGGGGAAATCGGAGCTAAAGTCGGACAATGAGCCGACTCGATCAACCGGACAGGCGGCGCGTCATGCGCCGCCTCATCGCACGGAGGCAGGCAGATGGCAGTGGACTACACAACTCATGACGGCGTGGCCGTCATCACGCTGAACAATCCCCCCGTAAACGGTCTCGGCCTCTCGACTCGAGCCGGTATCGTCGAAGGGATCGAGCGCGCGCAGAACGATCCGGCCATCAAGGCGATCGTGCTGACGGGCGCCGGCAAAGCCTTTTCGGGCGGCGCCGACATCACCGAATTCAACACGCCGAAGGCGGCCCAGGAGCCGACCCTCCATACGGTTATCAAGACCGTCGAGGGCAGCGCCAAGCCGGTTATCGCCGCGATTCATAGCGTCGCGATGGGTGGCGGGCTGGAACTGGCGCTCGGCGCGCACTACCGCATCGCCGCATCCGGCGCGCAGATCGCGCTGCCGGAAGTGAAGCTCGGCATCCTGCCGGGCGCGGGCGGCACGCAGCGTCTGCCGCGCGCAATCGGCCTTGAAGCCGCGCTCAACATGATTGTCTCCGGCGCGCCGGTGATGTCGGAGAAGCTCGCCGACTCAGGCCTGTTCGACGAAGTCGTGGAAGGCGATCTGGCTGAAGCCGCGCTCGCGTTTGCCCGCAAGGTCGGCGCGAAAACGGGCCCGCATCCGAAGGTGCGCGACCGCAAGATCGAGCATCCGAATGCCGCCGGTTTCATCCAGTTCACACGCAATACGGTCGCGGCGATGGCGAAGAATTTCCCGGCGCCGCTGAAGTGCATCGACGCCGTGGAAGCGGGCGTGCAGAGCGGTTTCGACAAGGGCCTTGCATTCGAACGCGAATGCTTTATCGCGCTCGTGCAGACGCCGGAAAGCCACGCGCTGCGTCATGCGTTCTTCGGCGAACGCGCCGCGAGCAAGATTCCCGATGTGCCTTCCGATACGCCGGCACGCGACATCAAGCAGGTGGCCGTGATCGGCGCCGGCACGATGGGCGGCGGCATCGCGATGAACTTCATCAACGCGGGCATTCCGGTCACGCTGCTGGAAACGAAGCAGGAAGCGCTTGACCGCGGCATCGCCACGATCCGCAAGAATTACGAAGCCACCGTCAAGAAAGGCAAGCTGAAGCCCGAAGCGCTGGAACAGCGCATGGCCTTGATCACGCCGACGCTCTCCTACGACGACCTGAAAAACGCCGACCTGATCGTCGAAGCGGTGTTCGAGGAACTCGGCGTCAAGGAGCAGGTGTTCAAGCGTCTCGACGAAGTGGCGAAGCCCGGTGCGATCCTGGCCTCGAACACGTCGACGCTGGATGTCGACAAGATCGCCGCGTACACGTTGCGTCCACAGGACGTGGTCGGCATGCACTTCTTCAGCCCGGCCAACGTCATGAAGCTGCTTGAAGTGGTGCGCGGCAAGGACACGGCGAAAGACGTGCTCGCCACCGTCATGAAGCTTGCGAAGAAGATCAAGAAGACCGCGGTGGTCTCGGGCGTGTGCGACGGTTTCATTGGCAATCGGATGATCGAGCAGTACATCCGCCAGGCGCTCTTCATGCTCGAAGAAGGTGCGCTGCCCGCGCAAGTGGACAAGGCGATCGAGAAGTTCGGCTTCGCGATGGGCCCGTTCCGCATGAGCGACCTCGCGGGTAACGACATCGGCTGGGCGATCCGCAAACGCCGCTATCAGGAACATCCTGATATGCACTACTCGAAGATCGCCGATCGTCTGTGCGAGACGGGGCGCTTCGGCCAGAAGACCGGTGGCGGCTGGTACGACTACAAGGCGGGTGACCGCACTGCGTATCCGTCGAAAGTGGTCGACGAGATGATCTCGACCTTCTCGAAGGAAGCCAACACTGAGCGCCGCAAGATCAGCGACGAAGAAATCGTCGAGCGTCTCGTGTTCGCGCTCGTCAACGAAGGCGCGAAGATTCTCGAGGAAGGGATTGCGTCGAAGGCGTCGGACATCGACATGGTTTATCTGACCGGCTACGGCTTCCCGCTCTATCGCGGCGGTCCGATGCTGTACGCGGATACGGTCGGCCTCTACAACGTCGAGCGCGCGATTCGCCGCTATGCATCGCGCCCGAATGGCGACGCCTGGCAATTGGCGCCGAGCATCGCGGAGCTCGCGGCCAAGGGCCGTGGGTTCAACGGCTGAAGCGCCGCCGCTCAGGCGAAATGAGTGAAATGAATGAAGTGGGGCGGCTGAGCGATCCGCCAGCGCGCCCACCATCACCATCTGGAAGGACCAGCCAACTGGCATGGGACCCGAGTAAGAGCTTTGCATGGGACCCGAGTAAGCGCTAAAGCGCTAACTCGGGTCGACAGCTAAAGCGCCAACTCGGGTCGACCGCTTTGCATGGGACCCGAGTAAGCGCTAAAGCGCTAACTCGGGTCGACATAGGAGAGACATATGACTGACGCCGTAATCGTATCGACCGCCCGTACGGGCCTCGCCAAATCATGGCGCGGTGGTTTCAACATGACGCACGGCGCGACGCTAGGCGGCCATGCGACACAGGCCGCTGTCGAGCGCGCGAAGCTGGACCCGGCGCGCATCGAAGACGTGATCATGGGCTGCGCGAATCCGGAGGGCGCGACGGGCATGAACATCGCGCGCCAGATCGCACTGCGCGCCGGTTTGCCGGTTAGCGTGCCGGGCATGACGGTGAACCGTTTCTGTTCGTCGGGTTTGCAAACCATCGCACTGGCCGCGCAACGCGTGATCGCCGGTGAGGGCGATGTGTTCGTCGCGGGTGGCGTGGAATCGATCTCGTGCGTGCAGAACGAGATGAACCACCATATGCTGACCGAAGGCTGGCTCAGCAAGAACAAGCCGGAAATCTACTGGTCGATGTTGCAGACCGCCGAGAACGTCGCGAAGCGCTACTCGATCTCGAAGGAACGTCAGGACGAATACGGCGTGCGCTCGCAACAGCGTGCCGCGGCTGCACTCGAAGCCGGCAAGTTCAAGGACGAGATCGTGCCGCTGACGGTGCTGGCCGGTGTCGCCGACAAAGCGAGCGGGCGTCTCTTCACGAAGGAAGTCACGGTCAGCGCCGACGAAGGCATTCGTGCCGACACGACGCTCGAAGGCGTGTCGAAGATTCGTACCGCGATGCCGGGCGGCGTGATCACCGCGGGCAATGCGAGCCAGTTCTCGGACGGCGCGTCGGCTTGCGTCGTGATGAACGCGAAGGTCGCTGAGCGCGAAGGGCTGCAACCGCTCGGCATTTTCCGCGGCTTTGCGGTGGCCGGTTGCGAGCCGGACGAGATGGGTATCGGCCCGGTGTTCGCGGTGCCGAAGCTGCTCAAGCAGGCAGGCCTGAAAGTCGAAGACATCGACCTGTGGGAGCTGAACGAAGCGTTCGCGGTGCAGGTGCTGTATTGCGCCGACAAGCTCGGTATTCCGCACGACCGCCTGAACGTGAACGGTGGCGCGATTGCGGTGGGTCACCCGTATGGTGTGTCGGGCGCGCGTTTGACCGGCCATGCGCTGATCGAAGGCAAGCGGCGCGGTGCGAAGCTGGTCGTCGTGACGATGTGCATCGGCGGCGGCCAGGGGGCGGCGGGCCTGTTCGAAGTGGTTTGATCAGGCGCGAGAGCGGGCTTGATTAAAAGCGGGTGTCGTGTGGTTCGGTGCGATGTGACGTGCAGGCATTGAATCCACGGCACCCGTTTTTTTATCCGGGTGGGTTTGGCTCGCCTCGGCCGCGGGCAAGAATCACCGGCATCGACTGGCGGCACGGACCGAGCCGCATCAGGGCAAAGCAGTACCGAGCGTCGGCAGGCTTAACGTACCTTGATCGACGAAGCGTGTCGTGCCTGTCAGGCCACCGGCGAGCTTGCCGCGCAGGATGTACGGAATCTGTCCCGACTGCGCGGAGTCCGCTTGCACGGCGCCTGCGAAGGCGAACGCCTGGCGAACCGCGGCGAAGGCGGGCACCGTCAGCGGTACATTGACGACCGTTTCGCCGAAGCGCGGCACGGTGCCGCTCTGATCGCTGACACCGCTGGCGAACGGCTTGCCGTTCAGTTCGAGAGCAAGCGACACGCCGTCGAAGTTGACAGCGGATTCATTGGGATTCTGTACGCGCAGTTTGACATTGAAGCGCATCTCCAGGCCCTGACCGTCGACCGGTTCGATGCCGGCCACGCTCACGCGCAAAGGGTCGCCGCCGAACAGACCGGCGCAGCCGTTGAGCGTCAGCGTGATGACGGCGAGGATCGCGGCCAGACGGGCGTGACGGCGGGACAGCAGTACGCGAAAGAAGAACATGACCGGCACCTCGAAGGAAGCGGGTTGGGTCATGCATTGTAGCGGGGTGTTCCGCGGCAGCAGAGACGTTTCAGGTGACGCGCTGCAGCTGCGTTTTGACGAGGTTCGTCAGCTTGCGCACGGCTTGACTGATGAAGCGGTGCCGCTCGTTTTCAGCGCGCCGTGGCTCGACGACGAACGCGGCGGATTTCGCATGCGCTGTGCTGATCGACACGACGCCGCGCTGTGGCGTGATATAGCGTTCGCCTTCACGCAGCGTGATCGACGTGACTGGAACGGCGTCTCCCAGCCACGCCAGCGAATGATCGCGGAAGTCGAGTCGCAGATTGCCTTCGACGGCCACGATCGAGGTTCGTGCGCGCAAATCGTGCACGGCCATCTGACCGGCGGCAACGCGCGAGGTGGCGGCATCGTGAGGCAAACCCGTGCGAGGTTGAGTGATGGGCATGACCGATTCCCTTAAACCGTTTTCATGCCACACAGCTTATTGAGTCCGTCCGAGTGAAAACAGGCGCAATAATGGACAATGTGAACCGGTACAAGGCGGGGTTTAAACATGCTGTATCGGTTGGAATCTCGCGGATGTGTATCTGTCCCTACGCCCTAACTATCCGCACCATCGGCTCATGAGCACTTCTACCTCGATACCCGACGCACAAGCGGCGACGTGCACGGAAGCGTCGCCCGCCGACGGCCGGCCCACGGATGGCCGCCCCCTCTACCGCCAACTGGCCGACCAATACCGCCGCGCGATCGATAACGGTGCGCTGCGTCCCGGCGATCGCATGCCGTCGATGCGCGCCTTCATGCAGCGGCACGGCGTGAGCCTCGCAACCGCGACCGAGAGCTATCGAACACTGGAACGCGCCGCGCTGATCGACGCCCGGCCACGTGCCGGTTATTTCGTGCGCGCCCGTCAAACCGCAGCGCTGCCCGAGGCAACCGAGCCCGACCTTGCGGTCGTGCCCGGCGCCGCGCAGTTCGTCGGCATCCATTCGGCGATTTCGGCGATCGTGTCGAAATTCCAGCGCTATCCCGACGCGCTGAACCTCGGCGGCGCGACCGCATCGCCCGATCTTTATCCCACCGACGCATTGCAGAAGGCCGCGCTGCGCGCCTTGCGCCGACGGCCGACCTTGCTGACCGCGGCCGGATCCGATCAGGGCGATCCCGAACTGCGCGCCATCATTGCGCGCCGTGCGCTCGACGCCGGCATCCAGATCGGCGCGGACGACGTGATCATGACCCACGGCGGCATCGAGGCGGTGAACCTGGCCTTGCGCGCGGTCACGCAGCCGGGCGACACGGTCGCGGTGGAATCGCCGTGCTTCTTCGGCTTGCTGCAGGCGCTGGAAAGCCTAGGCCTGCGCGCGCTCGAAATTCCGGCCAGTCCGACTACCGGTATTGCCATCGAAGCGTTGGCGTTCGCGCTGCAAACGCATCCCGACATCAAGGCGGTCGTGGTCGTGCCGAATCTGCAGAACCCGCTCGGCAGCGTGATGCCCGATGCGCACAAAGCACGGCTCGTCGAACTTTGCGCGCGAGCGGGCATTCCGCTGATCGAAGACGATCCCTACCGCGAACTCGCCGACACCGGGCAGCCGCCCAGATCGTTGAAGGCCTGGGATACCGACGGCACGGTGATCCATTGCACGTCGTTCAACAAAACGCTCGCTCCGGGCATGCGGGTCGGCTGGATCAACGGCGGACGCTGGCATCCGCGCATCGGCATGCTGAAGTTCGCGCAGTCGCGCCATAACGAGCAGTTGTCGCAAGTCGTGCTCGCCGAATTTCTGGAAACGAATGCGTATGAACGGCATCTGCGGCGTTTGCGCGACCGTCTGCGGATTCAGCGCGAACGGATGGCCGCTGCTATCGCCGCATCGTTTCCCGAGGGCACGCGCTTCACGCCGCCGGGCGGAGGCATGTTTTTCTGGATCGAGCTGCCGCGTGACGTGTCATCGGCTGCTTTTTTCGATGCGGCTTTGGACGAAGGTATTCGCGTGATGCCGGGCACGGTGTTTTCGAACGCAGGGCGCTTCGATCATTTCATTCGCCTGAGTTGCCCGAGTACGGATCTCGATCAGGCCGATGACGCGGTGCGCAGGTTAGGGCGTCTGGCGGCGCGGAGGGTAGCGCATGCGCGAACGCCGTAGCGGTTATGATTTCCTGCTGTGCTAAGTCCCGGCCCAACGAACTGAATCGAAGAAGGTGATCCCGTGATCCGTCATATTGTGATGTGGAAGCTCAAGGAAACTGCAGAAGGTGCCTCGCGTGCCGAAAACGTCCTGAAGCTGAAGGAAAAACTCGAAGGCTGCCGCGACATTGTTCCGGGCATGCTCAAGCTCGAAGTCGGCATCGCGGCACCGGGCCTCGAATCGACCTACGACATCGTGCTGGTGTCGGACTTCACCGACAAAGCCGCGCTCGACGCCTACCAGGTCCATCCGACGCACCAGGCGCTGAAAGGCTTCGTCGGTGCGGTGCGCGAATCGCGTGAATGTGTCGACTACGAAATCTGAAATCCGCAATGACCGACTCATCCTCATCTAAAGCGAGCAGCGCGACGCTGCCCGAAAGCCCGTTCGTCGACCGGCTCGGCGCGCAACTCGTCTCGGCGGCGGACGGCGCCAGCGAGGTCGTGTTGCCGCTGCAACCCGATCACATGAATACGTGGGATGTCGCGCATGGCGGCGTGACCATGACGCTCGCCGACGTCGCGCTTGCGATGGCCGCGCGCAGTCTGGCCGGCGACGGCGTCGGCGTGGTCACCGTCGAGATGAAGGTCAACTTCATGCAACCGGGTCGCGGCGAATTGCGCGCCACCGGCCGCGTGCTGCACCGCTCGACCACCATGGCCTATTGCGAAGGCGAGATTCGCGACAGCGAAGGTCACTTCGTCGCCAAAGCACTCGGCACTTTCAAATATATGCGCCGCCTCGCCGTGGGCCGCGACGTGACGCGACAGCGTCTGCGCAGCGATCCTTCGGCGAAACCCGGTCCAAGCGACGGTTAATCACCGGATGAATAGCGTGCGTGTCGAGAGCCGTGCGCGCTGACTCCTCTTTTGCAGACGCTGTTGGTTCGAACTATTCGCCGATCACATCGGTAACTCATGGAGACGATCGTCATGCCCCAGATCAACCGTCAACTCGTGCTGGCTTCGCGTCCGCAAGGCGCGGTTACGCCCGATAACTTCAAGCTTGTCGAAACGCCTCTGGCGCCGCTTGCCGATGGCGAATTCCGCGTGCGCAATCACTTCCTGTCGCTCGACCCGTACATGCGCGGCCGGATGAACGACAGCAAGTCGTACGCAGCGCCGCAGCCGCTGAACGAAGTGATGATCGGCGGCACGGTGGGCGAAGTGGTGGAGTCGAAGAATCCGAAGTTCGCGGTCGGCGATAAGGTCGTCGCGATGTTTGGCTGGCAGGAGTACGGCACCTCGAACGGTGCGGGCGTGCAGAAAGTCGACGATACGCATGTGCCGCTGTCGGCGTATCTTGGCCCGGTCGGTATGCCCGGCGTGACGGCCTGGTACGGCCTGAACAAAATTATCGTGCCGAAAGCAGGCGAGACGGTGGTGGTTAGCGCGGCGAGCGGAGCCGTGGGCAGCGTGGTCGGGCAACTGGCCAAGCTGGCCGGTGCGCGCGCGGTCGGCATCGCGGGTGGCGCGGACAAGTGCCGCTATGTGGTCGAGGCCCTCGGCTTCGACGCCTGTGTCGACTACAAGGCCGGCAATTTGTATCAGGAGCTCAAAGCTGTGACGCCGAATGGCGTCGATGGCTACTTCGAGAACGTCGGCGGCGAAGTGCTCGACGTGACGCTCGCGCGCATGAACGCGTTCGGCCGCATCGCGTTGTGCGGGTTTATCGCGGGCTACGACGGCCAGCCGATGCCGCTCAAGCATCCGTCGCTGATGCTCACGCAGCGGTTGCTGGTGCAGGGCTTCATCGTCAGCGAGCATATGGACGTGTGGCCTGAAGCGCTCAAGCAGCTCGGCACGCTGGTCGCGCAGAAGAAGCTGCAATATCGCGAGACCATCGCGCAAGGGCTCGATGCCGCGCCTGAAGCGTTTATCGGTCTCCTGAAGGGCAAGAACTTCGGCAAGCAACTCGTCAAGCTAATCTGAGCGCGGCAGCTGTCGAGCCGCGCATGCGGTAGATGTCGGTGAGACTCGGCCGATAAACATATCGGCTGAGACGGTTCCCAGCGGATAATCCCCGACCGCTAAATTCAGGAGAGGAAGGATGTTCGAATTCGAAGGCAAGGTGGCGGTGATCACCGGTGCGGCAAGCGGTTTCGGCCGGGCGTTCGCGGAGAAGGGCGCGTCGCTCGGCATGAAGCTCGTGCTCGCCGACGTGAATCCCGAGGCGCTCGCGCAAACCGTCGACGCATTGCGCGCCGGCGGTGCGGAGGCGATTGGCGTGCCGACCGACGTGTCCGATGCCGCCCAGGTCGAAGCGCTCGCGCAAGCGGCGCTCGACGCCTTCGGTAAAGTCCATCTGCTCTTTAACAACGCGGGCGTGGGCTCGGGCGGCTTCCTCTGGGAAAGCACGGCGAACGACTGGGCGTGGGTGTTCAACGTCAACGTGATGGGCGTCGCGCACGGCGTGCGCGCCTTCACGCCGATCATGCTGCGGCAGAACGAACCCGCGCATATCGTCAACACGGCGTCGGTGGCGGGCTTGTTGTCGCCGCCCGCGATGGGCATCTACAACGCCTCGAAGCACGCCGTCGTGTCGTTGACGGAGACGCTTTATCACGACCTGCAGTTGGCGCAAGCCGGGCATACGGAGGGCGGTGCAGTCGGCTGTTCATTGTTGTGTCCGGCCTTCGTGCCGACCGGCATCGCCGACGCGGAACGCGCGCGGCCCGCGGATTTGCGCAACGATAGCAGGCCGACCCGCTCGCAGATCGCCGCCGGCAAGCAACTGCAACGCGCGGTGCAATCGGGCAAGCTGACCGCAGCCGACGTCGCCGACATCACGTTCGAAGCGATCGCTGCGCGGCGTTTCTACATCGTCACGCATCCGGGCATCATGGCGACGGTGAAGCTGCGTCACGAGGACATCGAGCAGTTGCGCAATCCGACTGATCCGATGTCGCTGAAGCCCGAAGTGAAGAACGCGAGCTAGGTGCTGTTTCCCCACTTTTGATCCACTAACCTTCGCCGCCCACGCGCCACTCGACGCCCAATGCCGCTGAACCCGAAAATCGAGCAGGTGCTCGACATGATCGCGCGCGCGAAACGCCCGCAACTTCACGAGTTGACTCCGCAACAGGCGCGCGCGTCCTACGAAAAAAGCGCGCCGATCCTGGAGATCGCGAGCGCGCCAATGTTCGCGATAGAAGACCTGCGCGTGCCGACACGCGACGGCGCGACGATTCGCGCGCGGCTTTATCAACCTGTCGAGCCGAGCTGGGCCGAGCCTGCGCCGGCGTTGGTGTATTACCACGGCGGGGGCTTTACGGTCGGCAGCGTCGCTACGCACGATGCGTTGTGCCGGATGTTCGCGCGCGACGGACGTTGCACGGTGCTGTCGGTCGATTACCGGCTCGCACCCGAGTACAAATTTCCCACCGCCGTTGAAGACGCATTCGATGCGTTGACCTGGCTGCACGCGCATGCCGCGGAGTACGGCATCGATGCGGAGCGGCTGGCGGTGGGAGGCGATAGCGCGGGCGGCACGCTGGCAACGGTGTGCGCGGTGTTGGCACGCGATGCGGGCATCAAGCTCGTGCTGCAATTGTTGATTTATCCGGGCGCCACGGGCTATCAGCAAACCGATTCGCACTCGCGCCTCGCCGATGGCTTCCTGCTGTCGGGCGACACGATTCAATGGTTCTTCGACCAATACGTGCGAGATAAAAGCGACCGCGACGACTGGCGTTTCGCGCCGCTCGACGGGACGCGCGGCGCGCCTGATTTCAGCGGCCTTGCACCGGCATGGATCGCGACCGCCGAATACGATCCTTTAAGCGACGAAGGCGACGCGTATGCGGAGAAACTACGCGCAGCGGGCAACCGGGTTGCGCTAAAACGCTACCCGGGCATGATTCACGAGTTCTTCAAGATGGGTGGCTACGTGCCTGACGTCGCAGAGGCACATGCGGATGCCGCCGCGGCTTTGCGGGTGGCGTTCGGTGTGGAGTAGTCTGCGCTCTGCATAGGCCGTCTGGGAGATCGTGCGATTGATCACCCGACTGCACCATGGCGAGGCGGTCATTAAGTGATCGTCAGGCAGTGAATGGCCGGGCTAGTCGCCAAACGTTCGTGAGGCGATCTCGCGTTCAACATTGAACGCGAAGCTTCGCTCGAAATCGCCGGGCCGTACGATCCGATGCGAGCCGTTATCGTCGCTGCGTTCGGCGGCCGCTACGCTGATCACCTCGCCATGCGCCACCACGCGCACCGCGGTCGTACCGCGCGTGCCGTATTCCGGCGTTTCGATAAACGCAGCCGACAACGCCCGCTCCCGTTCAAGCGGAATACCGGTGGACGGCAATTCGTCATCGCGTGCGAGACGCGGATCGCGCATCAGATCGATCAGGCGCTCGAGCGGCGGCATCGCGTCGCGCGTGAGCATGGCGCCCAGTTCCGCGCGCTTTTTAACCAGCTTCGGCCAGGCGGTATCGAGCACCGCGTTCGAGATGCCGTGCGTGCCGGACTCGAGCAGTGTGGGTGCGGTGTTCGACCGGTTGCAGTACCAGCCGAGCTCGCGGCGCGTCCAGTCGCCGACGAGCAGATTGAAGCCGTTGTAGATATCGCCGGTTTGCGCGACGTGTTGCAGATAGTCGAGCGGCGTTTCGTGCGCCCCGTTGTCCGAGCCTTTTGCGGAGCCAGTGAGCCAGTCGCTCACAAGCGTGCCGCGGGTCGGCGCATCGGCGCGCATTTCATGCGGCGCGCGGTAATTGGTCAGCGCGGCGAAGCGGCCATCGCGCGACATCCCGAGCCACGTACCGCCACCCACCAGATCGCGGCCGGCCAGCACGGTCGGCGCGTCATGCCACCAGTTGATCGGCTCGGCGGTACGGCGGAAGAACTCGTCGCGATTCGCGGCGAGCGTGAGAAGCGGTCCGTCGACCGCATCGGGTCGCCAGTCGAAGACGATCAGGCACATCGGGTGGTGTCTCCCGGTGGGGGCTTAAGAGCGGCAGAATTTGAAGTCTGCAGGAAGTTTGCCGCGAAATTGACGGAGGCACGCGAGGTAGGAATCCCGCTTGGAATCGCCCACACCTTGAGGCTGCGCGTCAGCGGCGATCACGTCGACAGTGTCGCCTTCGCGCAGTTGCAGCGACTGCACCATGTCGGCGGGCAAACGGATAGCGAGGCTATCGCCCCATTTCAAAACCTTCATGGCGCTTCCTATGGATTTAACTGACACGTGTCGAACTTGACCGAATCAGACCTCAGTCGGCAACCCATACGGCAACGCCAGGAACGTCAGCGCCGGACCCTCCGCCGCGCCCAGATGCACCGTGCCGCCTTCGAGCGCCGCCAGCTTGATCTCCACCAGCACGTCGACACCACCCTCCGGCGCCGACGCCGCATTCACCACCATCCCGCACGGCTGGCCCGGATCGTTCGAATGGAAAAGTTCGGCTCCGGCCCTGACCGTCTCCAGTTCGCCCGCCACGTTCGCGAGCGAGGTGCGCCGCTTGATCGTGCCGCGATACTGGCTGCGCGCCACCACTTCCTGACCCGGATAGCAGCCTTTGCGGAAATTGACCGCGCCGAGCACGTCGAAGTTGACCATCTGCGGCACGAACTGCTCGACCACCGGTTGCGTGATGCGCGGCTCGCCCGCGCGAATGTCGAGCCAATCCCATACCGCCGGCGACACGCGCTTGAGCTTTTCGTCGAGCAAGGGCAGGCGCGCCTCGACCGCGGCCTTCGGGCCGACCCACAGATAGCGCAAGCGGCCGAGCGCGTCCGGAACGCGAATCAGCGATCCCGCCGTGCTGTCCACCTGAACGTGCACGCCGTCGGGCAGCGCATCGAACACACCGGAAAGCGCTTTGCGCACGTCGCCCGCCAGACCCACCACCGCCAGTTCGCCGCTCGCATCAACCAGCTTGGCCTTGGCGCGCAGAACGAACATGGACAGTCGTTTCTGCACGGCGGCCTGCACGTCCTTCGACACCAGCAAACGGATCGTCTCGCCGGTGCGCCACGTCAGGAACGACGCCAGCAGCCGGCCCTTGGCCGAGCAATAGCCCGCAAGGCGCGCATTGGCGGCGTCGAGATGCTGGGTGTCGTTGGTCAATTGGCCGTGCAGGAAGCTCGCCGCGTCGTCACCGGTTGCGTCGATCACGCCGAATTGCGTCAGCGGCATGTAGGCGCCTTGCCCGATGACAGCGTCGAATTCGTCAGCAGCGGGGCGCGGCAAAACAGGAAGTCCGACGGGTGCGGAAGCCTGTGCCGTGGCGGCAGTGCCCGTGTGAGCAACTGCGGGCGCAACTGAAGGCGTGCCTGAAGCGGTAGCGAGCGGTGTGTTCATGGATTCCGGGAACAGTCAATTCTGACTTTAGCTAAGGCAAACAAGTATTATATGAGGTCCAACCCAGCCCAGTTTCGCATGACCCTTCTGAAGAAATGTTTCGTCGCCGGCTCAATCGTCGTTGTGCTGGCCGCAGCAGCAATCGCAGGCGGATATCACTGGGCCACCAGCCCACTCGATTTGACCCCCGCGCAACTCGATGTCACCGTCAAGCCGCACAGCAGCCTGCGCAGCGTTACGCTGCAGCTCAACCGCGGCGGCGTGCCGGTCGAGCCTGAACTGTTCATCATCATGACGCGGCTGCTCGGTCTGCAAAGCGATCTGAAATCGGGTAACTACGAGTTCAAGACGGGCATCACGCCGTACGAAGTGCTGCAAAAAATCGCCCGCGGCGACGTCAACGAATATGTGGCGACCATTATCGAAGGGTGGACCTTCAAGCGCATGCGCGCCGAGCTGGACGCCAATCCGGCGCTCAAGCACGACACGATCGGCATGAGCGACACCGATCTGATGAACGCGATCAACGCGCCGGAAGCGTCGCTCGGCAACGGCGAGGGGCTGTTTTTCCCGGACACCTATCTGTTCGACAAGAACACCAGCGATCTGGACGTGTACCGTCGCGCGTACCGGCTGATGCGGTTGCGTCTGGACGAAGCGTGGACCGCGCGTTCGCCGAACCTGCCGTACAAGACGCCGTACGATGCGTTGACGATGGCGTCGATCATCGAAAAGGAAACCGGCAAGAAATCGGACCGGCCGATGGTGGCGGCCGTGTTCGCGAACCGTCTGCGCGTGGGCATGCCACTGCAAACCGACCCCACCGTGATCTACGGCATGGGCGACAGCTACACCGGCCGCATCAGGAAGAAAGACCTGCAGACCGACACTCCTTACAATACCTACACCCGGATGGGGCTTCCGCCAACGCCCATCTCGCTACCCGGTGTCGCATCGCTGCAGGCGGCGATGAACCCGGCGCAATCCACCGCGCTGTATTTCGTTTCGCGCGGTGACGGCAGCAGTATCTTTTCTGACACCCTCGGCGATCACAACAAGGCCGTGGACAAATACATTCGAGGGCAATGATGGCGCGGGGCAAATTCATAACGTTTGAGGGCATCGACGGTGCCGGCAAGACAACCCACCTGGGCTGGTTTCGCGAACGCCTCGAAGAGAAAGTCGCGAGCACCGGCCGCTCGGTCGTGATGACGCGCGAGCCGGGCGGCACGCCGCTTGGCGAACAGATCCGCGAAATCGTCCTGCATCAGAAGATGGACCTCGAAACCGAGGCATTGCTGATGTTCGCGCTGCGCCGCCAGCATCTGGCCGAAGTGATCGAGCCGGCGCTCGCGCGCGGCGACTGGGTGCTGTCCGACCGCTTCACGGACGCGACCTTCGCCTACCAGGGCGGCGGCCGCGGCCTGCCGCGCGACAAGCTGGAAACGCTGGAGCGCTGGGTGCAGGGCGGTTTTCAGCCGGACCTGACGGTGCTGTTCGACCTGACGCCGGAGGTCGCAAGCGAACGGCGCAGCGCCGCGCGCGATCCGGATCGGTTCGAAAGCGAGTCGGAGGCATTTTTCAATCGCACCCGTGCCGAATATCTGCGCCGCGCGGAAGAAGCGCCGTACCGGTTCGCTATCATTGACTCTTCGCAGACCATCGTGCGAATTCAGAAGCAACTTGAAGAGTTGATCGCAGTTCTTTGATTTTAAAAGAATATAATCTTGAGTTATGACGACTGATGAGGCTCGTGTAACGTCTCATGAAACTTCGTCAGTCTATTGATTTAAAAGAGAAACGATGATTTATCCGTGGCAAGCCGATGACTGGAACCGCCTGCAGCAGTTGCGTGGGCACTGGCCGCATGCCTTGCTGCTGCATGGCCAGGCGGGGATCGGCAAGCTGCGCTTCGCGCAGCACCTCGCGCAGGGGCTTTTGTGCGAGGCCCAGCAGGCGAACGGCGAGCCGTGCGGCGCCTGCGTCGCCTGCAACTGGTTCACGCAGGGCAATCATCCTGACTATCGGATCATCGTGCCCGAAGCGCTGGCTGCCGAAGCCGGACTCGCCAGCGCCGCGGACGAAAAAGCCGAGAAGGCCGACGGCGACGAAGGCAAGAAGACGCGCGCGCCCAGCAAGGAGATCAAGATCGAGCAGATTCGCGGCTTGCTTGATTTCGTCGGCGTCGGGTCGCACCGCGGCGGTGCGCGCGTGGTCGTGCTGTATCCCGCTGAGGGGCTGAACATCGCCGCGGCCAACGCGCTCCTGAAAACGCTCGAAGAACCGCCGGCCGGCGTGGTGTTTTTGATGGTGTCGGCGCGCGTCGACCGCCTGCTGCCCACCATCATCAGCCGTTGCCGCCAATGGCCGATGACGATGCCCGCGCCGGAAGTCGCCACGAAGTGGCTCGCCGCGCAAGGCGTCGCCGAAGCACCCGCGCTGCTCGCCGAAGCCGGCGGCGCGCCGCTCACGGCCCTCGCACTGGCGAGCGACGAGAACCGCGCGCTGCGCGACTGGACCCTGAAGCAACTGGCCGCCGGCGCTGATTGCGACGCCTTCGCCTGCGGCGAGGCGCTGCAGAAGCTGCCGGTACCGCTCGTGCTCGGCTGGCTGCAACGCTGGATGTACGATTTGCTGGCGCAGCGCACAGCCGGCGCGCCGCGTTATTTTCCGCAGGCGTCGACGGCGTTGTCGCGCTGTGCGTCGCAAGCTGACGCCAGCGCGTTCGCGCGCTTTATGCGCACCGTGACGCGCCAGCGCGCTGTCGAGAACCATCCGCTGAACGCGCGGCTGGTGTTCGAAGAACTGTTTATCGGCTACCGCGAGCTGTTTGCGTAAATCAACTTTGATGGCCGACGGTGTGTGCAAGGCTGGCGTGCCTTAACCCGCCACGCTGATCCATGCATCCGTCCGCCGATTCGCCTTCCATCTCACGTCAAAGCACCATGAGCCTTTCCTACCGCGATGCCACCTTCGACGATCTGCCCGCGATCGTCGCCATCTACAACTCGACCGTGCCGTCGCGGCAAGTCACCGCCGATCTGGAACCGGTGAGCGTCGAAAGCCGTCTGGCGTGGTTTCATGCGCACGGGCCACACAAGCGTCCGCTGTGGGTGGTGGAAGATCCGCAGCAGTCCGGCCGCGTGATCGCGTGGTTGAGCTTCTCGGATTTCTACGGCCGCCCGGCCTATCTGCGTACCGCCGAAGTCAGCATCTATCTGGACGAAAGCGCGCGTGGCAAGGGTCTCGGCAAGCAACTACTGGCAGCCTCGCTGGCAGTGGCGCCGACGCTCGGCATCGACACCGTGCTGGGCTTTATCTTTGGCCACAATGACGCAAGCCTGCGCCTGTTCCGCGGCTTCGGTTTCGACACGTGGGGGGCGCTGCCGCGCGTCGCGGTGCTGGACGGCGTGGAACGCGATCTGGTGATTCTCGGCAAACGGCTCGAGCCGGCCGCGGCCTGATTTACAGCCACGATTTACAGCCAGATTCACACCCAGCTACTTATCAGCAGGACATCATCATGTTTGTCGATTCGCACTGTCATATCAACTTCGAAGGACTCGCCGACCGCCTGCCGCAGGTGCTCGAGAACATGCGCAGCCATTCGGTCACGCATGCGCTGTGCGTATCGGTCGATCTGGAGACGTTGCCGTCCGTGCTGGCGATCGCCAACCAGTACGAGAACGTGTATGCGTCGGTTGGAGTGCATCCGGATCACGAGGACATGCGCGAGCCGAGTCTCGCCGAACTGATTGAGTTGGCCGAACATCCGAAGGTGGTCGCGATCGGCGAGACCGGTCTCGACTACTACCGTCTGGAAGGCCGCACGATCGCCGATATGGAATGGCAGCGCGAGCGCTTTCGCACCCATATCCGCGCGGCGCACGCCACGAAGAAGCCGCTGATCATCCACACCCGGTCGTCGGCGGAAGACACGCTGCGCATCATGGCCGAGGAGCGCGCGAGCGAGCCGGGCGGCGTGATGCATTGCTTCACCGAACCGTGGGCGGTCGCCGAGCAGGCGTTGGCGCAGAATTTTTACATATCGCTGTCGGGCATCGTCACCTTCAAGAGCGCGACCGACGTGCAGGACGTTGCGCGCCGCGTGCCGCTCGAGCGTTTGCTGATCGAAACCGACTCGCCGTACCTCGCGCCCGTGCCGTATCGCGGCAAGCCTAATGAACCTGCGTACGTAAGTTATGTCGGACGCTTCATCGCGCAACAGCGCGAGATGCCGGATACGGCACTGGCCGCCGCGACGACACAAAACTTCTTCCGGCTCTTCAAGATTCCCGCGCCGGCTGGTGTGTGATCGGTAAAGCCAATAAATATCAAATGGATAGGGACGTTTCCTAAAGTAAAACATGACAAATTATTCGACTTCGACGGCGGCGATTCAAGAGACTTCAGCGGCGCAAATTGCCCTCGGTTCGGCACGCCGCAGCGTGTCGCGCCTCGCGCTGGCCGCCACGTTTGCCTGCGCCGCGCTGACTTCGCTGGTCGCTTCGCCGGTTCAGGCCGCGCCGATCGACTCGCTCATCAAGTCGGTGAAATTCGACGACGTCGACGGTGTCAACAAGCTGCTCGCCAAGGGCATGGACCCGAACAGTGTCGACAACCAGGGCATCCCGCTGTTGGTGATCGCCGCGCGCGAGAAGTCGGACAAGGTGGGGGCGGCGCTGATTGCCAATCCGAAAACCGACATCGAGATCCAGGATAAAGCCGGCGAGAACGCGATGATGATGGCCGCGCTGGGCGGCGACCTCGACTTCGTCAACCTGCTGATCGCGAAGGACGCCGAAGTCAACAAGAAGGGCTGGGCGCCGCTGCACTACGCGGCTGCGAACGGCCACGACGGTATCGTCAAGGTGCTGCTCGACCATTCGGCCTACGTCGACGCCGGCTCGCCGAACGGCACCACGCCGCTGATGATGGCCGCGCGCGGCGGTCATGTGTCGACGGTGAAGCTCCTGCTCGATAACGGCGCGGACCTCACGGTGAAGAACCAGATCGGCCTGACTGCGCTCGATTTCGCGAAGACCTACAAGGAACCGGACGTGGTCGAAGGCCTCACTGCGCGCCTGCAGCAGATGCAACAGAAGTGAAGTGCGCGAAAAGCCGGAGAACCGGCCGCCGGGGCGCCAGCTTCACGGACACCGGCCGTCGGTTCCCTGGACCACAAATTTGCCTGAAGATAGCACCGGTTGGCGTGCCTGCCGCTTCGCAAAACAGTGCAGAATGACGACTTGGCGCGTTGCGAGGCGCGCCGGTTCGATGCGGCGCTAGACCGCCTGATAAACGACCCTGGAAAGGAACACCATGCTGCGGGCTTTGATTTTCGCCAGCGCGCTTGCCGTACCGTTATCGGCAGCCGCGTTTACGGGAGGCGACCTCAACAAGCTGTGCACGAAAACCGATGTGGCATCGCGTAGTGCGTGTGCCGCGTATATCGAAGGCGCCGCCGACGGCATCTTCAACACGATCGACGCGATCGGCGGCACCACCGGGCCGCGCGTCGGCCAGTACTACTGCCTGCCGCCGGACGCGCGCTCGGCGCAACTCACCGACGCGGTACGCAAGTACATCGCCGAGAATCCGATCGTCGCGGGCTATAACGCCAGCACGGCGATCTCGCTCGGGCTCGGCAAGGCATTTCCTTGCAAGAGCGGTAGCTGATCGCGTAGTTGATTTGAATTTGATATGAGTCGCGGCTGACGTTTGCGCCGCGTGCCCGAATCGGGCACGTCGGGCGTTTCATCCTGCTTGAGCCTTGAGGCGTGTTTCTGGCCGGCTTAAACCCGGCCGCCCGCTTTCACAGGCCGCCGGCTTATGCACCTATCCCCGGTCCTGGCGGACGAACGCCTAAGATGTCTACAGGCATGCCGCGCCGGAAGCCTCAAACCTGGACGGCGCACGCCGCTGTTTCAGCGCTCGTCAGCGTCAGTGTCATCAGCGGGGCGTGGCCTTCGCGCTCATGCCCGCTCCCTCGGCATTTTGCCGCCTGTTCGGCCAATGGCCTCGCCCGCGTAGTGCCCGCTCCACGCAATGCCACGGTCGCGCGCCGACGTGTCGGCCGAACTCGAAACCGGCAAGGGCGAACCGCCCGACTGGGTGCCGCGCAGCACGCAGACACCCGCCGGCAGCACCGCCGCGCACACCGAGGCCGATCCCGTGGCAAGCCGCGCCGGTCGTCATCAGGCGGGCGATCCGTTGCAGCAGGTGAAGGAAAAGGTGTAGCGCCGCATGCAGCGCCGATGAGTGCAACTGATCGGACACCCATGCGGTCGAACCGTCCATCTGACTCACGAACCTGGCGCGGTATCGCGCGTTTTGCAGCCGCTTGACGTCATCGAAGTGTTGCAGCGCTCGAGGCGTCACCAGCCCCTGAAGCGCGAACGCCGCGCCGTGCGAACCAAGGAGGACTACCAACATGGGCCGACTGATCGTCGTGTCGAATCGCGTCGCAACGCCGACGGAAACCAAAGGGTCGGCGGGCGGCCTCGCGGTCGGCGTGTTCGGCGCGCTGAAGGACGCGGGCGGCGTATGGTTCGGCTGGAGCGGCGACGTGGTGAGCGAGACCGTCGCCAACGCCGGTCCGACGCTGGAGCAGGACGGCGCGGTGACCTTCGCGACCGTCGGCCTCACGCGCAAGGATTACGATCAGTATTACCGCGGTTTCTCGAACGCGACGCTCTGGCCCGTGTTCCACTACCGTAACGACCTTGCACGCTACGAGCGCGACGAGTATGCCGGCTACCGCCGCGTCAACGCATGGCTTGCGCACAAGCTGATCAAGCTGCTCGAACCCGACGATGTGATCTGGATTCACGACTACCATCTGATCCCGTTCGCCGAAGCTCTGCGCTCCGAGGGCATCACGAACCGCATCGGCTTCTTCCTGCATATTCCGTTTCCCGCGCCGCAGATTCTGCTCAACATTCCGCCGCACGAAGAGTTGGTGAAATCGCTCTCGTGCTACGACCTGCTGGGCTTCCAGACCGCAACCGATGAACTCGCTTTCCACGACTACGTGACGCGCCACGCGCGCGGCACCGTGAGCGGAGGCAACCATGTGGAAGCCTTCGGCCGCAAGCTGCGCACGGGCGTCTATCGGATCGGCGTGTTCCCCGATGAAATCGCCGAACAGGCCGAGCGCTACGAAAGCCGCCAGCACGTGCTCGACCTGAAGCAGAGTCTGGAGGGCCGCAAGCTGATCATGAGCGTCGACCGGCTCGATTATTCGAAGGGACTCGTTGAACGTTTTCGCGCCTTCGAGCAACTGCTGGAACGCTCACCCGAATGGCGCGGCAACGTGACGCTCGTGCAGATCGCGCCGCCGACCCGTTCGGACGTCGCCACCTATCAGAAGATCCGCCAGGATCTCGAATACGAAGCAGGGCGCATCAACGGCCGTTATTCGGGCCTCGATTACACGCCGATCCGCTACCTGAATCAGCAGTACGACCGCTGGAAACTGATGTCGCTGTTTCGTGAGTCGCAGATCGGCTTTGTCACACCGTTGCACGACGGCATGAATCTGGTCGCGAAGGAATACGTCGCCGCGCAGAATCCGGACGATCCGGGCGTGCTGGTGCTGTCGATTTTCGCCGGTGCGGCGGCGGAGTTGACTGGCGCGCTGCTGGTCAATCCGCACGATGCGATCGGCATGTGCGAGGCCTTGCAGCGCGCGTTGCAAATGCCGCTCGATGCACGCCAGCGGCGTCACGAGATCAATATGGCGGCGCTGCGCAAGAACGATCTCGGCGTGTGGCGCGATAGCTTCCTGAACGATTTGCGCAGTGTGCCCGTGCAGACGCCGGGCAAGGGCGGTGGACATAAATGATGGTGCGTTTGAACAGAATGGTTTTACTGAGCGCCCGGCAGCGCGCGTTTGATCGAAAGGTGTCCGCATGCTGAGGACGTTGGCCATCGCGGGGTATCGGTCGCTGCGCGAGTTGATCGTGCCGCTCGGGCAGTTGAATGTCATCACAGGCGCGAATGGCAGCGGCAAATCGAGCGTGTATCGCTCGTTGCGTTTGCTGGCCGAGACGGCGCGCGGCGGGGTGATTACATCGCTTGCGCGTGAGGGTGGTTTGCAATCCACGTTGTGGGCTGGGCCTGAACGTTTCTCGCGCGCGGTACTGGCCGGAGAATTGCCAGTCGAGGGCACGCGCCGGAAAGAGCCGGTGAGTCTGCGGCTTGGATTTTCCGGCGATGAGTTCGGTTATGCGATCGATCTCGGGTTGCCGCCGCTCGACAGGGCCACCCGCTTCCCGCTCGACCCCACCATCAAACGCGAGTGCATCTGGAGCGGGCCGGTGCTGCGGCCGTCGGCCTTGCTGGTCGACCGGCACGGCGCAGCGCTGCGTACGCGTGACGAGCAGGGCGAGTGGCAAACCATCCCTCAACCTGTCGCGAGTTTCGACAGCATGATGACGGAGTTCTCCGACCCACGGACCGCTCCCGAGATGATCACAGTGCGCGAGCAGATTCGTTCGTGGCGCTTTTACGACCACTTCCGCACCGATGCAGAAGCCGCCGTGCGTCTGCCGCAGATTGGCACGCATACCCCGGTGCTCTCGAACGACGGTGCGGACCTCGCCGCGGCCTTGCAAACCATTCGCGAGATCGGCGACCCGGTTGCGCTCGATGCCGCCATCGACGACGCCTTTCCCGGTTCGCGCCTCGACGTCGCCTCCTCGCAGGACGGCCGCTTCGAAGTATCGATGCAGCAACATGGCCTGCTGCGGCCGCTGAAGGGCGCGGAGCTGTCGGACGGCACCTTGCGTTATCTGTTGCTGGTGGCCGCGCTGCTCACGCCGCGTCCGCCGGCGTTGCTGGTGCTGAACGAACCGGAGACGAGCTTGCACCCGGACCTGCTGCCGGCGCTGGCGCGCCTGATCGCGCGGGCTTCCGCGCATTCCCAGGTGCTGGTGGTGTCGCACGCGGCGCGGTTGATCGCGGCGCTCGAACGAGAGGACGGCAGCCAGTCGATCGTGCTCGAGAAGCACTTTGGCGCCACGCGCATCACCGATGCGGACGATCGCGACCTGCCGCCGTGGAAATGGCCGGCGCGATAACCGTGGCCACGTGATCTGGTTGAGGGCAATCGGCAGGCGAGGTACCCAGGCTACGTACCTAAGCTACATACCTGAGCGGATAATAGGCGCGCCATCGGATGTAAGTCGAATGTAACAGCGCACAGGAATTGCAAGGCCAAGGGCTTTTTTGTTCCGCCCTGGTGAATAATGGTGTGATGCGGATGGTGCAGGCGGACGCCCGGCGTTCACTGCATTGATGGAGAAGGACCGGCGCTGTCACAAGCGGCGCCGCTGACGTGCACCGCCATCGGCGCGAGCCGTCAGTTCACGGAGACAAAATATGAAGATTGCGCAGATCGCCCCTTTGACCGAATCGGTGCCGCCGAAGCTATACGGCGGCACGGAGCGCGTCGTGTCCTACATCACCGAGGCGCTGGTCGATCTCGGCCATGACGTGACGCTGTTCGCGAGCGGCGACTCCGTCACGAGTGCAAAGCTCGAACCCGTCTGGCCGCGTGCGCTGCGTCTGGACCCGGGTATCCGCGACCGCATCGCGCCCCACATGCTGTTGATGGAACTGGTGCGCCGCCAGGCCGAAAACTTCGACGTGCTGCATTTTCACCTCGACTATTACTCGTTTTCGGTCTTCAAGCGCCAGGAGACACCCTTCGTCACGACGATGCACGGCCGCCTCGATTTGCCCGAACAACAGCCGGTGTTCGACACCTTCAACACTGCGCCCGTGATCTCGATTTCGAATTCGCAGCGTCATCCTTTGCCGCAGGCCAAGTGGCTCACCACCGTCTATCACGGTCTGCCGGAGCAGCTCTATACGCCGCAACCCGTCGAGCAGAAGTACCTCGCGTTTCTTGGCCGTATCTCGCCGGAAAAACGCGTCGATACCGCGATCCGGATTGCCGGACGTTGTGGGATGCAGATTCGCATTGCCGCGAAGGTGGACGCTGCCGACCGCGAATACTTCGAGCGCGAAATCCGGCCGTTGCTGGACTTGCCGTATGTCGAGTTCATCGGCGAGATCGCGGATAACCAGAAGGCGGAGTTTCTATCCGGCGCGCATGCGTTGCTCTTCCCGATCGACTGGCCGGAGCCGTTCGGCCTCGTGATGATCGAAGCGATGGCGTGCGGCACGCCGGTGATTGCGTTTAACCGCGGCTCGGTGCCGGAAGTGCTCGACGACGGCGTGACAGGCTTTATCGTCGAAGACGAGATCGGCGCGGTGGCGGCGGTCAATCGCCTGCATAAGATGCCGCGGGCGGGCGTGCGGCAACGCTTCGAAGAGCGCTTCACGTCGCACCGGATGGCGCAGCAGTATGTGGATGCGTACCAGTCCGTAATTCGCGCGCAGAAGCGTTCGCGCTTCAAGGTGATCGATACGTCGGGGAGTTGAGCGGCGCAAAACCGGCCTACACGGCGGTATGAAAAAGAACGGCGATGTGCACTACGCATCGCCGTTTTTTATTACCGCTGTGCCTGGGGCCGGTAACCGGATCACGCGGGATCGCGCGGGGCCGCGAGCCTAGATCTTCAGGCGCGTTACCTTGGTGCCCTGCAGCGAGACATCGGCCATCAGGCCGGCATTGGTCAAAATGAATACTTCGACTGGGGCAGTCGCCGTGGTCGTGTCGATCGCGCCGTTGGCGCCCATCTTCACCAATGCGACGGAGGCGTCGCCGCCCGCCGACCAGCCATCGGCATTGCGGAATGTGTCGAGCGAATCCTGCGTCATGAACAGGAAGATGATGGCCTTCGATTGCGCGCCCGCCTGCAGACCGAGCGAGCCGGAAACCGTGCTGTAGTAGCCGACCGTTCCGCCGCCTACGCGCAGCGCACCTTCGCCATACTGGCCGCCAACGATGAAGCCTGCTTGCAGTACCGACGGGAACACCAGTACGCCGCGCGCCTTGGAGACGAGTTCGCGCGAACCCTTCACGGTTGTGAACAGGCGCGACATGGTGCCGTCGACGCTGGCGTCGATCGACTGGCGTTTGGAGGCATCAGTGGAGGGTGTGCTGGGGTTGCCGCTGTTAGTCGTGCAACCAGCGAGTGCAAGGCCTCCGAAAGCGAGCGCAGCGGTAGTCTTCAGCATGAAGTTTCGTCTTTGCATCGTTTTTCTCCATCATGGTTCCTGGGCACAACCTCATATGGTGTTGCCGGGTTGTCTTTAAGTTATATCACACGCAAGCGTAGACGGCGTACTTCGTGGTTCGGCGAAAAGCCTTGTGGGGCGGGGGTTTGCGAGCCATCGCAAGGTGCGCCGATGTAATTTTGACCGGTGGCGCGAGGGCGTTGGAAGACGCTCGGACAGCGCCTTCGAATGGGCTTCTGAAGAATCGAACGGCGCAGGGACCGGCTTATCGGCGCCCGAGTTGAAACCGTATGGAGGACCGGTTTTTACCGATTTTTCGCGTTCGCGATTCGCATTGAAATCGAATTGAAAGTGTTGCCTCGACGCTGCATCCGCGTCCTCACCCATGGTTTGCTGGACTTTTGACCGGCGGGCGCCGCAGCACGCGGCGAATCATGCCGATCAACACGCCAATCAGGAACAGCGTGACCGCCGGCACGATCCAGTAGCCGACGAACGCATGCCAGAGGTAACCCATGAGCGTGGAGCGGCGCACGCTGTATTCGTTGCGGGCGTCCTGCTGGCGCGGCGCATTGGCCGCCAGCACATCGGCCGGGCAGCCGGCGGCTTGCGCCTCGTCGGGCTTGCCGCGGCAGCGCGCGGGCGCGCCGGCGGCGCGTTGTGCGCCGGTGAAATTCCAGGTGGTCAGCGCACGGTCGAGGTCGACGGCGTTATACGCCATTTCCTCCCGGATCTCGCTGACTGCAACGATCGCCACGGGCACGGCCCAGAATATGATGACGACCAGCCACCGCCTTAACCAGCGGTTTTTATGCTTCGATACCATCCTTGCCTCCGATCGATGCTCTGCAGCACCAACGACAAGATGGCGGCCCGTCTAATGTTGTGTATGGGGGTGGGCCGTCTCCGCAGCCATCATAGAAGAAAAACGGCGCGTTCGCGCGGATGGACTGCGAAGGGATAGGTCGCGCGAGGGCGGCTGCCGGGAGATAAGCGGCGACGGAGAGTGGAGGTCAGGACAGAAGGAAGACAGCGGCCGCGCCGGAAAATGGCGCGGCCCTGTTCGAGCAATACGCGGCCAGACACGCGGCGCGTGGGCCGCGCCGATTGCCTCGCGTTTAGTTCGCCGGCGCGGACGACAGGCAGGTCTTCATGAAGGCCTTACGGTCGTCGCCTTTCTTGCCGGCGGCTTGCGTGTTACACGCCTTCATCTTGTCCTGCTGGCTCATCGGCGCGGCGGCGGCCGGCTTGGCGGACAGGCAGGTCTTCATGAAGGCCTTGCGATCGTCGCCTTTTTTGTCGCCAGCCTGCTTGTTGCAGTCGGCCATTTTCGTTTGCTGGCTGTTCTGCGCGAACACCGGCGAAACGAGGACAGTACCCAGCACCAGCGCAGCGATAGCGGATTGGATTTTCATGTGACACTCCATCGGTGGTGAAAACGTTTTTGGTCGTTCATGCGCGTGGGCGTCAACGGCGTCCAGGAGCCCTCGGCACGTTGATTATGGCAAATGCTGTCTGCCAGAACGGACGGAATGGCATTCCGGTTGACAGGCGAGCACGCTGGTTTTCCCCTACGCAGCGGGGTTGGCGGCCCCCCGGGGGGATAAAACGATCGAATCGCAGCAGTGCAAAAATATGTTATGCAATCCGGATTAATTGGCGAGGCGTATGCAAATGAATTAGGCCGGCGTCATTCCATATGGACGATCAAATTCTAAACATCCAATTTGCATTGCTGCAGGTGCAAATGAATAGGAAATCGGCAGAAAATCCCGTTGAAGATCATAGGGGTAGTCTTGACTGGAATTCCTGCGCCGATGCGCCGCCCGTCGTCTCAGTCACGCAAGCCAAAGGAGGCTCGCCATGCACTACCTGTTGATGTATGACCTCGTGCCGGACTACCTCGAGAGGCGTGGCGCGTATCGCGACGCCCATCTGGCTCTCGCCTGGGCGGCAGCGGAGCGCGGTAAATTGCAACTGGCCGGAGCCTTGACCGAGCCTGTGGACACTGCCGTGCTGCTCTTCAAAGGCGACTCTCCCGAAGCCGCCGAAGCCTTTGCCAGAGCCGATCCGTACGTGCTCGCAGGGCTCGTAACGCGCTGGCGCGTCCGCCCATGGATGACCGTGGTGGGTGAGGGCGCGGCGAACCCCGTGCGCTAGAAGCTAGCGCGAACAGCCGCGCTCGCACGGCGTCGAGAGGAATGCGAACAGCATGAAGAAGCGCTGTGTTCGCTTCGACGACAATCGCGTCCCGATGTCACTCAGGTGCTGTCAAAACGCTGCGCCGAGACATTCCGCAGCCGGGCGGAAATACCTTCAAAATGCATCGAAATGCGTTGTGACTCAAATGCCGATTTCGTAAATGCAATTCGCCGTCGTTGCCGCGCCATTGTGCTGTGCAATAACGCCTTTCGGCGCCGGAACCGACGGTGGTTCTGTTACGGCAATACGAAAAATGACGCAGCAAAAAGGACAAGATTGTTTCCATCCGTAACACTTGTCTCAACGATATTCACGCAAACCCTGGTGATGGTATGCTTCGTGCACAAATTCTCCCATGCACGAGTGAGACCACGTTTTGTGCTTCGCAATAGGGACAAACCGCACTAACCCAGTGCGCTATTGACCCCCAAACAGAACGTACAAAACATATTTGTGCAACCGCGGGCTGCACACGGATCGTGAAAATTGAATCCGTGGCCGCCCAAAGCCGCGGCCCGGCCAGGCTGCGTGGAGAAAACCCAATGTTTTTCGATGAGCTAAGCAATGACGAATGGGCGCTGCTGGCAGCGCTTGTCTCTGATGAGCCGGCCGTCCGTCTGAACCGACGCGGTCGGCCCCGCGCCGAACCGCGCATCGTGGCGAATGCCGTTCTGTGGATTCTGACAACTGGCGAACCCTGGTCGAAATTGCCGGGCCGCTATCCGTCGGGTCCTACATGCCGGCGCCGTTTTGAAGAATGGCAGTTGAACGGCACCCTCCTCGAGATGGTTCGGCTGTTGTCGCAAACCGGGCGTACCTTCGCGTACGTCCCGCAACCGGCGCCGCCTGTCGCGGCCAAACCGGCTGTACCTGTAGCCGAAACCCCCAGCGTGCGCGACGAAGGTCTGCGCGGTGTGTCGTGGAAGAGCCCCGAATCGTGGCAGGCGCCCGGCGTATCGAGCAGCCCGAGCAACTGGCGTTCGGCGGATCCGTTCGCCGATATCACGCGCCAGTTGTCCGGAATGACGACGGGTATGACAAACGCGCCGCCGGTGTCGCGTACGCGTTCGGCCCCCTCGGCACCTGCACCTGCATCACCCGCGGCACGGCCTGCCATGCGCGCTGGTCTGCAAGGCATGGAGGAAGCGCGGGCGGTGGACACGGCAATGCACGGTCTGGATTCGGCTATCGCGTCGGCACGCCGCACGCAACAGCTTGAAGATCAGCAGCGCAGCTCGCTGTCGATGAGCCTCGCGCCACGCGGCACGCAAGTCGCCGACCGGCGCGGCTATGTGATCTACGTGGCGGCGGAGCAGGTGCCCAACGCCATGTATCGCGCGTGGGCGGAGATCATGAAGGACGGCAAACGCGTCGAGCGTTCCGGCCTCGTCGGTCCGCGCTTTGCCGAGGCCGACGCGGCGGAGCAATACGCGCTCGAATGGGCGCGGCAGTGGATCGACCGTGAATGCCGTACGCAGGCTGCAGCCGAGGCCGCACCTGCAGTTAATGCCACGGCGGCGGCTGCGGCAGTGGCGCGTCCGTTGCCGGCCATGCGTCATGTGCCGGAGCCGGTCGCTGTGAATCACGGTGGGCCTTTGCACGGTCCGCTCAATGCATTCCGCGGACCGCTGCGCCGTTATCCCAGCGAACCGGCCGCACCCGCAACCGAAAGCAGTGCGTCAGATCGTTATCCGTCGTATCCAGAACTCATCTCCCATGCGGGGTGAGCGCGGCGGTTAACGGTACAGAAATACCGGTACAGCAATACCCCGCGGCCGTCAGGAGCAACAGCCGCAGGTTCCCGCTTCATTCGTTGTGAATCATTGACGTCCATACGTGTCGTCGAAACGCACGATATCGTCTTCGCCGAGATACGAGCCCGACTGCACCTCGATCATTTCGAGCGGCATCTTGCCCGGGTTCTCGAGACGGTGGGTGACGCCCAGCGGAATATAAGCCGATTCGTTTTCGGAGACGATAAAGCGCTCTTCACCCCGCGTGACGAGTGCGGTGCCGCGCACGACGATCCAGTGTTCCGCGCGGTGATGATGCATTTGCAGCGAGAGTCGCGCACCGGGTTTCACGACGATGCGTTTGACCTGGAAGCGCTCGCCGGTGTCGACGGAATCGTAGTTGCCCCACGGGCGATGCACCTTGCGATGGTTGGTCGCTTCCAGTCCGCCATCGTTGCGAATCCGTCCGACGATCTTCTTGACGTCCTGCACGCGTGATTTGTCCGCGACCAGAATCGCATCCGCCGTTTCGACCACCACGAGATCCTGCGTGCCGACGCAGGCGATCAGGCGTCCTTCCGAATGCGCGAAGGTCGAGCTTGCCCCTTCGAACATCACGTGGCCGCGCCCCACGTTCCGATCGGCGTCTTTCTCCGAAATGTCCCAGATCGCGTCCCACGAACCCACGTCCGACCAGCCCGCTTGCAGCGGCACAACCACGCCGGATGCAGCGGTCTGATCGTTGCCCAGTTGCTCCATCACCGCGTAGTCGATCGAATTCGACGGCGAGGCGCTGAACGCGTCGCGTTGCAGACGGAAGAAATCGCCGTCCGCTTTGCCGCCTGCGAAGGCCGCGTCGCAGGCTTCGTAAATCGCCGGCTGGAAGTGGCGGATCGCCTTCAGCCAGGTCGAGGCGCGCATGATGAAAATGCCGCTGTTCCACCAGTATTCCTGCGATTCGATATACCGCTGCGCCAGTTCCAGATGCGGTTTTTCGACGAAGCGATCCAGCTTGTGCGCGCCGACCTTGCCAGCCGCATCGGTGTCCGTTGCGCGAGCGTCATTAGGCGTGCCAAGCGCCGCGCCAATGCGAATGTAGCCATAACCCGTTTCCGCACGCGTCGGTACGATGCCCATCGTCACGATATGGCCGGCTGCCGCATGCTGCACGCCGGCCGCCACCGCTGCATGAAAACCGGCGCTGTCGGTCACCGCGTGATCGGCGGGCATCACGACCATGATGCCGTCCTCGTCCTGCGCGGCGATCGAAAGGGCAGCCACCGTCAGCGCCGGCGCCGTATCGCGCCCAGCGGGCTCGAGAATCAGCCGGGTCGGCTTGCCGCTCGTGCGCAATTGCTCGGCCGTGGTGAAGCGCTGTTCTTCGTTGGCCACCACGACGAGTTGCTCGGCGAGCGGATGGCCCGTTTCGAGCCCGTCGAGCCGGCGCGTGGTCGACTGCAGCAGCGAGTCGTCGCCGAGCAGGCCAATCAGCTGTTTCGGATGCTGCTCGCGCGACATCGGCCACAACCGTGTACCGGAGCCGCCCGCCAGAATCACGGGATGAACTTTGAGTTTGACGTTCAGGTGCATAGCTTGCGTGGACCGGGTGTCGGCAGGTGTGGCCGTAACCGGAGCTGTCATGATGGACTCCTCGAGGCTGGGTGAATGCGTCGAGTTTTATCACGAAGTAAAGAATCAATAAAAGCGCGTTAAATAGAAACTATATAAAACGTCGAATAAAGTTGGTCGTTTCGTGAAGAAAAAATGTCCGAATAATTTTTAAAAAAGAAAAATTACCCGAAAAAAATCACGAACCATTTTTTTATCCGGCGGAATGACGCAGAATAGGGACGAAAGGCGAGGCGTAAGCTTCGTAGGAAAACGGACAGCTTGGCTCAGATCCGCCTCCAGAACGGCGATAAACGGGTCTCTCAAACGCCAATTCGGTAACAATTGCCGCACAAAATTCGGAAAAAATGCTGAAAATTTGACCGATACATTTTGAGATATTTTGCTGTCTTGCAGTCCGAATTTTAATACCGCTTTATCTATACCTGTACAAGGGTATTCACTCATTTCGACACCTGTTTTCCGGATCGTCCGTTCAGGAATTTTTTAATCCGGAAAGCGGCAGGGCAATTAACACCGGTTCAATCAGTTTCGCGCCGCGCATCGATCTGCAGGCGCGAATACCGGCGTTGCGCTCCCGGTGGCCGGACGCAATGAGTGTGACGGGAATTCAACCAACCAACGGATGGCACTTGACTGACGAACTGAGGGGCAGCGCATGCTGAGCGTTCTATCGAGAATCATCGACATCGCCATGGTCGCGCTCGGCGCGGCTATCGCGACGGCCGTGCACAGCGGGAAATTGGCGTGGCTGGACGACGTCCAAAGCGTGTCGCTCGCGTTCGACTGCCTGCTCGTGGTGGTGTTCTTTCCTGCGCTGGGGATCTATCAGTCGTGGCGCGGCAAGCCGCTGTACGACCTGCTGTGCCGCGTTGCGGGCGGCTGGGTGATGGTGGAGATCACCGGCATCCTGATCAGCTTCAGCCTGCACCGTTCGGACAGCCTGTCGCGTCTGTGGCTCCTTTACTGGGCTATCGCCACGATCGTGCTGCTGATCGTCACCAAGGTGATCGTCTACTCGATCCTGCGCGGACTGCGCCGCGAAGGCTTCAATCAGCGCGCGGTGGCGATCGTCGGCGGCGCGCCGTATGGGCGCTTCCTGATCGAACAGATGCGCAGCCGCCCGGAAGCGGGCTTTAGCCCCGTCGTGGTGTTCGACGAGGAGGGCACGATCAACCCTTATGAAGATCCGGATGCGAGCGACGCGATCGAAGGCGTGCCGGTCGAGCGCGATTACTCGCGGATGCTTCAACTGGTGCGTCAGCGTGCGATTCGCGAACTGTGGCTCGCACTGCCGATCTCGAAGGAGAAGGCGATCCATCGCTTCGTGATGGACCTGAAGAACGACTTCGTGAACATCCGCTTCATTCCGGACGTTCGCAGCCTCACGCTCTTCAATCAGCCGATGGTGGATCTGCTCGGCGTGCCGGCGATCAACCTGGCCGCCTCGCCGATCACCGATCTGCGCGTGCTGCCCAAGCGCATCTTCGACCGGCTGTTTGCGCTGGCGGCGTTGACCGCGTTGTCGCCGGTGATGCTGGTGATCGCGGTGATGGTGAAGGTGAGCTCGCCGGGCCCGGTGTTCTTCCGCCAGAAGCGCAAGGGCATCGACGGCAACCAGTTCGAGATCTACAAGTTTCGCTCGATGAAGATGCACAAGGAAGAGGCCGGCAAGATTACCCAGGCGACCCGGCGCGATCCGCGTATCACCGCAGTCGGCGCGTTCCTGCGGCGCACCAGCCTCGACGAATTGCCGCAGTTCATCAACGTGTTGCGCGGCGAGATGTCGGTCGTGGGTCCGCGTCCGCACGCGCTCGAACACGACGACATCTACAAGGATCTGGTGAAGGGCTACATGCACCGTTACCGGATCAAACCGGGCATCACCGGGTGGGCGCAGATCAACGGCTATCGCGGCGAGACCGACCGCATCGAAAAGATGATGGGCCGCGTCAAGCTCGATCTGTACTACATGCAGCACTGGACCTTCTGGCTCGACATCAAGATCGTCGTGCTGACGCTGTGGAAGGGTTTTGTGGGCAGCAACGCATATTGAGGCGCAGCCGCGCAACGCGCGGCCGCTCTCCTGAATCAACTCCATTTTCCGAGGTGTAATACATGAACCTGACGATCATCGGTAGTGGCTACGTAGGCCTCGTGACGGGCGCATGTCTCGCCGACATCGGCCACGACGTGTTCTGTCTCGACGTCGATCAGCGCAAGATCGACGTGCTCAACAACGGCGGCGTGCCGATCCATGAACCGGGTCTGCAGGAAATCATTGCGCGCAATCGCAAGGCAGGCCGCCTGAAGTTCTCGACCGACATCGAGGCCGCGGTCGCGCACGGCGACATCCAGTTCATCGCGGTGGGCACGCCCTCCGACGAAGACGGTTCCGCGGATCTGCAATACGTGCTCGCCGCCGCGCGCAATATCGGCCGCCATATGACGGGCTTCAAGGTGATCGTCGACAAATCGACGGTGCCGGTCGGTACGGCTTCGCGCGTGCGCGACGTGATCGCCGAGGAACTGGCCGCGCGCAACGCGAGCCACATGTTCTCCGTGGTGTCGAATCCGGAGTTCCTGAAAGAAGGCGCGGCCGTGGAAGACTTCACGCGGCCGGATCGCATCGTGCTTGGTTGCGACGAAGACGTGCCCGGCGAAAAGGCGCGCGAACTGATGAAGCGCCTCTACGCGCCGTTCAACCGCAATCGCGAGCGCACGCTGTACATGGACGTGCGTTCGGCTGAGTTCACCAAGTACGCGGCTAACGCGATGCTCGCCACGCGTATCTCGTACATGAACGAGCTCGCGAATCTGGCCGACCGCGTTGGCGCGGATATCGAAGCGGTGCGCCGCGGCATCGGTTCCGATCCGCGCATCGGCTACGATTTCCTGTATGCCGGTTGCGGCTACGGCGGTTCGTGCTTCCCGAAAGACGTGCAGGCACTGATTCGCACGGCAGCCGACCACAAAGCCAATCTGCGCATTCTCGAAGCGGTGGAAGCCGTCAACGACACGCAGAAAAAGATCCTTGCGCAGAAGATCGTCGACCGTCTGGGCGAAGACCTGTCGGATCGCACCTTCGGCGTGTGGGGCCTCGCGTTCAAGCCGAACACCGACGACATGCGCGAAGCGCCGAGCCGTCCGCTGATCGCCGAACTGCTGCGCCGTGGCGCACGCGTGAAGGCCTACGACCCGGTCGCGATCGACGAATCGAAGCGCGTGTTCGCACTCGATCTGAAGGACGTGCCGCAACAGCATGCGCGCCTGTCGTTCGTGAACGAAGAGATGGAAGCGGCCGAGGGCGCCGACGCACTGGTGATCCTGACCGAATGGAAGGTCTTCAAGAGTCCGGATTTCGGTTCGCTCAAGGAGAGCCTCACCACGCCGCTGATTTTCGACGGCCGCAATCTGTACGAGCCGGACGCGCTGCTCGAACTCGGTATCGAGTATCACGCGATCGGCCGTCAGCACGCGCTGCGCAATGCGCCGGCGAAGGTTGGCGCGAACGGCCTGCCGGTCACGGTAGACGCGGCCGATACGGTCGAGGCCGGCCAGTAAGTTGGCCAATAAGCCGCCGCGCCGCCAAAGCCTCACTAAGGAGCCCGCCATGTTCGCCAACGTTCTGATCGTCTGCCACGCCAACGTGTGCCGTTCGCCCGCAGCCGAGATGCTGTTCAAGGCCCGGCAGCGCGCGCCGTCGCGGCCGTCCTCAGCGCCGATCGCGTTTCATTCGGCGGGTCTCCGCGCCACCAACGGCCACGCCATGGACCCGGTGATGCGGCGCCTGCTCGCCGAGCAGGGCGTCGCCTCCGGCATCCACTATTCGCGGCGCCTCGACCGCGAGCTCGTGCGCGCAGCCGATCTCGTGCTCGTCAGCGAGCGCGCGCAGGTGAGCGCTGTCGAAGCGCTCGATCCGGCTTCGCGCGGCAAGGTCTATCCGCTCGGCAAGTGGGAAGACGACTCCGACGTCGCCGATCCGCACGGCGGCAAGGAAGCCGACTATAGGGAGAGTCTCGTGCTCATCGAACACCTGGTCATGGGATGGCTGAAGAAAATATGCTGATGAAAAAACGCACTGCACACACATTCGCGAACGTCAATTCGAAACTCGCCGCCACGCTTTTGCTGACGTCCTTTCTGTCGGCCTGCGCTACCGCACCTGGCAATTACCTCGACACGTCCCGTCTGAAAGACGACGGCCAGCATCAGGGTCAGCAAGCTAACGAAACCTATCCGGTGCATCTGATCGACGGCCCGCTGGTTGCGGCGCAAGCACAGGCGCAAGCCACTGCCGCGCAACAGGCGCTGCCGACTTCGCACTATAGCGATCCGTCGCAGTACGTATACCGGCTCTCGCCGCAGGACATTCTCGGCATCACCGTGTGGGACCACCCGGAATTGACCACCCCGCAGGGCAGCACGCTGTCCGCGGGCGGCAACACCACGCAGTCGATCGGCGGCGCCTTGCAGCAGCCGTATACCGCCGCGCTGCCGGGCCAGGCCGATCCGTACGGCCAGACGATTGCCCCCGACGGCACGATCTTTTTCCCGTTCGTCGGCCGCATCAAGGCCGCGGGCAAGACCGTGAGTGAAGTGCGCGATCAGTTGAGCACCGGCCTCGTGCGCTACATCCGCAATCCGCAGGTCGACGTGCGCGTGCTGTCGTACCGCGGGCAGAAAGTGCAGGTGACCGGCGACGTGAAGACGCCTGGCCCGCTCGCCATCAGCGACGTGCCGCTCACGCTGGTCGACGCGATCACGCGCTCGGGCGGCACGAACACCGACGCCGACATCCAGCGTGTGCGCCTCACGCGCAACAACAAGCTGTACGTGCTCGACGCCAACCGCATGCTCGACCAGGGCGACACCACGCAGAACGTCATGCTGCAAAACGGCGACGTGATCAACGTGCCGGATCACAACGACAGCCGCATCTTCGTGATGGGCGAAGTGAAGACGCCGATCCAGCTGCCCATGGTGAAGGGCCGCCTGACGATCGCCGACGCGCTCACCCAGTCGGGCGGCATTCTCGACACGGACGCCAATCCGCGCCAGATCTTCGTGATGCGCGGCATGCGCGAGCATCCGACCACGCCGGACGTGTACCGCCTCGACATGACGCAGCCCGACGCGATCATGTTGTCGTCCCAGTTCCAGTTGCAGCCGATGGATGTCGTGTATGTGGGCACCGCCGCTTCGACCACGTTCAACCGTGTGTTGCAGCAAGTCCTGCCGAGCGTACAGACGTTGTTCTACCTGAAGCAGTTGACGAGATAACTGTCTGAGCCGTCGACAGGCCCGCGCCGCTCTCAAAGGGCGCGGGACCGAAGCAAACGCCGAGGCAAACGCGCAAGCACATGCCAGAGCACACGCTGAAGCCCACGCCGAAGCAACCGAAACGGGATCGAATTGTGAGCAACCAAATCTCTCCACACATGGCCGGTCCGATCAAGACCGAAGAAGAGGACGTCGTCCTCGGGCAACTGGTGCAGGTGATCCTCGACGACATCTGGTGGCTGATCGCGATCGCCGGCGTGATCGTCGCGCTGGCCGCGGCGTACTGTTTCCTCGCCAAGCCGATCTATTCGGCCGATGCGCACGTGCGGGTCGAGCAGTCCGACAACACCTCGCAGGCGCTCACGCAGACGCAAACGGGCGCGGCCATCACGACCGGCTCGACTTCGCTGCCGACCGACGCCGAAATCGAAATCATCAAGAGCCGCGGCGTAGTCGGCCCGGTGGTCCAGCAACTGAAGCTGAACTTCAGCGTCGTGCCGAAGACGATTCCGCTGCTTGGCAGCATTGCCGCGCACATGGCGACGCCGGGCCAGCCGGCGCCGCCGTGGCTGGGTCTGGCTTCATACGCCTGGGGCGGTGAAGAGGCCGACATCGATTCGCTCGACGTGGTGTCGGCGCTCGAAGGCGAGAAGCTGACGATGAAGGTGTTCGACGAACAGCACTACGAACTCTACGCAAAGAACGGCACGCTGCTGCTGCGCGGCCAGGTTGGCCGGCAGGAGCAGGGCGGCGGCGTGACGATCCTTGTCAACAAGCTGGTGGCCCGGCCGGGCGAAGAGTTCACCGTGACGCGTTTTAACGACCTCGACGCGATCAGCGCGTTCCAGTCGGCGATCACCGTGCAGGAGCAGGGCAAGCAGACCGGCGTGATCCAGATCTCGCTGGATGACAAGAGCCCTGAGCACGCCGCGCTGGTGGCCAATGCGCTCGCGCAGTCGTATGTCCGTCAGCACGTGTCGAACAAGCAGGTCGACGCCAGCAAGATGCTCGACTTCCTGAAGAGCGAAGAGCCGCGCCTGAAGTCCGATCTCGAACGCGCCGAAGCCGCGTTGACCGCTTACCAGCGTCAATCCGGTTCGATCAATGCGAGCGACGAAGCGAAGGTCTACCTCGAAGGCAGCGTGCAGTACGAGCAGCAGATTGCCGGTTTGCGTCTGCAGATGGCGCAGTTGACCGAGCGTTACGGCGACGACCATCCGATGCTCGTTGCCGCGCGTCGGCAGATGGCCGAACTGGAGGCGCAACGCGCCAAATACGCTGACCGCTTCCGCGATCTGCCGGCAACCGAAGTGAAGGCCGTGCAGTTGCAACGTGACGCCAAGGTGGCGGAAGACATCTACGTGCTGCTGCTCAACCGCGTGCAGGAGTTGTCGGTGCAGAAAGCCGGTACCGGCGGCAACGTGCATATCGTCGACCAGGCGATGCGCCCGGGCGCGCCGGTCAAGCCAAAGAAGGTGCTGATTCTCTCGGCGGCCGTGATTCTGGGCCTGATCTGCGGCACCGGTTTCGTGTTCCTGCGCCGCAATATGTTCAAGGGCATCGACGACCCCGACCATATCGAGCGCGCGTTCCATCTGCCGGTGTACGGCCTCGTGCCCTTGAGCGCCGAACAGGCTGTGCTCGAAAGCGGCTTCCAGCGCGGCGGCGAACGCCTTCGTTCGGTGTTGGCGAACGCGCGGCCCAAGGACGTCACGATCGAAAGCCTGCGCAGCCTGCGCACGTCCATGCAGTTCACGATGATGGACGCGAAGAACCGCATCGTCATGCTGACAGGTCCCATGTCCGGTGTCGGCAAGAGCTTCCTGACGGTCAATCTGGCGGTGCTGCTCGCGAACTCGGGCAAACGCGTCTTGATGATCGACGGCGATATGCGTCGTGGCGTGCTCGAACGTTATGTGGGCGGTGCGCAGGAAAACGGCCTGTCGGAATTGCTGAGCGGGCAGATCTCGCTCGAAGAAGCGATCCGTTCCTCGAACGTCGAAGGCTTGAGCTTCATCTCGTGCGGCCGCCGTCCGCCGAATCCGTCGGAACTGCTGATGTCGCCGCGTCTTCCGCAATACCTGGACGGCCTCGCCAAGCGCTACGACGTGATCCTGATCGACACGCCGCCGGTGCTGGCCGTGACCGATGCGTCCATCATCGGCGCGTATGCCGGTTCGACTTTCTTCGTGATTCGCTCGGGTGTGCACAACGAAGGCGAGATCGCGGAGGCATTGAAGCGCCTGCGCGCAGCCGGCGTGCACGTGCAGGGCGGCATCTTCAACGGAATGCCGGCGCGTTCGCGAGGCGGTTATGCCCGTGGCTATGCAGCGGTCGAGGAATACCTGAGCACCTGAGCCACGAGGCTGAGCCCAGTGTGCTGATGCCAGCGCAAACACGATAGAAAAGGACATCACGATGAAAGTGACGGTACTGGTTCCGACTTACCGCCGCCCGGCCGACCTGGCGCGCTGCCTCGCGGCGCTGCAACGGCAGTCGCGCGCGCCGGACGAAGTGGTGGTGGTCGCACGCGCCGACGACGAAGCGACCCATGCTTGCCTGCGTGATCCCGCCGTGCGGGGCACGTTGCCGCTATCCGTCGCGCTGGTGGAGGTGCCCGGCCAGGTCGCGGCCCTGAATCGCGGACTGGATGCGGCCAAGGGCGACGTGATCGCGATTACCGACGACGACGCCGCGCCGCACGTCGACTGGGTCCAACGTATTGCTGCCGCGTTCGAAAGCGATGCGCGCCTGGGTGCGCTGGGTGGCCGCGACTGGGTGCATGAAAAAGGCCGCGTGCTCGACGGCGAGCGGCCGCTGGTCGGCAAGGTCACGGCGCACGGCAAGATCATCGGCAATCACCACCTGGGTGTGGGTGGTGCGCGCGAAGTCGACATCCTGAAGGGCGCCAACATGAGCTATCGGCGCGACGCGATTCGCACGATCCGTTTCGATCAGCGCCTGCGTGGCGCGGGCGCTCAGGTTCACAACGACATGGCCTTCAGCCTCGCCGTGAAGAATGCCGGCTGGAAGCTGATGTACGACCCGCGCGTGGCCGTCGACCATTTCCCGGCCGAACGTTTCGACGACGACCGGCGCGACGCGCAAACCATGGCGGCGCTGCGTAATGCCGCCTTCAACTTCCACCTGATCCTGCGCGATCAGTTGCCGCCGCTGCGCCGCGAAACCGCGTGGTGGTGGTGGACGCTGGTGGGCACGCGCGTCTATCCCGGCCTCACGCACGCCGCGCTTGCTCTGGTTTCGAAACAGGCGAGCCTGAGGCTGTCGCGCTGGCGTGCGGTGCGCACCGGCGCACATGAGGCGCGCCGCGCGTTGTCCCGGACCGCGTGAAACCCGCGAGCGCTCACGTGTCCCAAACGTCCTGCACGTTCGTGCATCGGCACTGGCGCCTGCTCGCGCAGGCCGATGCCCCTTTCCACCGGCAGAGCGGAGTGTCTGCATGAGTACGAAAGTTCACGTTCATCTGTTTTACGGCGCCGACCCGCGCTTTTACCGGCCTGGCGATAACATCGGCTGCCTGTACGGTTATCACCATGCCGAATCCGATGCGTTCAGGCTGACCTATTCGCAAGACGCGCGTGAAAACAAACCCGTGCGTTTGCTGCGCCGCGCGCTGAAGGCGGCGCTCGGGTTCGACTTCATCCATACGTGGCGCAACCGCGACGAGATGCTGCGCTCGGACGTCATCTGGACGCATACCGAGCAGGAATGGCTGTCCGCCGCCCTGATGCTGCTGCTGAGCGGCCGCAAGGCGGGCGCTGATGCCAGCCCCTTGCTGTTGGCGCAAAGCGTGTGGCTGCTCGATAAATGGCCTTCGTATGGGATTCTGCGGAGCTGGGTGTATCGCAAGCTGATGGCGCGCGCTGACCAGTTGACCACCCTCGCCACTGAAAACGCCGAACTGTGCCAGCGCTATTTCAATCGCGACGCGAAGCCGCTCTTATACGGCCTGAACACGCAGGACTTTCCCGTAAAGACGCCGACCGAATGGACGCCGCACACGCCGATCCGCATCGCGGCGATCGGCAACGATCGCGACCGCGATTGGGAAACGCTCATCAAGGCCTTCGGCAACGATGCGCGCTACGCGGTGAAGCTCGCGACACGCCGACGGATTCCCGCCTCGCTGCGCGCGCCGAACGTCGAGATCGCGCTGTTCTCCGGTATCAAGAAGCAGCACGAACTCTACGACTGGGCCGACGTGATCGTCGTGCCGTTGCGGCCGAATTCGCATGCCTCGGGCATTACGGTGATGCTGGAAGCGGCGGCGGTCGGCAAGCCGATGGTGGTCACCAACGTCGGCGCGTTGCAGGATTATTTTTCGGCGGACGAGGCGGCTTACATTCCGCCGTTCAACCCGCAGGCGTTGCGTGAGGCGGTGGACCAGCTCGCCGCCTCTCCCGCGGATGCATTGCGCCAGGCGCAGGCGGCCGCCGCCGGTTTGCTGTCGCGCGATCTGACCACGCAGAACTATGCGATGCAGCACGTGAGAATTACGCAGGAGATGCTGCGGGCGCGCGCAGCGTCGCGCGGACGTGTTGTGGCCGGTGCGGCCGACGCCGATGCCGTGGCAAAGGCGCCGCGTACCCCGGCGACCGCGGCCGCGGTGAACCAGCCGGCGCGAGTTCGCGCGGGCAGCCAGGGGCAAGGCCAACGCCCTGGCCCGCGCGAATCACGCGGAGGCCTCTAAACGATGTCGACGATTGCGCGAGGCGGCGATAACGCGGAGCGGGCACTGTCCGGCGCTCGCAAGGAGTGGCTGCCGGAAGCCTTACTGTGGCTGATCACAGTGATGTTGATCATCGCGCATCAGGGCACGGTGCTCACGCTTGGATTCCCGGTGCTCGCGATCCTGACGGGCCTGTGGCTCTACTTCAAGAGCCCGGCGCGCTACATCGGCTTCATGTGGTGGCTGTGGTTCCTGAGCCCGGAGGTGCGGCGTCTCGCCGACTGGTCCAAAGGCTCGTTCACGCCCACCAGCCTGATCCAGGTCGCGCCGCTCGCGGTGACGATGATCAGTGCCTTGTCCTTGCTCCGCTACTACAAGCTGCTTTCGCAGCGGCGCGGCCTGCCGGTGCTGCTGGTTCTGATGGGGCTCGCCTACGCGTTCATGATCGGCGTGATGTCGAGCGGGCCGCTCGCCGCGACCTATGACCTCGCGAACTGGCTCTATCCGATTCTGATCGGCTTTCACATCATGGCGCACACGCGCCAGTACCCGAAGTATCGCGACACGATCGTCAGTACCTTTATCTGGGGCATGCTGGTGATGGGCGGTTACGGCCTGATCCAGTTCTTCATCATGCCGCCGTGGGACGCACTGTGGATGCTCGGCTCGCAAATGAATTCGCAGGGCGATCCGGTGCCGATGGGCGTGCGCGTGTTCAGCACGATGAACTCGTCGGGACCGTTCGCGTTCGCGATGATGGGTGCGATGGTCTACGTGATGGCGGCGACGCACCGCGTGCGCTGGGTTGCTGCGGCGCTGGGCTTCTTTGCTTTCGCGCTGAGCCTCGTGCGCTCGACGTGGGGCGGCTGGGTGATCGCGCTCCTGATCCAGTTGGTCAAGGCGAACAACAAGGTGCGCGTGCGGATCGTTGCGAGTGCGGTGCTGCTTGCCGGTCTTTGCGTGCCGCTGCTCACGGTCGGCCCGGTGGCCGAGCGGATGCAGGCGCGCCTGAACACGCTCGTCAACCTGAGCGACGACCAGAGCTACGCCGCGCGTAACGAGTTCTACGCGACCTTCGCGAAGACGGCCTTTACCGACGTATCCGGTGAAGGCATGGGCGCGACCGGCACCTCGACCAAACTTTCGAACGACGGCGGTCAGCTCGGCCAGTACGGCAACTTCGACAGCGGCGTGATGAACATTCCGTTCGTGCTCGGCTGGCCCGGCACCTTGCTCTACATGTCCGGCATCGTGTGGCTGGTGGTGCGCGCGGCGCTCGCGTCGTTCAAGCTGCGCAACGACAAATTCGTTTCCGCCTGCCTGAGTCTCAGTCTTGCGACCTTCGCGATGCTGGTGTTCACCAATTCGCTGGTCGGCACCGGCGGGCTGCTGCTTTTCATGAGTGTTTTTTCGATCCTATCCGCGGTGCACTACGAAAAGATGAACCGCAGACGCACGCTACTTTTCCACGGAGGCACTGATTGAGAGTCGCCATTGTTACGCACGTCGTGCGCCATAACGACGGCCAGGGGCGCGTCAACCACGAGATTGCGCGCGCCGCCCTCGAGGAAAACATCGCTGTGACGCTGGTTGCGTCGCACGTTGCGCCGGATTTGCTCGCGCATCCGAACGTCCGCTGGGTGCCGATGAAGATCGGCCGCTGGTGGCCCACCAATCTGCTGCGCCAGCAGGTGTTCGCATTCAAAAGCGCAATGTGGCTGCGCGCGCATCGCCGCGAATTCGATGTGCTGCACGTGAATGGCTTCATCACCTGGGTGCCCGCCGACGTCAACACCTCGCACTTCGTACATAGCGGCTGGTTCGGCAGCAAGTACTACCCGTTCGGGCTCACGAAGGGCGTGTGGTCCGCGTATCAGTCGGTCTATACGCGCTGCAACGCGTTGCTCGAACGCTGGGCTTACCGGCGCTCGAAGGTGATTACGGCGGTGTCGCAAAAGGTCGCCGATGAAATTCGCGCGATCGGACTGACGCCTCATAACCGGGTCGACGTGATCTACAACGGCGTCGATACGCAAGGCTTCGCGGCTGCCACGGGCGACCGCGCGAAGTTCGGCTTGCCGGCGGACGCGTTCCTGCTGCTGTTCGTCGGCGACTTGCGCACGCCGCGCAAGAACCTCGGCACGGTGTTGCAAGCGCTCAAGCATCTGCCCGAACACGTGCAGATCGCGGTGGCCGGTTTTCTGCCTGGCAGCCCGTATCCGGAGGAAGCGAAGGCGCTCGGCATTGCGCATCGCGTGCATTTTCTCGGGCTGGTCAAGGAAATGCCGGTGCTGATGCATTCGGTCGACGCGTTCGTGTTCCCGTCACGCTATGAAGCGATGAGCCTGTCGCTGCTCGAAGCGATGGCCGCGAGTCTGCCGGTGGTCACGGCGCGCACGGCAGGCGGTGCGGAAATCATCACGCCGGAATGCGGCATCGTGCTCGACGATCCGGACGATCCCAAGGCATTGGCGGGCGCTATCGCACGTCTTGCTGAAAACGACGACGCACGCCGCGCGATGGGCGTCGCCGCCAACGAACTTGCGACCGGCTTCGGCTGGGCGCGGATGGCCGCGCAATACATCGCGCTGTACCGGCAACTGGCGGGGCAGCAGAAGGACCGCCGACGCAGCGAAGCGGAAGCCACGGTGGTCGCCAAGACCGACGCGCTGACGCTGAACACGCTGGCCGGGCAGACAATCCACCACAACGCTCAGAACGCTCAGGGACAACAACTATGACCACAAGATCAATCAAATCGCTGCAGATCGGGATGCACTGGTTTCCGGAACGCGCGGGCGGCCTCGACCGCATGTACTACTCGCTAGTCGGCGCATTGCCGGGCGCGGGCGTCGCGGTGCGCGGCGTGGTGGCCGGCTCACCCAAAGTGGCTGCGGACACCGGTGGCGCGATCAACGGTTTCGGTTCCGCCGCGCAATCGCTGCCGCTGCGGTTGATGGCAGCACGCCGCGCGCTGCGCCAGGAGATCAGCACCTCGCGTCCCGACGTGATTTCGTCGCACTTCGCGCTGTACACGTTTCCGGGTCTCGACGTGACGCGCGGCATTCCGCAGGTCTCGCATTTTCAGGGACCGTGGGCCGACGAGAGTCACGTCGAAGGCGCCGATTCGCTCGGCCAGCGCGCGAAGCGTTATCTGGAGCAATCGGTGTATGCGCGCTCATCCCGGCTGATCGTCTTGTCGGAAGCCTTTGGCAAGATTTTGACTTCGCGCTATCGCATCGCGCCGGACCGCGTGCGCGTCGTGCCGGGTTGCGTGGACGTCGAGCAGTTCAATCTGCCGATCACGCCGGCCGAGGCGCGTCTGAAACTGCAACTGCCGCAGGACCGGCCGATCGTGCTGGCCGTGCGGCGTCTGGTGCGCCGCATGGGCCTCGAAGATCTGATCGACGCGGTGAAGCTGCTCAAGCGCACTGAGCCCGACGTGCTGTTGCTGATCGCGGGCAAGGGGCGGCTCGAAGGCGAATTGCAGGCGCGTATCACCGAGGCAGGCCTCGAGGACAATGTGAAACTGCTGGGCTTCGTGCCCGATCAGCATCTGGCCGCGCTGTACCGTGCGGCGAATATCAGCGTGGTGCCGACAGTAGCATTGGAAGGCTTTGGGCTGATTACCGTTGAATCGCTGGCTTCGGGCACGCCGGTGCTGGTGACGCCGGTGGGCGGTTTGCCGGAGGCGGTGGCGGGTTTGTCGCCGAATCTGGTGTTGCCGGAGACCGGCGCGAAGGCGATTGCGGAAGGCCTGGCAGGCGCGTTGAACGGCTCACTGAAGTTGCCGGATGCCGATGCATGCCGCCGTTATGCGCGCGAGAACTTCGATAATTCGGTGATCGCGAAGCGTGTGGCGTCGGTGTATAGCGAGGCGATCGCGGCGGGTGGGGTGCACTGAAGGCCTTTGTGACGGAATAGAAAAAAGGCCTGAATCATTGCGATCAGGCCTTTTTTCATGGAGTGACGGCTGCCCGCGCAGCCGACACTCAGGACAGAATCAGAACGTCTCGTGATGCTCGTTCCGGCCAAGGTCCGCATGAACCATCATGTGGCACAACTGTTCAAGCGTAGTTTCCGGCTTCCAGCCGAGCTTCTCGTGCGCCTTGTCCGCGCAACCGATCAGCAGATCCACTTCCGCCGGGCGATAGAACTTCGGATTCACGCGCACCAGCGTCTTGCCGGTTGCCACGTCGATGCCGGTCTCGCGCTCTTCCTTGCCCGACCATTCGATCTGATACCCCGCGGCGGCGAACGCCATGCGTACGAAGTCGCGAACCGTCTCGGTGCGGCCGGTGGCGAGCACGAAGGTGTCTGGTTCATCGGCTTGCAGCATGCGCCACATGCCTTCCACGTATTCGAGCGCGAAGCCCCAGTCGCGCTTGGCGCTCAGGTTGCCGAGCTCCAGCGCATCCTGTTTGCCGAGCTTGATCTTCGCGACGGTGTCCGTGATCTTGCGGGTGACGAATTCACGGCCACGTAGCGGCGATTCGTGATTGAACAGAATCCCGCTGCTCGCAAACAGGTTGTACGACTCGCGATAGTTGATGGTCGACCAGTGCGCGAACAGCTTGGCCACACCATACGGGCTGCGCGGATAGAAAGGCGTGTCCTCGCGTTGCGGCACGGCCTGCACGAGACCGAACATTTCCGAAGTCGACGCCTGATAAAAACGGGTCTTCGGATTCAGAATGCGGATGCCTTCGAGCAGATTCAACGCGCCGATGCCGGTCACTTCGGCGGTCGTCACGGGCTGGTCGAACGAGACACCCACGAAGCTCTGCGCGGCGAGGTTGTACAGCTCGTCGGCCTGCGCGCCTTCGAGCAGGCGCAGCGTCGAGCCCAGATCGGTCAGGTCGTGTTCGACCAGACGCAGATTCGGATGATCGAGCACGCCGAGCTCACGGATGCGCCAGAAATTGACCGAACTCGTGCGCCGGTACGTGCCGGTCACGTGGTAGCCCTTGTCGAGCAGCAGTTTGGTCAGATAGGCGCCGTCCTGTCCGGATACGCCGGTGATGATCGCTTTGCGTGGTTGGCTCATAGCTTGCCTTCGATATTGGTAAAAGAGAAAGAGAAGTGCACTTGAAAAAGGAGCTTCAAAGCGTGCCGTCCAGCAGTCGCCGCACCAGCGGATCGACGACCTGAAAATCCTGTTCCGCCTTGAGCCGGTACAAACCCGGCTTGGGATGCGCGCCGTCGGACATCAGCGTCTTCCAGTCCGGCAGATTGCTGACGTACGCGAACTGATCGACGAGCGGCACCTGCTGTTCGGCGGCCACCCGTCGCGTCATCGCGACCATCTCGGCGAGCCGCGCGTTCAGGCGGTTGTCGGGCATCGGGTTCGAGGTCTGTAGAACCGGCTCTTTGCCGAGCGCGCGGGCCGTTTTCACGAGCGTTGTTTCGGCCGCGTAAAACTGCTCGGGCGTCTGGTTCCGCATCACTTCGTTAATGCCGTAGTTGATCAACACGATCTGCGCGGGCGAAGCGGCGAGCCGTTCCTGCCACGGCAGGCCGGCGGTCGGGCCGGCGCGGCGGTTGCCGGTGCCGTCGCGCAGTTGGCTGGCCATCGTGCCGCCCACGCCGTAGTTCGTGACGCGCACCCGTTGACCGTACCTGGCCTGCAATTCGTCCTGCAGATACGACACGGCGTTTTGCGCCTGCGGTCCGCAGTGGCCTTCGCTGCACGTAATGCCGAGCGTGGTCGAATCGCCGTAGGCGTCGACCAGCACCTGCGATGCCGGTCCGCTGGCGTGCGCATCCAGTGTCAGCGAAACCAGCACTGACGCAGCGGCCGACACGCCCGCAGCGAACCACGCGCGGCGCCTCATGCGCGGCTTTGCGGCGCTTGCGATGCGCCCCCCGACACGCTGCCGGCGGGCGCATGGGCTTTGCCTGCCGAGCCGAAGATCAAGCGTTTTTCGAACGCGAACCACGTGATGCTGGCGTAGGCGAGGGTGATCGCGAGTGCGAGCGCCGCGGTCAGATAGCGGTTCAGATGCAGCGGCCACAGCGTGTACAGCACGCTCAGGTGAATCAGATAGATCGTGTAGCTGATCGTGCCGATATAGACCAGCACGGGGTTGCACAGCAGTCGCTTGACGATGCCCTTGCTTTGCAGGGCGATGACCACGACCGAAGTACAAAGCACCAACGAAACGCTGTAGAGCGCGGCGTTCGACAGCGGCGTATTGGCCGCCCGGAACCGCGGATAGTGCAGATGCAGCCACGCCAGCACCGCGAGCGCGGCAAAAAAGCCGAGCACGGCGAGACCCTTGAACGGTTCGAGTGCATTGCGATCGCGCCGTACGGCGACGGCGAGCAACGCGCCGGCCGCCAACAGGTCCATGCGGAACGGCGTCAGGTAATAGATCGGCCAGAACGAATCGAACCAGGGCGTGGCGACCGCGCGCAGCACCGGCACCAGCACGATCAACGCGGCCGCCGCGTAGCCGAGCACGCGCTCGGGCAGCAGCAGGATCACGAACGGCCAGAAGATATAGAACTGCTCTTCGACCGCCAGTGACCACAGCACATTCAGGCTGTCGTGACCGCTTTGATTGAGCGCGTCGCCGATATTGGTCGCGAAGAACGCATACCACCGCCAGTGCTGCGCCCAGCCGAAGCCGAACAGAATCGACGACACCGCCATCAGCAGCAGATAAGGCGGCAGGATGCGCCGCGCCCGGCGTGCATAGAAATAGCCGAAATACGACTGCTGACGCGCCTTGCGTTCGAGCAGGATGCCGGTAATCAGGAAACCGCTCAAAACAAAAAACAGATCGACGCCCATCCACAGCGGCGCTTTCAAGGCGTGCTGGGCGAATACCGCGAGCACAGCGATGGCGCGCAAACCGTCGAGCTGCACGATGCGGCGAGAGTGAGAAGGCGCTAAGGGCAGTGCGCTAGCAGTCATGAACCGTCCATGGTGTGAAGCGGATGGGCCGGGCGAAGGATCGCGCAAGTCTTCTCAAGTCAGGAACAGGGCTTGAGGGCAAGGGCGCGCTCGCTTCGCGTCGCAACGGAAGTGCATTCGATTCTAGGGAAAATAAATTGATGAAAAAACGGGAATGAAATAGATAAATGAATCAGATTGCAACAGGGTGTTTCGTTATCCATTCGCAATAGATTTTTATGCTTGTGCCTTGTGGCTGTCGCAATCCGTAAGAAGTGCAGCCGGAATCAGGCTACATCGGTAAGGATGGGGCGCAAGGGCACTGCGGGACGCGGGCGTTCACGTCCATTTTCATTTAATCGATTTTTAAATCATTTTCTTTCACGATGCTTAAAGCGCCGAATATTTTTGAATTATTTTCGATTTTCGTCGCGGCATTCTTTCCGCGTAATGTGAGCCGTGTGGACGGGTGGCCGGGGATGGCGCGTGCGTCACGCGCCGACTGCTCGTATTCGATCGGGTTCGCGTTGGACCGTGGGCGCTGTGATGAGCCTGATTACTAAGCCCCTTCTTATACGTCGTGTCTTGCGGGAATCAGTCTCGTGTTCTTGTGTCGCTGCTAGCGGCCTCAGCCGTCATCTCATTGGATTTTGCATCCGCGCCGGCCCGTTGCCTGATCGCGGCACGGCCCTGATTGGAGGAATAACTTTGGCCCGTTTCACGTTCAAAACCTGGATTGCTGTGTTTGCCTATGCGGCCGGAATGACGGCGGCGTCGGTCAGCTTCACGGCATCCGCGGAAACCGTGTTGAACGCGAAAAATTCCTGGATCGGTAACACCTTCGGTTTCGGCGATGGCACGTGGACGCAGATCAACATCACCGCGATTGCGGTCGCGCCTGACGGCAAGGTCTATACGAACGCGCCGTGGGACGAAAGCGGCGCCGAAGCGAGCGTCTACCAGAACGGCAAGATGCTCGGCTTCGCGGGCGGCACGCATGGTTGGGGCAACGGCGGCGGCAGCGCGATCGCGGTGAATCGCAAGTACGCCTTCGTGGCGATCGAAGTCGGCAACGAGAAAGGACGTCTGGTCGAGCAGGGCGTGTGGCCGGAAAAGGGCAAACAGTGGTTCGGCATTTCGCGTCGGCAGATCGCCGATCCGAAGCGCGCCGCGCCGTTCCAGCCGGCCGCGAAAAGCGCTGACCCGCATGCGCAACTCGCAGCGGGCTTTCTGATGATGAACGAAGTGCCGACCGGCACGAGTGCCGAAATCGGCGGCATGGCGGCGAACGACACCACGCTATACGCGGCGAACACCGCGCGCGATCGCATCGAAGTGTACGACACGGAATCGATGCAGCAGAAAACAACCTGGACCGTGCACGAGCCGGGCCGTATCGCGCTAGCCTCCGACGGCACGCTCTGGGTGTTGAGCGGCACGCGCAACGATAAGGCGCCGCAAGTGGAGCACTACACCGCCGCGGGCAAGCGCATCGACGAAACATTCACGTTGCCCGCCGATACGGTCGCGGTCGATATCGCTTTGGATGCACAGGGCCGCGTTCTGATCGCGGACAACGGTCCGCGCCAACAGGTGCTGTTTTTCAGCAAGGGCAACGGCCGTTATGCGGAGTCGGGCTCGCTCGGTGAACGCGGTGGCATTTTCAGCGGTACGCCCGGCAAGCCAGGCCCGCAGCGCTTCAACGGTTTGACCGGCGTTGGCGTGGATGCACGCGGCAACGTCTATGTGTCGACCAACGGCATCGGACCACGCTACGAACCGATCGGCGCGGGCCTCGGTGCTACGCTCGAGAGTTACGCGCCGGACGGCAAACAGAACTGGCAGGTGCAAGGCTTGTTGTTCGTCGACGGCGCGTGGATCGATCCGTCGCGTCCGGACAGCGTCTATACCGGCAACAAGCGCTTCGAACTCGATCTCTCGAAGCCTGCGGGGCAGGACTGGAAATACGCGGGCTTTCTGTCGAACCGCTTCAAGTATCCCGACGACCCGGTCTTTCACACCGATCAATATCCCGGCTTGCCGATCGCTCGCAAGCTCAAGGGCCGCACGTTTCTGTACTTGACCGACATGTACGCGGACCACCTGAAGATCTATCGCTTCGATCCGCAGCACGACGGCGAGACTGCGATTCCTTCGGGCTTCATCGCCGGGCGTGAGCGCGCGGTCTCCAAGGTGCCGAACGCGCCGCCGGGGGGCGACTGGATCTGGCGCGACGTGAACGGCGACGGCAAGTTCAACACGGACGAATTCACGCTCAACACGAGCGGCACGAAGCTCGCGGGCGGCTGGGGCTGGTGGGTCGATAGTGCAGGCGACATCTGGCGCACCCGCGATAACAAGGGCATTTATCGCTTCCGTTTTGGCGGACTCGATGCGAAGGGCAACCCGATCTACTTGTATTCGAACCTGACGCAGTACCCGGTGCCGCAACCGTTCACCGAACTGCATCGCGCGATCTACGAGCCCGACACCGACACGATGTATGTGACCGGCTATACGCCCGATACGCCGGTGGATCGCGGCTTCTGGAAAGAGGTAGGCCGCGTGCTGGTGCGCTACGACAAATGGTCGAGCGGCAATCCGGTGCAGCGCTATTCGATCACGCTGCCGTGGACGACGCAAACCAAGCCTATCGCCACGATCATCGGCCTCACCGTTGAAGGGCAATACCTCTTCGGCGTCGAGCCGGTCGGCGCAGTGCACGTGTGGGACAAGGACACTGGCAAGGAACTCGGCGTGATCCGTCCAGGCCCGGAAGTGGGCAGCGCGTCGGGTTGGGTCGATGTGCCCAACGGCATCAGCGCCGCGAAGCGCAGCAATGGCGAGTACCTCGTGTTCGTCGAAGAAGACGCGCGCGGGAAAGTGATGATGTATCGCTGGAAACCATGACACAACGCATGGCATGACCGCTTTCTTCGCAATACCAGGCAAATGTAGTCAAACCCAAGGCATCCGATGGACAAAGGCATTCTCAAGAACGTAGCGATCAACTTCTTCGGGTTGGTGCTGCCGACTTTCGTCTCGCTCGTGACCGTGCCGTCGTATATCAAGCTGCTCGGCGTCGAGCGCTACGGCGTGATCAGTCTCGTTTGGACCCTGATCGGCTACTTCGGGATTCTCGATCTCGGCATGAGCATGGCCGCGCAGAATCACATCTCAAAGGCGCGCGCCTCGGGCGACAAGGGCGAGAGCGCGCGCGTGTTCTGGAGCGCGACGTGGCTCAATCTCGCGACCGGCGTGATCGGCGGGCTGATCATCTATTTCGGCGCGTTTCTGTACACCGCGTACTTCACCAAGGTGTCGCCCGAGTTGCAGCATGAGGTCTATATGGCGCTGCCGTGGCTCGCGGTGGCGATTCCGATTGCCAACGTGTCGTGGGTGTTCGCCGGTGCGATCAACGGCGCGGAACGCTTTGGTGTCTACAACACCAATCAGACGATCGGTACCTTTCTGTTCCAGTTGCTGCCGCTCGGCGCTGCTTTGTGGCTGGGGGCGACCTTGCAGAACGTACTCGCCGCGGCGGTGTTCGCACGGATTCTCGCAGCGATTCTGCTGGGCCGCTCCGCGCTGAAGGTGTTGGACATCCGCAGTGTTCTGCCGCCGCAACTCGGCGTGGCGAAGGGACTCTTCAACTTTGGCGGCTGGATGCTGATTGCGAGCGTCACCAACATGATCGCTGAATCGCTCGACCGCGTGATGCTCGGCACGAGTCTCGGCGCGCGTTTCGTCACCTACTACACGGTGCCGCAGAACCTCGTGACGCGTTTGAACATCGTGCCGACCGCGCTGGTGCGCACGCTGTTTCCACGGCTTTCGGCCGTGGGCCGCGCGGATGCCGACACCATCACGCAGCAGTCGCTCGAATTCCTTAATGGCGTGTTCACGCCAGTCGCGCTGGTCGCGATGCTGGTGCTCGAACCGTTCCTGCATCTGTGGGTCGGCAATGAGATCGCCACCGTGGCCGCGCCGGTGGGCCGGATCATGATCGTTGCCGTGTGGCTCGTCGGCCAGGCGAACGTCACGCGGATTCTGATTCAGTCGCAAGTCAACCCCGCCACCGCCGCGCGCGTCGGCCTGTTTGAATTGCCTCTGTTTGCAGGGGCGTTGTGGCTCGGCATTACCCATTTCGGTTTGACCGGCGCGGCGATGGCCGTGGCCGGCCGGGCGCTGTTCGATTACGCCGTGCTGCTGCGCCTGTCGGCGATTCGCGCCCGCCAGATCGCGCTCGACATGCTCGCCCACCTCGCTTTTCTGCTGGCCAGCCTGTGGCTCGCCAGCTTCCTGCCGAGTCTCGCCTTGGCGATCGTCGCCGGCCTGTTGATGGTTGGCGCGAACGTCGCCTGGTCGATCACGATGACACCCGCTTTGCGCGATCTTGCGCGTTCACTGCTGTTGCGACTGAATCCGAGGAAAAGCGCATGAACCACGAAGTCCTTGAAGAAGCCGTGCTGCAACCTGCGACGCGCAGCGCACTGGCTGAACTCACCACCGTTCCCGGTGTTCAGGCGCCGTCGCGCCGCTCGGCGTTGCGTAGCGACAAGACGGTGCGTGTCGCGATCGTGCACGACTGGCTCGTCACCTATGCGGGCGCCGAGAAGGTGCTCGAACAGATTGTCGCGTGCTTTCCGGACGCGGACCTGTTCAGCCTCGTCGATTTTCTCGACGACCGCAGCTTTCTGCGTGGCAAGCCGGTCACCACCTCGTTCATCCAGAAACTGCCGCTTGCACGGACCAAATACCGCACGTATCTGCCCTTGATGCCGCTCGCGATCGAGCAGCTCGACGTGTCGGCCTACGACGTGGTGATTTCCAGCAGTCACGCGGTCGCGAAGGGCGTTCTGACCGGCCCCGATCAGGTGCATATCAGCTACGTGCATTCGCCGATTCGCTACGCATGGGATCTGCAGCATCAGTACCTGCAGCAGTCGAAGCTGACCGCCGGGCCGAAGTCCGCGATGGCGCGGCTGATTCTGCACTACATCCGCAACTGGGATATCCGCACGTCGAACTCGGTGGACGGCTTTGTTGCAAACTCCGATTTCATCGCGCGGCGGATCAGGAAGGTTTATCAGCGCGAAGCGCAGGTGATCTTTCCGCCCGTCGATGTCGAAGCGTTTGCGCTATGCACCGACAAGGATGATTTCTATCTGACCGCCTCGCGGATGGTGCCGTACAAGAAGATCGATCTGATCGTCGAAGCGTTCGCGCAGATGCCGGAGCGCAAGCTGGTGGTGATTGGCGACGGCCCCGACATGCAGAAGATCCGCGCAAAGGCCGGCCCGAATGTCGAGATCATGGGCTACCAGCCGTTCAAGGTGCTCAAGGAAAAGATGAGCCGCGCGAAAGCTTTCGTGTTCGCCGCGGAAGAAGACTTCGGTATTTCGGTGGTCGAAGCGCAGGCCTGCGGCACGCCGGTGATCGCCTACGGCAAGGGCGGGGCGCTTGAAACCGTGCGCGATCTGTCCGAGTCGCGGCCCACCGGCATGTTCTTCGACGAGCAGAACGTCGAGTCGATCATTGCGGCGGTCGAGCGTTTCGACGGCCACGTGAAGCGTTTTTCGCCGGTGGATTGCCGCGCGAACGCCGAGCAGTTCTCGGCCGCGAATTTCCGCGAACGTTTCTTCGCCCACGTGCGGGCTTCGGTGCCGGCATTGCGCTCGGCGACGCTGCCGCCGTACGTTCCGTATAAAGCAGAGCCGGGTGCCAACGCACCGCGCATCCTCGCGGTCGATCAGAGCGGCGTGCTCGGCGGCGCCGAGTTATCGCTGCTGGAAATCGTTAAAGCTTTGCGCTCGCGCATCGAAGTCGTGCTGTTCGACGACGGTCCGTTCCGCACTGCTTTGGCCAAAGCCGGCGTGACCGTCAACGTGCTGGATGCCGGCGCATTGCGCAATGTGCGCAAGCAGGGCGGTTCGTTGCCGAAGGGTCAGGCGCTCAAGGGCCTGATGTCGCTCGTGCGTGCCACCGCGAAACGTGCGCGCGACGCCGAGGTGATCTATGCGAACACGCAGCGCGCGATGGTGATCGGCGCGATTGCCGGCAAGCTCGCCAGGCGGCCGGTGGTCTGGCATCTGCGCGATATCGTGAGTCCCGAACATTTCGGCGGCAAGCAACTGGCGATCATCAAGTGGTGCGCGCGTCTCGGCCTCACGCACGTGATCGCCAATTCGGCGGCTTCCGCTCGCGCCTTCGCGGAACTCACGCACTTCGACAAAAAGCGTATCGACGTGGTGTTCAACGGTATCTCCGCGGCGCCGTTCGACGCGTTGCGTACGGTCCCGCAAGCGACGTTGCGCCAGCGCCTGAACCTGCCGCAGGATGCGTTTCTGGTCGGCTCGTTCAGCCGCCTCGCGCGATGGAAGGGCCAACACGTGTTGCTCGAAGCGATGGTCCTCAATCCGCAGATGCATGCCGTGCTGGTGGGTGCGCCGCTGTTCGGCGAGGACGCGTACGAGATCGAGTTGCATGCGTTCGTCGCCGCGCACAACCTGGGTGGCCGGGTGCATTTCCTCGGCTTCCAGCACGACATTCCGGCTTGCATGTGCGCGGTCGATGCGGTCGTCCATACGTCGATTACGCCGGAGCCGTTCGGTCGCGTGATCGTCGAGGGGATGCTGGCGCAGCGGCCGGTGGTGGCGGCACGCGCGGGCGGCGTGCTGGAGATCATCGACGATTACGAGAACGGCGTGCTATGCACCCCAGGCGACGCGCATGGTCTCGCCGATACGCTCGCCGAGTTGCGCTCGAACGACGACCTGCGTAACAGGCTGGTCAGAAATGGCTATCAGACGGCGTTGAGCCGGTTCGGGACGGCAACGTATGTGGAAGGTGTCGAACGGATTCTGAAGCGCGTGGCGGGGCGTTGAGGGGCTTGCGCGGGCGCTTAAGCGGATGAACGTGCGAAGTGATTTAACGCGGGGGTAGGCAGGGACTCGGCCGGTTTCTGTCGTTAGCGCAGCGGAGCGAAAGTCCTGAGGACTTCCGCTCCGTTTTTTTCGAGCTACACACCACCTATGCAACTGGGTTGTACAACATGATCCCGGCGGCAAGGCTTGCTCACATTGTCGAAGGAGAAACCTGTTTCTGAAGTGAACATTGTGTTTCTCCGATCTTTCTACTGCATCGCTCTCAGGCTGGCTTCACTACATTCTTCGGTTTGAAACTCGCGGACCACTTCATCGCCGGCAGTTCGACCAGCCGGTAGAACACGTAGGCCACCGGCACGGCCACCAGCATGTAGCCGAACGACGGCCAGATCGACATCTGCAGCGACGAGCGGAACAGGATCGACGACAGCAGCACGAAGATGGGCAGATGGATCAGATACAGCGAGAAGCTGAAATCGCCGAAGCGCGACAGGAGGCGCACGCCAGGCGTATCGGCATTGCGGCGTTCCAGTGCCTTGTACAGGTAGAACGCGAAACCGACGGCCCAGAGCTGGAACGCGCCGTACTGGCCGAAATGAAACGCCGCGCAGCCGAGCGCAATGAACGCCGCGGCGAGTGCGTAGAGCCAGACCGACGAACGCGCATCCGGCGCGCTACGGGCCTTCGCGTCGACGATCCACGCGCCGAGCGTCCACGAAAACCAATAGGACGTGAAGAACTGCATGTCGTGGCGTTCGAGCACATAGGCGGACACCACATTAATGACCGCGACGATCGCCAGCACGGAAGTCATGCCCAGACGCCGGCGCAGCGCGAACAGCAGCGGATAGATCGCGTAGAACTGCACTTCGAGCGATAGCGTCCAGAGCGCGCCGTTCGACCCAAACGTCTTGCCGGCCACGCCTTGCAGCGAAAACAGGTTGACGAGGAATGCCTGCAGGCCGATCTCGCGGATCTTGTGGTTGACCGGCGGCAACTGCAAGCTGGCCCAGTCGAGCGCAAAAGTCAGCACGAGCGCCGCCAGCAATACCGGATAAATGCGCGCAAAACGGCGGATCCAGAAATTGCCGGTGTCGAGCCGGTAGTCGGGATTTTTTGCCAGACGTAGCGCGCCGCCGCGATGAATGCAGTAGCCGCTGATCACGAAGAAAATCGGCACGCCGGCCGAACCCCACGCAATCGGGAAGGTCAGGTAAGCGGCGATCGTACTCAGACTGAATGAATGGCCGACGCTCTGGTGAAAGGTCTGCATGCCCACCCATTCGACCTGGCGGCAATGAAAATAGGCGACCAGAAGCGCGGCGAAACCCCGCATGGCGTCGATTACATGTTCCTTGCCGGCGCTCTCGGCGCGCGCTTCGCTCTGCGCGCGCGGCGCGGTGGCCTTTCGTGACGGGGAAAGGGGCAGGGATGAGCCGGCGGCATCCAGTGCTGAGTCGCTCATGCGCGGTCCTTAATCTGAAGGAAGAAAAAGCTTATTCCCCGGGCACGCCGTGCGCGCCCGCGGTGCATCACATGCTAGTGCACCACGGAGGTAAAAAATCGATAAAAAATTGTGCGGGAAATCGAATTAAATGGCGATTTTGTGACGAAGTGTAATTCCGCATAAGTACTTGCTACATCGAATTATTTGCCGGTTTTGTTGTGCTAATTTAAGGCACGGATTCTCTTGACCAGAGGTGAAGTCATGAACCTGCATTTACTCGCCGGCATTGCCGTGCTGCTGATCCTTGTCGCCGCCTCCGCCTACCGGGAGGCGCTGCGCAACGAACCGATCCGCCGTTTTCGGATGAACCCGGGCAAGCTGCCCCAGCTCGACGAGAACGAATGAGCTGTGTCCGGGAGCGCCGTCGTGCATCCACGATGCGCCCCCGGACGCGCGCGAGGTGACCTGCGATCCGCTTCGCCGGATAAGTAAAATTTTCGGAATTCCAGAAAATAATTCGCTGCCGGTACGTAATTGTTTCCTGATGCATGTCACGATCCGGAATATCGAAAGCCAATCGAATTATTTATTCGAATCGAGAAAAATTAACGCACGAAATGGATTAATTTTTTTGTTAGTCTTTTCGGCGACATCGAGTGGCCGCGAGGCCCGCGAACACACTAATTTCTAACCGATGTGGGAATGCCAACCATGCTGAAAGTCACCAAAGCCGTGTTTCCCGTAGCGGGCCTCGGGACACGCTTTTTGCCGGCTACCAAAGCAAGCCCCAAGGAAATGCTGCCGATCGTCGACAAGCCGCTGATTCAATACGCGGTTGAAGAAGCGATTGCCGCCGGCATCACCGAGATGATCTTCGTGACGGGCCGCAGCAAGCGCGCTATCGAAGATCATTTCGACAAGTCCTACGAGATCGAAGCGGAACTCGAGGCACGCAACAAGCAGAAGCTGCTCGACCTCGTGCGCAGCATCAAGCCGGCTAACGTCGACTGCTTCTATGTGCGTCAGGCCGAAGCCCTCGGTCTGGGTCATGCGGTGCTGTGCGCCGAGAAACTGGTGGGCGACAGCCCGTTCGCCGTGATTCTGGCGGACGACTTGCTGCACAGCTCGAAGCCGGTGATGAGCCAGCTCGTCGACACCTTCAACCACTATCACAGCTCGGTGATCGGCGTCGAAACCATTGCGCGCGAAGACAGCCGTTCGTACGGCGTCGTGGATGGCCGCGAGTGGGAAGACAATGTGATCAAGCTGTCAGGCATCGTCGAAAAGCCGGCGCCGGACAAGGCCCCGTCGAACCTCGGCGTGGTGGGCCGCTACGTGTTGATGCCGACCATCTTCAAGCATATCCGTGCGCTCAAGCCGGGCGCGGGCGGTGAGCTGCAATTGACCGACGCTGTGCAATCGCTGCTGACCGAAGAGCAGGTGCTCGCGTACCGCTACTTCGGCACACGCTTCGATTGCGGCAGCAAGTTGGGCTATCTGAAGGCGACGGTGGAATTCGCGCTGCGTCATCCGGAAGTGAAGGCGGAATTCGAAGCGTATTTGCAAACCTATATGCAGGCGAATATGCAGGCCAGCGTGCCGGCGCAGTACACGGCTGAAGCAGCTTAACGTGTAGGAGACCTTTCACGCTTCACGCAGAAGCAACGCGCAGTACTACCGCGCAAATTAAAACGGGCGCCGCATGATGCGGCGCCCGTCTTTCTATCTGGCCTGGTTTGGGGCTGAGATTCAAGACTCAGGCGGGCCCGAAAGATCGAGCCTTATGCCTGGGCCACTGCCCAAAAAAGCCTTTACTGCGCCTTCTTCACTTCCAGCCGGAACTTATGCAGCAACGGTTCCGTGTAGCCGCTCGGTTGTTCACGTCCTTCGAACACCAGTGCCTGCGCGGCCTTGAACGCCAGCGTGTCGAAGCCCGGCGCCATCGGCTGGTAGTGCGGATCGCCCGCGTTCTGCTCGTCGACCACCTTCGCCATGCGCTTGAAGGTCTCTTCGACCAGCTCGCGCGTGACCACACCGTGATGCAGCCAGTTCGCAATGTGCTGGCTGGAGATGCGCAGCGTGGCGCGGTCTTCCATCAGACCGACGTTGTGAATGTCCGGCACCTTCGAGCAGCCCACGCCCTGATCGACCCAGCGCACCACGTAGCCGAGAATGCCTTGCACGTTGTTCTCGACTTCGCTGCGGATCTCGTCCGCGTTCCACTTCGCTTCGGCGACGACCGGGATCGTCAGCAGGCCGTCGAGCAGTTCGTCGCGAACCTTCGCGTAGTCCGTGCGTTCGAGTTCCTGCTGAACCGCCTGCACGTCGACCTGGTGATAGTGCAGCGCATGCAGCGTCGCGGCGGTCGGCGAGGGCACCCATGCGGTGTTCGCACCGGCCTTCGGATGCGCGATCTTCTGTTCGAGCATGGCGTGCATCAGGTCCGGCATGGCCCACATGCCCTTGCCGATCTGCGAGCGGCCACGCAGGCCCGCGCTCAAACCGACCAGCACGTTGCTGCGCTCGTACGCGGCAATCCATGCGCTCGACTTCATGTCGCCCTTGCGCATCATCGGGCCGGCTTCCATCGCCGTGTGCATTTCGTCGCCGGTGCGGTCGAGGAAGCCCGTGTTGATGAACGCGACACGCTCGGACGCTTCGCCGATACAGGCGAGCAGGTTGACGCTGGTGCGGCGCTCCTCGTCCATGATGCCCATCTTGATCGTGTTGCGCGGCAGCTTGAACAGGTCTTCGACGCGCGCGAACAGTTCGCTCGCGAACGCGACTTCGGCCGGGCCGTGCATTTTCGGCTTCACGATATAGATCGAACCGGTGCGCGAATTCAGCTTGTGCTTGCGGTCGTGCAGCGCGCACAGCGTGGTGATGACACCATCGAGAATGCCTTCCGGAATCTCCTTGCCGTCTTTCGTCAGCACGGCCGGATTCGTCATCAAATGACCGACGTTGCGGATAAACAGCAGCGAGCGGCCATGCAGCACGATCGGCGCCGTGCCGTTCGCGGCGGTGTACACGCGATCGGTGTTCAGACTGCGCGTGAAGGTCTTGCCGCCCTTCGTGACTTCTTCCGTCAGGGTGCCGTTCATCAGGCCGAGCCAGTTGCGATAGAGCTGGACCTTGTCGTCCGCATCCACTGCTGCAACCGAGTCTTCGCAGTCGATGATCGTACTCACCGCGGCTTCGACCAGCACATCCTTCACGTGCGCCGAATCGGTCTTGCCGATCGAATCGTTCGCGTCGATCTGGATTTCGAAGTGCAGGCCGTTGTGCTTCAACAGCACGGCGGACGGTGCGCTCGCGTCGCCCCGATAGCCGATGAACTGTGCCGGCGTTTTCAGTTCGGTCTTGCCGCTTTTCAGCGTGACGACGAGCTTGCCGCCTTCGACGCTATACAGCGTGGCGTCGACGTGCGAGCCGTTCGCGAGCGGGGCGGCCTGGTCGAGAAACTTGCGGGCATAAGCGATCACCGCGGCGCCACGCACCGGGTTGAAGGCCTTCTGCTTTTCTGCGCCGTTGGTCTCGGGGATCGCATCGGTGCCGTACAGCGCGTCGTACAGGCTGCCCCAGCGTGCGTTGGCCGCGTTCAGCGCATAGCGCTGATTCGACAGCGGCACGACGAGCTGCGGGCCGGCCTGTTCGGCGATTTCGGTGTCCACGTGGTCGGTCGTGGCTTTGACGCTTGCCGGCGCCGGCACGATGTAGCCGATGCCTTCGAGGAAGGCACGGTACGCGCGCAGATCGCGCACCGGGCCCGGATTGGCGCGATTCCATGTATCGAGTTCGGTTTGCAGGCGGTCGCGCTCGGCCAGCAGCGCACGGTTTTTCGGCGCCAGCTCATGCACGAGGGCGTCGAAACTTGACCAGAATGCGGCGCTGTCGATTCCGGTGCCGGGCAGGGCTTCGGTTTCGACGAACTGGTCGAGGTTGGCGGCGACTTGCAGTCCACCGCGCGTGTTCATCTGAGTCATCGACTGCTCCATCCTTGAATGGGACCGATGAGGGGGCATCGGTCCGTGTTGTGCTTCGTTTTTATTGCCGCCGCTTTGAACGGATTCCGAATGGCTCCGGACTTAAGCGGCGATTGCCTGAATACCCGCCTTGGCGATTTGTGCGTCCTGATCCGACTTGACGCCCGACACGCCGACCGCGCCGACCACCTGGCCGTCGACGATCACCGGCACGCCGCCTTCCAGCGTGCCTTGCAGCGGTGCGCTCAGGAATGCCGTGCGGCCATTGTTGATCATGTCTTCATATACCTTGGTTTCGCGGCGGCCGATCGCCGAAGTGCGGGCTTTTTCCGTCGCGATGTACGCGCTGGCCGGCGCGCTGCCGTCCAGACGCAGCATGCCGAGTTGATGGCCGCCGTCGTCGACCACCACGATGGCAACGGCCCACTGGTTCTTCTCGGCCTCCGCGCGAGCGGCTTCGAGGATTCGGGTCGTTTCGGCAACGGTCAACACGGGTTTGCTCAGCATAATGAATTTCCTGTTTCGTTTATGGTAGGGATGCTTCTACACGTTGAATCCAGTGACGCGCCGGAGTGTGCCCGGCGCCGGCTCTGTCTTTGCCCGAGCGGTTCGATTGTGGATTTTACGTCCAAGCGCTGTCGGAAGAAACGGCCGCATCGCCCGGCCGGTTTCAGGCAGCGCGTCGAATCCCGCCGGATTCGCGCTCGCGCGGCGCAAACTCTTGCGCAGCAGGCGTTCCGGGGCGGGCCGCTCAATACGAAGCTCAATACGCCGCTCAAGTTCGGCGCAACCGATATCCGGCAACACGCGCCGGCGCTTTACAATCGGAGTTCAACACAAAAAGCGCGTGTTTCCCACACCACTCACACTATGCCTACCATCAGCGAGCTTTTCGTCTATCCGATCAAATCCTGCGCCGGCATTGCGTTGAACGAAGCACGCCTGCTCGCCACCGGCCTCGAATACGATCGATGCTGGATGGTCACCGACCCGAGCGGCGCAATGCTCACACAGCGCGCGTATCCGCGCATGGCGCTGATCAGGGTCGAGCTCGGCGAACATGAACTCGTGATCCGCGCGCCGGGCATGAGCGAGCTGCGCACGCCGCTCGACGCCGCCGGGCTGAGCGCTCCGCAGAAGGTGCAAACCGTGGTCTGGGGCGACGCGGCCTATGGACTCGACACCGGAGAAGAGAGCGCAGCGTGGTTTTCAGCGTTTCTCGGCGTGCCGTCGCGGCTTCTGCGCTTCGATCCCGAACGCGAACGGCAGGTCGATCCGGACTACACCGCTAGCGTCCCCGGGGCCACCACGTATTTCGCCGATGGTTTTCCGCTGCTGGTGATCGGCCAGGCCTCACTCGACGATCTGAACGTGCGCCTGAACAGTAAAGGCGCGCCGTCGATTCCGATGGACCGGTTTCGCCCCAACGTCGTGCTGACGGGACTCGATGCGTACGAAGAGGATTATGTCGAGAGTCTGAGTGTCGACGGCGCAGAGGAGGAGGCCGTGCAGCTGCAACTGGTCAAGCCATGCTCGCGCTGTCCGATGCCGACTATCGATCAGGCGAAGGGCGCGCCCGATCCCGATTGGCCGAACGAGCCGACCGACACGATGAGCGTCTACCGGGCGAATCCGCAGCGGGATGGTGCGGTGACATTCGGCAACAACGCGCTCGTCGCGCGCGGGGCCGGAGCGTGGCTGCGCGTCGGGCAAACGGTCGACGCTGAATTGGGCTTTGGCGATTAACGCCGGCCACGCCCGGTCAGCGCCGCGAGGATCACCGGCATCGGCACGGGCTTGACGAAATGATGATTGAATCCGGAGCGTAACGACTCGCGCCTGTATTGAGCAATTTGAAGTCCCGACAGAATCGAAGCTCACTATTCTGTTTTCTTCGGTCATTCCGGCAAGGTATCTGGCACGGCTTTCTTACGAACAAATTGCCGCTCGGGAGGACGAGGTAGCGCGAATCGCACGGGATAGCGAAGCGGGCAGCCGCATCTACGCCGTGTCCTCGATCCTGCGTCTGATCTGCAAGAACATCGGGTTGGGCTTCGCCACCATCGCTCCATAACGGCCGGCACACAGAGCGGATCTACAACCTGTGTAGGTATATTTCCATACCGATCGGTCAGATCGTGCGCGGTGAGTGTCGCTAAGTGCCGCGAAACACTGCCCGCACGCGTACGGTGCTGCGTCGCACCATCCCTGTGCCTCGCTGCATCAAGACGTGCCCCACATCCTGCTGACAGCAGACCCGTGTCATATGCCGCAAAGCCCCGTTCCACGGCGCTGCAGCGGGAATCTCACTCAATTGGCACAACCTTTGCGTTAAGCCTTGCCATCGGATCAACGTGGATCCGCCGCGAGTGCAACAACAAAGTACTCGCCGCAGCACAGGTCAGGACAACGGCGTCCCCCGAACTCAGTCATCGACTGGGTTCGCGGGACGCCGTTTTTATTTCCGGAATCGCTTTCGCGCAGCAGCCAGCCGGCAGCGATTCGAGCCCAGCACATTGAGGAAGCCGCGGTCATGAAAATCATCGTTATCGGTCACGGGATGGTCGGCCACAAACTGGTCGAATGCCTGGCGCAAGACGCGGCGCATGGGCTCGACATCACCGTGCTGTGCGAGGAATCACGCCCGGCGTACGACCGCGTGCACCTGTCCGAATTCTTCGCGGGCAAAACGGCGGACGATCTGTCGCTCGTCGAGCCGGGTTTCTTCGAGCGCCAGAACGTCTTGCTGAAGCTCAATGCAAAAGCCGTGGCGATCGATCGCGACGCGCGCACCGTAACGGTATCGACCGGTGAAACCTTGCCGTACGACAAGCTGGTGTTCGCTACGGGTTCCTATCCATTCGTGCCGCCCGTGCAAGGCCGCGAACGCGCCGACTGCTTTGTCTACCGCACCATTGACGACCTCGAAGCGATGCAGGAATGCGGTGCCCGTTCGAAGACCGGTACGGTGGTCGGCGGCGGCCTGCTCGGTCTCGAATGTGCTAAGGCGTTGCGCGACATGGGGCTGGAAACGCACGTGGTCGAGTTCGCGCCGCGCCTGATGGCGGTGCAGGTCGACGAAGGCGGGGGCCGGGTGCTGCGCGCCAAGATTGAAGAGCTGGGTGTGACGGTGCACACGCAGAAGAACACCTCGGCGATTGTCGATGGCGAGACGGGCACGCATCGCATGCAATTCGCGGACGGCAGTCACCTCGACACCGACATGATCGTGTTCTCTGCGGGCATTCGTCCGCGTGACGACCTCGCGCGTCAAAGCGGCCTTGCGCTCGGCGAACGCGGCGGCATCGTGATCGACAACGCGTGCCGCACCAGCGACCCGCACATCTACGCGATCGGCGAGTGCGCGCTGTGGGAGGGCAAGCTGTTCGGCCTCGTCGCGCCCGGCTACGAGATGGCACGCGCGGTGGCGAAGCAACTGCACGGCGACTCGGCGGAATTCGCCGGCGCCGACATGAGCACCAAGTTGAAGCTGATGGGCGTGGACGTCGCGAGCATCGGCGACGCGCATGGCAGCACGCCAGGCAGCCGCGCCTATCAGTTCAGCGACGAACGCAAGCAGGTCTACAAGAAGCTGGTCGTGTCCGAATGCGGCAAGTATCTGCTCGGCGGCGTGATGGTCGGCGATGCGAGCGAATACGGCACGCTGCTGCAGATGATGCTGAACCGGATCGAGTTGCCGGCGTCGCCCGAATTCCTGATCCTGCCGTCGTCCGACGGTCAGGCGAAACCGGCGCTCGGCGTCGAGGCATTGCCCGCCGGCGCGCAAATCTGTTCGTGCAACAACGTCTCGAAGGGTGACCTGTGTGCCGCCGTGTGCGCGGGCGCGACCGACATCGGCGCCTTGAAGTGCGCGACCCAGGCCGGCACGTCGTGCGGCGGCTGCGTGCCGCTCGTCACGCAGGTGATGAAGGCCGAGATGAAAAAGCAGGGCCTCGCGGTCAACAACCACGTGTGCGAGCACTTCCCGTATTCGCGCCAGGAGTTGTATCACCTCGTGCGCGTAGAGGGCGTGCGCAGCTTCGGCGAGTTGCTGTCGAAGCATGGTCACGGCCTTGGCTGCGATATCTGCAAACCGGCGGTGGCAAGCATTCTCGCGTCGTGCTGGAACGAATTCGTGCTGAAGAAGGAGCACGCGGCGCTGCAGGACACTAACGATTACTACCTCGCCAACATCCAGCGTGACGGCACCTATTCGGTCGTGCCGCGCATGGCCGGTGGCGAAGTGACGCCCGACGGTTTGATCGCAGTCGGTCAGGTGGCGAAGAAATACGGCCTCTACACCAAGATCACCGGCGGTCAGCGAGTCGATCTGTTCGGTGCTCGCGTCGAACAACTGCCGTTCATCTGGGAAGAATTGATTGCGGCCGGTTTCGAATCGGGTCATGCGTACGGCAAATCGCTGCGTACCGTTAAGTCGTGCGTCGGCTCGACGTGGTGCCGTTACGGTGTCGGCGATTCGGTGGGCCTCGCGGTTGAACTCGAGAATCGCTACAAAGGCCTGCGCACACCGCACAAGATCAAGTTCGGCGTATCCGGCTGCACTCGCGAATGCGCGGAGGCACAGGGAAAGGACGTCGGCATCATCGCCACCGAGAAGGGCTGGAATCTCTACGTGTGCGGCAACGGCGGGATGAAACCCCGCCATGCCGAACTGCTTGCCTCGGACCTCGATAAGGAAACGCTGGTGCGCTACATCGACCGCTTCCTGATGTTCTACGTGCGCACCGCGGACCGTCTGCAACGCACCAGCGTATGGCGCGACAACCTCGAAGGCGGGCTCGACTATCTGATCGATGTGGTCGTGAACGATCGCCTGGGTGTGGCCGCGGAACTCGAAGCGGAAATGCAGCACGTGGTCGACACCTACGAATGCGAATGGAAGAAGGCCGTCACCGATCCTGAAACGCGCAAGCGCTTCCGTCACTTCGTCAACAGCGGCGAGCCGGACAGCAATGTCGCCTTCGTCGAGGAGCGCGGTCAGATCCGGCCCGCGACGGTGGTCGAGCGTCGATCGAAGCTCGCTTCGATTCCTGTGGTTGCCGAAACCGTTTGATTATTTTTTTGCGTTATTCACCGAGGACTTCCGCCATGAACCTTGACCGCCTTCCGCTTGCCTGGACGCCGATTTGCCCGCTCGACGAGATCGTCCCCAACACGGGCGTGTGCGCGCTCGTCAACGGCGAACAGGTGGCGGTGTTTCATGTGAGCAACGGCGACGCGGACGCCGTCGTGTATGCGATCGAAAACTACGATCCGGGCTCGCAGGCGGCCGTGCTCTCGCGTGGGCTGATCGGCAATCTCGGCGAGCGCCTCGTCGTCGCTTCGCCGATCTACAAGCATCACTTCGATCTGCGCACCGGCGAGTGCCTCGAAACACCGGCGTATTCCGTCAGCGCGTTCAACGCACGGGTGGAAAACGGGCAGGTGTGGGTCGCGGTGTGAGTCACTGATTTTTTGTCAACCTTCTCTTCTCGAACGACGTCGCTTGCCATGTCCTCCACTAGCGTAAAAACCGTGTGCCCCTACTGCGGCGTTGGCTGCGGAATGGTGCTGCACGTCGAGGACGGGCAGGTCGTCAAGATCTCCGGCGATAAAGAGCATCCGGCCAACTTCGGGCGGCTCTGCACGAAGGGCCAGTCGGCGCACGTCGCGTTGCGCAAGTCGGGTCGTCTGGAAGGCGCGTTCGTGCGTCATGCACGCGACCAGGATCCGACGCCGCTGCCGATGGCGCAGGCGATCAGCACCACGGCGGCACGCTTGCGCGGCCTGCTCGACGCACATGGACCGGACGCGCTTTCGTTCTACGTATCGGGACAGATGTCGATCGAGGCGCAGTACCTCGTCAACAAGCTCGCCAAGGGCTTTGTCGGTACCAACAACATCGAATCGAATTCGCGTCTGTGTATGGCGAGCGCAGGCAGCGGCTACAAGCTTTCGCTCGGCGCGGACGGCCCGCCGGGATCGTACGAAGACATCGATCATGCCGACCTGTTCTTCGTGATCGGCGCGAATATGGCCGACTGTCACCCGATTCTGTTCCTGCGCATGATGGATCGCGTGAAGGCGGGCGCGAAACTGATCGTCGTCGATCCGCGTCGCAATACGACGGCTGACAAGGCCGATCTCTTTCTGCAGATCAAGCCGGGCACCGATCTGGCGTTGCTGAACGGCTTGCTGCATTTGCTGCATGAAAACGGCCACACGGATGCGGCTTTTATTGCGGACTTCACCGAAGGCTGGGACGGAATGCCCGCTTTCCTCGCGGACTACACGCCGGAAAATGTGTCGGCGATTACCGGTCTTTCTGTAGAAAACATCCGTCAGGCCGCGCAAATGATCGGCGCCGCGCCGGAGTGGATCAGTTGTTGGACCATGGGCCTGAATCAAAGCACGCATGGCACGTGGCACACGAATGCGATCTGCAATCTGCATCTGGCGACGGGCAAGATCTGCCGCCGTGGCAGTGGACCGTTCTCGCTGACCGGGCAGCCCAATGCGATGGGCGGCCGAGAAATGGGGTACATGGGGCCCGGTTTGCCGGGGCAACGTTCCGTGCTGGTCGAAGAAGACCGCGTGTTTATCGAAGATCTGTGGGGCATTCCGAAGGGTACGCTGAAGACTGAAGTGGGCAATGGCACGATCGATATGTTCACTCGCATGGCTGCGGGCGAGATCAAGGCGTGCTGGATCATCTGCACGAATCCGGTGGCGAGCGTTGCGAACCGTCAGAACGCGATCGCTGGTTTGCGCGCGGCCGAGCTCGTGATTTCACAGGATGCCTTCCTCGACACCGAGACCAACCGTTACGCCGATGTGCTGTTGCCCGGCGCGCTGTGGGCTGAAGCCGAAGGCGTGATGATCAACTCCGAGCGCAACCTGACGCTGATGCGAAAGGGCATCGAACCGCCGGGCGCTGCGTTGGCGGATTGGCAGATCATCGCGCGTGTCGCGTGTGAAATGGGTTTCGCCGATGCGTTTGCCTATGCGAGCGCCGAGGAAGTGTTCGCAGAGATCACCCGTGCATCGAATCCGAAAACGGGTTACGACCTGCGCGGCGCGAGCTATCGCCGTCTGATGGAAACACCGCTGCAATGGCCGCTTGCTTCCGACGGCGCAGCAGACCGCAATCCCATTCGCTACATCAACGACGGCGTCAGCCAGACGCTGAAGGAACGGCCCGACGGCAGCCTTCCGCGGCTCGTGTTCCCGACCGCAAGCGGCAAAGCGGTGTTCTTTGCCCGCGCCTTTGCAGCCCCGGCCGAATTGCCCGATCGGGAATTTCCGATCGTGTTAAACACGGGCCGCTTGCAGCATCAATGGCACACCATGACCAAGACCGGCAAGGTCGCGATGCTCAACAAGCTGAACCCGGGCCCGTTCGTCGAGATTCATCCCGAAGACGCTGCCACGCTTGGCATCAAGGCAAAAGATCCAGTTGAAATCCGTTCGCGCCGCGGACGTGCCGTGTTGCCGGCGGTCGTCACGGAGCGCGTGCAAGCAGGGAACTGCTTCGCGCCGATGCACTGGAACGACGTCTTCGGCGACGACCTGTGCATCAACGCCGTCACCAGCGATGCAATCGATCCGATCTCGCAGCAACCCGAACTCAAGTTCTGTGCGGTCGCGCTGAGCCCGGTTGCGCTCGACGTCATCGAGCCGGTTTCGAATGCGGATGACGAGACGCTCATCGATGCGCCTGCCGCTGCAGTCGACCCGGCGACAGCAAGTGCTATATCGGCGAACACCGAGGAACTGGAAATGCCCCGCATCAATGCATTGACTAGCCTGTTGCAGCTTCCGCAGACACTCGCGCCTTCGTTCACGGAAACCGAGCGGGCGTATCTGGCCGGTTTCGTCAGTGGCCTGCGTTCGGCTGAACGACAGGGCATCGACAGCGTGCCGGTCCTTCCGGCAGGCGCGCCGTTCGGTCCGGTGAACCGCTTGTATGTGGACGGTTTGCTGGCCGGACTCTATAGCCGCAGCGGAACCCATGCGGCCGCGCCGGCAGGTGCGCTTGCCGCACCGCATTCTGAAGCGGCGCATGCGTCCAGTGTGCGCATCTTGCGCGTGCGGCCCAAAGTGACCTTGCTGTGGGCCTCGCAAACCGGCAACACGGAATCGCTGACCGAGCGTTATGCCACGCGTCTGATGGAGTCGGGCTTCGAAATCCGCACGTCGTGTATGGCGGACTATCAGGTGTCGGCGCTCGCGAAAGCGCAATACGTGCTGCTGATGTCGAGCACCTTCGGCGACGGCGATCCGCCTGATAACGCGCAAGGTTTCTGGTCCCAACTCGCCAGCGACGCAGCGCCTCGTCTCGAAGGTCTGCGCTACGCGGTGCTCGCGCTGGGCGATCGCAACTACGATCAATTTTGCGGTCACGGCCGCCGTCTGGATGAACGTCTCGCTGCGCAAGGCGCGGTGCGTCTGATGGATCGCGTCGACTGCGACAGCGAGTATCAGGAGAATGCCGACGCGTTGCTCGAAAGCATCATCCTGCGCATCAAGGAAGAAGATGCCGCGCTGCACGCAGTGCCGCCGGGCGGCATGATCAATGCCGTGGTGCCCGGCGCCGTGCCGACCAAAACGCGTCCGGCCGCCTCGCGGCTCGTCAGGAACCTGCAACTGAACAAGCAGGGCGCAGCCAAGGATACGCGCTACTTCTCCTTGAGCACGGGCGACTCGGGCCTCGAATACGAAGCCGGCGATGCGCTGGGCGTATGGCCGAGCAATTGTCCTGAACTGGTAGACGAATTGATCAGCCTGAGCGGCCTGAGCGCCGACGCCGCGGTCAATGTGTCCGGTGTGGGCGACATGCGCCTCGCCGACGCGCTCGGCAAGCACTACGAAATCGCGCGCCCCAGCCCTGACTCACTGGCATTCATCGCTGCCCGAAGCAGCAACGGTGCATTGCGCGATCTGTTGACGCCGGCATGCAAATCCGATCTCAAACAATGGTTGTGGGGCCAACAACTCGCCGACGTACTCCACGAATTTCCCGTGGACCTGACGGCCACCGAATTGACCGGCATGCTCAAGCGCCTGCAGCCGCGTTTGTATTCGATTGCGTCGAGTCCGAAAGCACATCCTGGCGAAGTTCATCTGACGGTTGCTGCGGTTCGCTATAGCAATGGCCGCCGCCATCGCAAGGGCGTGTCGTCGACGTTCCTCGCGGACCGCGCCGGCGACGTGAATGTGCCGGTATTCGTGCAGAAATCCGCACACTTTCGGCCTCCTCATAGTTCTGACACACCGATCATCATGGTCGGTCCGGGAACCGGCGTTGCACCGTTTCGCGGCTTTCTGCACGAGCGGCGTGCACGCGGCGACAAGGGACGCAACTGGCTGTTCTTCGGCGAGCAACATGCGGCCACCGATTTCTACTATCGCGACGAACTGGAAGCGATGCGTGACAGCGGTGTGCTGACCCGGCTCGACGTCGCTTTCTCGCGCGATCAAACGGAAAAGATCTATGTACAGGACCGCATGCGCGAGCAGGGTGCGCAACTGTGGGAATGGCTCGAAGAAGGTGCGCATTTCTACGTTTGCGGCGACGCAAACCGGATGGCACGAGACGTCGACGCGACGCTCAGGCATGTGGTCGCTCAGCACGGTGGCATGAGCGAAGAAAAAGCCGCCGAGTATGTGGGGCGTTTAGCGCAAGAAAAGCGCTATGCACGCGACGTTTATTGATTTTTGAATCGGCCGGCACGGTCGCGGCATCACAGTTTCAAAGAGTACGCAGTCAAGCTTCAGAAGCAGAGTCCGGATGGCATGAAGGTTGCATGTTCAGACCGGTATTCAACATCGTGACCGTTCCGGTGCGCAGTGATTCAGCGCAAAGTACCAGCGCCGCGCACCAGGTTAGCAAACAATCAGCATATTTGAGGATGCCGAATGAAAAACGTGATGAGCTCCCTAAAGAGTGGGGACTGGCGCGCACTAGTGGCGTGTTTTCTCTATTTCGACACCGGCTTCACCGTTTGGGTGTTGTACGGGCCGCTCGCGCCGTTCATCAGCAAGAGCGTTGCAATGACGCCTGCGCAGCAAGGTTTGCTGGTCGCCGTGCCGGTGCTGTCGGCAGCGATCCTGCGCGTGACGCTCGGTAATCTCTATCAATCCGCGCATGGCAAGCGCATCGCGCTGATGGGCGTATTGCTGTCGGCGGTGCCGACGATCGTGCTGCCGTTGTTGCCGTTCGTGCCGTCGTACACCTTGCTGCTGGTGCTCGGCGTGTTCCTCGGCGTGGGTGGGGCGAGCTTCGCGGTGGCGCTGCCGATGGCCGGCAGCAACTATCCGCCGAAGGTGCAGGGTCTGGTGCTGGGTCTGGCCGCAGCCGGCAACATCGGCGCGGTGCTCGACGGCTTCCTGTTCCCGCAACTGGCGACGCACTACGGCTGGCAAATGGCGACCGCAGGCGCACTCCCGTTGCTCGCGATTGCCGCGATCACGCTGTACTTCTGGGCCAACGATTCCGGTATCAAATCCGGCAGTGTGCTGCGCGCATTCGGCAGCTTCGCGGTGACGCTCGTCGGTTTGATCGTGCTCGTGCTGCTGGTCGAAGCGGGCGTGTTCGGCTCCGGCAAGACCGGTGTGCTGCTGTTGCCGGTGATCGGTGCGCTGCTGGCGATCGCGGTGCTGCCCAAGCGCTATCGCTCGGTACTGTCTGAGCGCGACACGTGGGCGATCATGCTGGTGTACAGCATCACGTTCGGGGGGTTTGTCGGCATGTCTTCGTATGTTTCGCTGCTGCTGACCAACCTGTATCAGCTGTCGAAGATCGACGCGGGCCTGTTCATGGCGCTGCTTGCCGCAACCGGCGCGATCGTGCGGCCGCTCGGCGGCCTGATCGCCGACAAGGTGTCGGGTGTTCGCGCGTTGACCTTCCTGCTGGCGGTCATTTCGCTGTGCGACTTCGTTTTTGCTGCCGCGATGCCGTCGATGGTGGGCGGGATTGTGCTGCTGCTGTGCCTGTACGTGGCCTTCGGTCTTGGCAATGGCGCGACCTTCCAGTTGGTGCCGCATCGCTGGGCCGGCCGCACCGGTTTGATGTCGGGCATCGTCGGCGCCGCGGGCGGCATCGGTGGATTCTATCTGCCGGTCGTGATGGGCATCGCGAAGGAAAGCACGGGCAGCTATCAGATGGGCTTCGCGACCTTCGGCGCGCTGGCGGCTTGCGCGTTCCTCGCGATCGTCGCGCTGCGCCGTCCGTGGATGGCGTGGTCGATGCACAGCAATGTGATGCACGTGCACGCAACGGAGTAATGCAATTCGGTATCCACACCGCTGCGTGTCTGCCGATGGCGGTCACGCGGCGCGGATGCCGGTCAGAGCGAAGAGGTCAATCGAATCATAAGCAGATGACATGAGCATCACGAAAGATCGGGTTCAAGCACCGCCGTCCGAAGCGGACGTCTCCAGCGAGGTATTGAGCTCGTTGATCAACATGGCGGGCCGTCAACGGATGCTGTCGCAGCGCATCGCGTTGCAGTCGATGTTGGCGTTTCAACAGTTCGACGGTGCGATGGTGATCGCGCGGGAGACCTTGCGTACGTTTTCAGACAGCCACACGGCGCTGGTGCAAGGCCGCGACGGCTTGCCCGGACTGTTCTCGCCGGCGTTGCGCGAAGCTTTTCACGGCAGCGGGAACGTTGCGAAGAAGATCACGGACTTTATCGCGCTGGCCTCGGTGGCGTTGGAAGCGATCGAACGCGGCTCGCCGCGCGCCAATGAAGCACTGAACGCGTTGATCGGTTCCGTCGATCCGTTGCTGACGCATCTGCACACCGTGACCGCTGTCTACGAGCAGGAAAGCCGGCGCATTGCGCGGGCGCAGAAGAAGGGCCAGCAGGATCTCATCGAGCGGATCAAAGCGATCGCAAAGGAAGCACATATTGTCTCGTTCAACGGCCAGATCGTGGCGAGCCGCTCGAATGTGACTGGCCGGGAGTTCGCCGTGATAGCGGGCGTGATGACTTCCATCACCAAGGAACTTGAGGCTGTGGTGAGCGCGTTTGTGCAGAAGACTTCGGCGGGATAAGCAAGCGCCTGTGGCGACCTGTTTGGCTGTCCCTCAGTGGAAAAGCAGGGTGCCACCTGAGAATATGCAGGCAGATACTTGCATGTCGTCGGTTGCGAGCCTAATATGCAGTCAGGAGGCTGCATATATGACAATCTCATCTGACACACCCAATAACGCGTCGACTGACCGCATCGAAAAACAGATCCTGCTGAAGGCACCGCGCTCGCGAGTGTGGCGCGCGTTGTCCAACGCCGAGGAATTCGGCAAATGGTTTTGCGTGGATTTCAGCGGCAAACAGTTTGCCGCCGGTCAATCCGTGCAAGGCAACATCACCTATCCCGGATACGAGCATCTCGTCATGGACGTGCTGGTCGAGCGCGTCGAGCCGGAACATCTTCTGTCTTTTCGCTGGCATCCGGCCGCGGTCGATGTGTCGGTCGACTACTCGCCCGAGCCCACCACGCTGGTCGTATTCGAGCTGAGCGAGGTCGATTCGGGCACGTTGCTTCGGGTGGTCGAATCGGGCTTCGATCAAATTCCCGCCGCACGTCGCGAGGAAGCGTTCCGCATGAATAGCGGCGGGTGGGAAGAGCAGTTGATCAACATCGAAAAGCATGTCGCCAAGGGATAAGCCGCCTGTGGGCAATGCGCGAGTGAAGGCGGCCATGCTGCGAAGTTCCGCGCAGATTTTTGCGGCGCTCGGCGACGAAACGCGACTGCGTCTGATCGCCGTGTTGTGCGCGGGCAGTGCGATGTCGATTGCGCAGTTGACCGCCGGCACGGAGATGACGCGGCAGTCGATCACGCAACATTTGCAGGTGCTTGCCAATGCGGGCCTCGTGCGCGACGTCAAGGTGGGCCGTGAGCGCTTATGGGCGTTCGAACCGGCGCACCTCGAAGAAGCGCGGCGAGCGCTCGAAGCGATCTCGCAGCAGTGGGATCACGCGTTGCTGAGGTTGAAGGCGGCGGTGGAGGGGGATTGATGCCGTTGGCGGTCGCCCGCGTTCAGAAAATCAGAATGTATACGGAACGTGAACATCGCCAAAAATTGAACACCTGTGGCCTGGAGCCGCTCACAGCGCGGCTCCAGCGCAGCAATCCCCTAACCCTCAGAACTTGTGCCGCAGCGCGAGCCGCACAGCCACCTGATTCCCCGTCGACGACGGCGCCTGCACACCCGGAATGAACGCGTTGTCGAGAATCGAATTGGTCGAGTCGCCAGCGACCTTCTGATACTCACCCTGCACATAAACGTCCGTGCGTTTGGACAGGTTGTAATCCGCCATCACACCGACCGAGTGAATCTTCGGCTTCACGTTGCCAGTCGACGCATCGTAGTTCTCCATCGTGTACACATACTGCGCGCCGATAAAGAAGGCCGGCGTGAACTGGTATTTGCCGTTCACTTCGAAGTTCTGGTACTTCAGCGTATTCAGGCTGACACCCGATGCCGCCAACGGGATGCCGATATAGCCGTTGCCGGTCGGGTCCTTATAGTTGGAGTTGGTGTAAGCAAAACCGGCGGTCGCCGAACCGAACGTGTAGTTGATGCCGGCGCCGAACACCCGCATGCGTCCGGCGATGAAGCTCGCGTCGTTCGCGGTGATCGCGCCGGTCGAGCCTGCGCCCGGATTGTTCGCCTGCAGGTACGCGGCTGCAATCAGCAGGCCGCCGTTCGCGTACTGGCCACCGAAGCTATAGGCGCGGTTGTTCGCGAAGTTCGTGTCGTTGCTGAAGCTGTACACGCCGCCGAACTGGAAGCCCGCGATTTCCGGGCTCGCGTACTTCACGCTGTTGCCGAGACGGAACGAGTTGTCCGTATTGTCGTTGTCGTACGGATGCGCAAACAGGTAGCCGGCCCAGTTGCCGTTGGCGGTGGTTTGCGCGAGGTAGTCGACCACCGAGTCGTACTGGCGCCCGAGCGTGACCGTGCCGAACCGGTTGTCGCTCAAGCCCACATAGGCCTGGCGGCCGAACATGCGGCCGCCCTGGTTAAGCCGCCCCGAGCTTACGTCGAAGCCGTTTTCCAGCTGAAACACGGCCTTCATGCCGCCGCCCAGATCTTCCGAACCCTTCATGCCCCAGCGGCTGCCTTGCGCATAGCCGCTCGCCATTTCCCAGACCGCGCCGCGCCCGGCGTTGTTGGTGTAATCAATGCCTTCATCGAGCACGCCGTACAGGGTCACGCTGCTTTGCGCGAAGGCGGACGGGGCCGCCAGCGAGGTGAGTGCCGTGAAGGCGGCGGTGGCGATGACATTCTTTTTCATTGTGAACTCCAGACGTTGGTAATGAGTGACCCCAGTGGTTCGAAACGGGGTTCGACCGCTTGCAAAGGCCGCTGCTTTTGGCAAAGCCCGGATTCTGCTATTCGGGATGGGATTCGCGTATGAGGCACATCCCTGGATAAACGTGATTTTTTCGAATGTTTGTCCCGCGAATTATTCGCTTGTGGCGCGCCGTGCCGGAGAGAAAAATTCCGTTCATGCACCTTTGGCATGAAGGCGATAGCCGAAGGCAATGCACCACCGCACCAGATTTTCAGGAGACGACATGCGACTCGATCGGAATTTTGCTAACGGCTGCTTTATCGACGCGGCAAGCGACGAGCTCATCGCCGTCACCAACCCCGCCACCGAAGCCGTGATTGCCCACGTCACGGGCGCCACCGAAGCCGAGGCTATCGCCGCAGTCGACGCCGCAGCCGCCGCCCAGAAGGGCTGGCGCAAGCTGCCTTCGGCCGAGCGCGCGGTCTATCTGCACAAGCTCGCCGACGCGCTCACCGAATGCGCGCCTGCCATAGGCGCGGCGCTCGCGCTGGAGTCGGGCAAGAGCGTCGCCGACGCCACCAGCGAAGCGATCTACGCCGGCCAGATCACCCGCTACCACGCCGAATGGGCGCGCCGCATCGAAGGCGAGGTGATTCCGAGCGACACGCCCGACGAAAACCTCGTGCTGCATCGCGAGCCGATCGGCGTGGTCGCGTGTCTGATCCCATTCAATTACCCGGTCTATACGTTCATGCGCAAGGTGGCGCCCGCGCTAATCGCCGGCAATACCGTGGTGGTGCGCCCGAGCAACAACACGCCGACATCGGCGTTCGAGATCGCAAGAGCGGTTGAGAAGGCAGGGTTGCCGGCCGGCGTCGTGAACATTCTCGCGATGAATCACGCAACCGCCGAAGCGCTTTGCACGCATCCGAAGGTCGGCATGATCACGCTGACCGGCAGCGTCGGCGCGGGCCGCAAGGTGCTCGAATACTGCAAGACGAACATCGCCAAGCCGTCGCTCGAACTGGGCGGCAAGACGCCCGCGATCATCGAGGCAGATGCCGATCTGGAGAAGGCCGCGCGCGATCTGGTCGCATCCAAAACCACTCACTGCGGGCAGCTTTGCACGGCGATCGAACGCGTCTACGTGCAGGAAACCGTGCATGACCGTTTCGTCGCGCTGCTGAAGAAGCACATGAGCGCGGTGGAAAGCGGCGATCGCAGCGAACAGCCGTCGCTGATGGGGCCGCTTGTCAACGACGCGTCGCGCCAGTCGATTCACGGCATGGTCGAACGCGCGCTCGCCGCGGGCGCCACGCTCGAAACCGGCGGCAGGCTGCCGCAAGGCAAGGGCTTCTTCTATCCGGCCACGTTGCTGTCGAACTGCCGTCAGAACATGGAAATCATCCAGGAAGAAACCTTCGGTCCGATCATGCCGGTCGTCAAATACCGCACGCTCGACGAAGCGCTGGAAATGGCCAACGACCATCAGTTTGGTTTGTCGTCGGTGCTCTATACCGAGAACTACCGCAGTGCGATGAAGGTCGCCAACGGCATCGAGGCAGGCGAGTTGTATGTGAACCGTACGCCGGCCGATCCGTATCAAGGTTTCCATGCGGGCTGGAAACGCTCGGGTCTCGGCGGCGACGACGGCAAGCACGGCATGCTCGAATTCACGCAGACCCGTCTCGTAGTCATGAAGTACTAAAGCAGAAAAGCTGAAACCGGCGCGTGCCGTGCGATTCGGAGTAGACGGCACGCGTCGCCTTGAAACCCGTAGAAACGCAGCAAGTCCGCTGCACTTATAAAAATATTTGAAGACCCGGCGGCCCGGTGAACCGGCGCCGTGTCTTCCAGGAGCGCTCACGTGTCATCTCAGCCCGTTCAAACCACCGCTGCGCTCGTCTCAAGCGCCGCGGAAACCGCATTGCAAGCCAACAAGGCTCAACGCTACATCCAGCTCATGTTGCTGGTCGTGGCGGCCGGCGCGATTTACCCGATTCTGTATCTGCGGCAGGTCTATCAGCCGACGATGCTCGAAGTGTTCCACATCACCGATAGTCAACTCGGCTATCTGTATTCGTCGCTCGGCACGATCTTTCTGCTGAGTTACTTGCCGAGCGGCTGGCTCGCCGACCGGATCGCGCCGCGCCTCCTGATCTGCTTTTCGCTGATCGCAACCGGCGTGCTCGGCCTGTGGTATTCGACCGCGCCGTCGTTCCAGATGCTGATGCTGATCTTCGGCGGTTGGGGTTTGACGACTGGATTGACCTTCTGGGCTGCCGTCATCAAGCGAGTGACGATGATCGCCGGCACGCACGAGCAGGGCCGTTTCTTCGGTTTGCTCGACGGCGGACGCGGCCTGATCGAAGCGATGCTCGCGACCATCGCGATCACGCTGTTCGCGTGGTTCACGCAGACCAAGGGCGAACCGGTAGCGGCTGGTTTCAAGCTGGTCGTCTACATGTACGCGTTTCTGTGCATCGCACTTGGCGTGGTGCTTGCGCTTGTTAAAGATAAGCAAGGCGCTAAAGACGCTGCCGCCAACCGTGCCACGAAAAAACGCAGCAACGTGCTGGTCGATCTGAAAACGCTCGCGTCGATTCCTGAGTTATGGCTGGTCGCGGCTATCGTGTTCTGCGGTTACCAGGTGTTCTGGGCGACTTACAGCTTCTCCGCGTATCTGCACGAAGGCGAGATCGGCTTGACAGTGGTGATGGCCGGCACGATCACTACGCTCAAGCTGTGGATGCGCCCGATCGGCGGCATCGGTGGCGGCTTTCTCGGCGACCGTTATTCGAAGGTCTCTGTGCTGGTGATCGCGCTCTTTCTCGCTGCATTGTCGTTGCTGGGTTTGATGGCGGCGCCGCGTATCTCGAGCCATGTGCTGCTGGTGTTCCTCGTGCTGTTCATCGGCATTCTGACTTACGCGATTCGCGGGCTGTACTGGTCGCTGCTGGATCGCTGCAATATCCCGGTCGAAACGATGGGCCTCGCCATCGGCCTGATCTCTGTACTCGGCTATTCGCCCGACGTGTTCCTGCCGTTGATCAACGGCTATCTGACGCAGAACTTCCCGGGCGTCTTCGGTTACCAGCTTTACTTCGGCTATGTGGCCGGAATGGCGGCGCTCGGCGGCTTCGCCGGCCTGGCGCTGAGGAACATGCTTAACAAAAAAGGGGTTGCGTAAATGAAAGTCGTCTCGCTCGAAACGCATATCGTTGCCGTACCACCGCCGCACGTGGGCGGCATGTACTGGATCTTCGTCAAGCTCAAGACCGATTGCGGTATTGAAGGCGTCGGCGAAATCTATTCGGCGACGTTCCATCCGAAAGCGATGACCCACATCATCGACGATGTATTCGGCCGCTATCTGCTCGATAAGGATCCGCACCATATCGAGCGGCTCTGGCGCGAAGCGTATTCGAGCGGCTTCACGCAACGCCCCGATCTCACGATGATGGGCGTGGTGAGCGGGCTGGAAATGGCGTGCTGGGACATTATCGGCAAGGCGGCGAACAAGCCGGTGTACGAGCTGCTGGGCGGCATGGTGAACCAGCGTCTGCGCTCGTACACCTACCTGTATCCGAAGAACAGTCGCGGCGAATACGACTACGACGATCCCGATCTCGCCGCCGAATGCGCGGTTGAAAACGTCAAGCGTGGCTTCACCGCGGTGAAGTTCGATCCGGCGGGGCCGTATACGGCTTACTCGGGCCATCAACTGTCGATGGAAGTGCTCGACCGTTGCGAGACCTTCTGCCGCCGTGTGCGCGAGGCTGTCGGCAGCAAGGCCGATCTGTTATTCGGCACGCACGGGCAGATGGTGCCGTCCTCGGCAATCCGGCTCGCCAAACGGCTCGAGAAATACGATCCGTTGTGGTTTGAAGAACCGGTGCCGCCGGGGCAGGAAGGCGCGATGGCGCAAGTCGCGCAGCACACGAGCATTCCGATTGCCGCGGGCGAGCGCCTGACCACCAAGTATGAATTCTTCAAGCTGCTCGAAGCGGGCGCGGCGTCGATCCTGCAACTGAACGTGGCGCGTGTGGGCGGCCTGCTCGAAGCGAAGAAAGTCGCGGCGATCGCCGAGGTGTATTACGCGCAGATCGCACCGCATCTGTACAACGGTCCGATCGGTGCGGCCGCCAGCATTCAGCTCGCAGCCTGCACACCGAATTTCCTGATTCAGGAAAGCATCGGTACGTGGGACGGCTTTCATGCGGCCGTGTTGAAGAAGCCGATTCAATGGGAAGACGGCTACATCATTCCGTCGCAGGAACCGGGCTTGGGCGTGGAGTTGAACATGGACGTCGTTCGGCAGCACACGCCGTACACCGGGGAGCGTCTGCATCTGCAGATGGCAGCACAACCTGCCGACGTGAAGGATCTCGCGCCGGCCAAGGGTTGAGCCCGGCTTGAAGCTGCCGGGTTTCAACCTGCGGGTTTCAGGCTGTGGGTTTCAAGCTGTTTTACGCATTCAATGGATTGGGCGCCCTCAGGCGACATAGAGCATGAACTACGATTACATCATCGTCGGCGCGGGTTCGGCGGGCTGCATTCTCGCCAATCGCCTTTCGGCGTCGGGCCAATATTCGGTGCTGCTGCTCGAAGCGGGCGGCAAGGACAGCTCGTTCTGGTTCAAGATCCCGGTGGGTTTCACCAAGACGTACTACAACGAAACCTATAACTGGATGTACTACAGCGAGCCCGAAAAGGAACTCGACAACCGGCCGATCTATTGCCCGCGCGGCAAGGTGCAGGGCGGTTCCGGCTCGATCAACGCGATGATCTACGTGCGCGGCCAGCCGCATGATTTCGACGACTGGGCCGCGGCGGGCAACCCGGGCTGGGCGTTTCGCGACGTGCTGCCGTATTTCCGCAAGCTCGAATCGCATCCGCTTGGCAACACGGAGTATCACGGTGCGGACGGCCCGATCCGTATCTCGCCGATGAAGGATGCAGTCCATCCGATCTGCCGCGTGTTCCTGAAAGGCTGCGGCCAGGCCGGCTACAAGCGCAGCGACGACTTCAATGGCGAACGATTCGAAGGCGCGGGCATCTATGACGTGAATACGCGCAACGGGCAGCGTTCGTCGAGCAGCTTCGAATATCTGCATCCGGTGCTGACGCGCAAGAACCTGACGGTCGAGCGTGACGTGCTCGCCAGCCGCGTGCTATTCGACGGCAACCAGCGGGCCATTGGCGTGAGCGTGACGCAGAACGGCGCGACGCGGCAGTTCATGGCGAACCGCGAGGTGATCCTGTCGGCGGGCGCGGTCGATTCGCCCAAGCTGCTGCAACTCTCAGGCGTAGGCGATAGCGCTTTGCTGGCGAAGCATCGCATCGCGATGGTCAAGGAACTGCCCGCTGTGGGGCAGAATCTCCAGGACCATCTGTGCGTGAGCTTCTACTATCGCGCGAACGTGAAGACGTTGAATGACGAAATGCGCCCGTTGCTCGGCAAGCTCAAGCTCGGCCTGCAGTATCTGCTGACGCGCAAGGGGCCGCTCGCGATGAGCGTGAACCAGTCGGGCGGGTTCTTTAAGGGCAACGATCAGGAAGTGCAGCCGAATCTGCAGTTGTACTTCAATCCGCTGTCGTACCGGATTCCGAAGAGCAACAAGGCGAATCTCGAACCCGAGCCGTATTCGGGCTTCCTGCTGGCATTCAACCCGTGCCGGCCGACCAGCCGCGGTTCGATCGAGATCGCGTCGAACCGTGCTGAAGACGCCGCGAAAATCCGTATCAACGCATTGACCACGGAGAAAGACATCGACGAAGTGATCCAGGGTTGCGAACTGGTGCGCAAAGTGATGGCTTCGCCGGCGTTGAAGGAGATCACGGTCGAGGAAATCTCGCCGGGACCGCAGGTGAATACGCGCGAAGGCTTCCTGCAGTATTTCCGCGAGCAATCGGGTTCGATCTATCACCTGTGCGGCTCGTGCGCGATGGGCGACGACCCACGCACCTCAGTGGTCGATGCGCGGTTGCGGGTGCACGGCATTACCGGCTTGCGCGTGGTCGATGCGTCGATCTTCCCGAACATCACGTCGGGCAACATCAATGCACCGACGATGATGGTCGCGGAGAAGGGCGCCGAGATGATCCTCATGGACGCTGCCGTCGAAGCTGCCTTTAAACCCGAAGCGGCGGAGCTCGCTGCTGCCGCTTGACTTCGCCCGGCTCAATCCGCTTCGCCCAACTGCGCCGACTCCGACGAATCGAGCGCGCGCTCGGTCAACCAGATCTCCTGCTGCAGCCAGTCGCGGAACAGCGCGACGTGCGGCAGCTCGTCCTGTTCCGCACGCGTGACGAGCCAATACGACTGATGTCCGTCGACGTGCACGTTCAGCACCTGTACGAGTTGGCCTTCCGCGAGTTCGCGCCCGATCATGTGACGATCGGCGATGGTCACGCCGAGCCCGTCGATAGCGGCCTGGATCGCGTGATCGAGCAAATCGAATTCGTAGCCGCCGCGGGTGTCGACGTTCTCGATGCCGGCGGCCTTCAACCAATGCTGCCAGGTCAGATAGCGCTGATCGGCGCTCGCGAGCACGTGCAGCAGCGTGAACTGATTCAGATCGATGGCCGCGCGGCCTGCCTCGCGCGCGAGCAACGCGGGGGCGCAGACGGCGATGTGCCGTTCGTTCATCAGCAAGCGGTTGTCCACGCCTTCCCACTCGCCGTTGCCGAAGCGGATGGCGCAGTCGAGCACGCCTGATTCGGCGAGATTGTCGTCGATGCGGGTCGACAGGCTGAGTTCGAGATGCGGATGCGCGTCGCGCAGACGTCCGAGACGCGGCATCAGCCAGCGGCTCGTGAAGGTGGGTGGCGCGTTGATACGCAGACGGTTGCGATGGGTTTTCTCCTGCAAGCTGCGAACCGTGAGCTCGATCCGGTCGAATGATTGTTGCAGTGCTTGCAGGAGAATGCGGCCGGCGGCCGAGAGTTCGAGGTGGTGATGGTGACGCTGGAGCAACGTCTCGCCGAGTTGGGCTTCCAGTTGCCGGACTTGCCGGCTGACCGCGCTTTGCGTCACGTTCAGCAGTTCCGCTGCGCGCGTGAAGCTGCCTGTGCGGCCGGCGACTTCGAAGGCTTTCAGCGCGTTCAGCGCGGGCATTTTGCGTTTCAAGATTGGGCACCCAAGGGTAGGCTGACGCGCAGCGGCGCGGGTGCCTGGTATTTTACTGTGTTGCCCTCGAGGTGTTACAGGTCTGCACGTCTTGCGGCGACGATGTGTTCGTGCCGCAAGACGTGCAGCGACCGGTCAATACGCGATGCAGACCGACTTGCTTTCCGTATAAGCATCCACAATGGCCTTGCCGTGCTCACGTCCGATCCCCGACGCCTTGAACCCGCCGAACGGCATGGCGGGATCGACCATGTTGTGCGTGTTGACCCAAACGGTCCCCGCTTCGATGCCGTCAACCAGCCGCAGCGCCTTGTCGAGCTGATTCGTCCACACACTCGCGCCAAGACCATATTCCGATGCGTTGGCCTGAATCAGGACCTCATCGATATCGTCATAAGGCATCGCCACCAGCACCGGTCCGAAAACCTCCTCCCTGACCACGGAAAGCGGCTTGCATGCGCGATTGGCAATGACCGTCGGGCGGACAAAGAAGCCATCCGCATCAACGGCCGCGTCACGTGACAGGATCTCGCCGCCTTCCTGGCGGCCTTGCGCGATCATTCCCATGACCTTGTCGCGGTGCCGTGCGGAAACCATGGGTCCCATCTGCGTTGCGGCATCGAAACCGGAACCCAATGTGATCCCATCGGCTACGGCGGCGATACCTTCCACCACTTCGTCGTAAATCGAGCGCGCAACGTACAGGCGGGAACCCGCGGTACAGACCTGCCCGTGGTTGAAGAAAATCGCGCCGGCGGCGCCTTCGATCGCTTTCTTCGGGTCGCAGTCGTCCAGTACGATCACGGGGCTCTTGCCGCCCAGTTCCAGCGATGCGCGTTTCAGATCGCCTGCGCATTGGCGGCCGATGATGCGGCCCACTTCTGTTGATCCCGTGAAGGTGACTTTGTTCACGAGCGGATGCTTGACTAGCGCTGCGCCGGCGGTTTCGCCGCGGCCTGTGACGACGTTGAATACGCCCGGAGGGAAGCCGGCTTCAGAGGCCAGTTCGGCCAGGCGGATTGCTGTTAAAGGCGTTTCTTCCGCTGGTTTCAGCACGACGGTGCAACCGCATGCGAGGGCTGGGGCGATCTTCCAGACCGCCATCAGGAGCGGGAAATTCCACGGCACGATTGCGGCGACTACGCCTGCTGGGACGCGTTTTGTTGAGGCGTTGTAGCGGGTGCCGGGTGGGAAGGGGATCGACACGTCGAAGGTGGTACCCTCGATTTTGGTCGCCCAGCCGGCCATGTAGCGGAGCCATTGGACGCTGCCTGAGACTTCCAGCATTTTGGAGAAGGCTATTAGTTTTCCCTGGTTTAGGGTTTCTAATGTGGCTAGTTCGTCAGTGTGTTGTTCTACCAGGTCGGCTAGTTTTAGCATCAGACGTTCACGAGCGGCTGGCGGCATTCTGCGCCAGGTGTCTGACTCGAAGGCTGCTTTTGAGGTTTTGACCGCGTGGTCGATGTCGGATTCTGATGCGTCTGGGAGGTGGGCTAGTTCTTCGCCTGTCGATGGGTTGTAGATGGGGAAGGTTTTGCCTGCGGCGCTTGGGGTTTTTTCGCCGTTGATGAACATTGTGGTTGGCAGCTTTGCTGGGGTTTTCTGTTCGGGCATGGTTTGTCTCCGTCGGGGTGATGGTGGTGGTGCTATTTGGTTGGCGCTTTGTTTGCTTGCCTGGGGCTTTGGCCTTTCCTTGAATTGCTAGTGGTCTATTAGCGTTGCCCCTGTGCGGGGCGGCACCTACTTTTCTTTGCATGCCGCAAAGAAAAGTAGGCAAAAGAAAGCGGCTCAAACCACTCCTGCTAAGTGGGGCCCGCAGCTCGCAGACGGTAGTGGTGCATCTGGAATCTGTGTTCTCGTGCATTCGGCGTTCGTGACAAAGGAGTCATACTTCCCAACTTGCACTTCGTGCTCGTCGGAAGAGTCTGCCTGGCGGGAGTGATGGTTTAGGTGCTCGCGGTGCGCCTTTCTTTCGAACCAGTTGGTTGCTAATGTGCCGGCACATATCAGGTTCGTGATCGCGCTTAGCGCATACAGCACGATGAATCCGTCGCCGAAAAAGTAGGGCGTCGTCGATAACGTTGCGCCCAACACCATCCCGATGTGGTGCGCCCCGCCGGGACAACCCGCGCTCAATGCGCTGTGCGATTTTTTCCGCAGTTTCATCAGCGCCGGAATCGTCAGGCAGTCGAGAACCAGAAATATCTTTGCTGCGAGTAGTGCAAGTGTTGGACTGTCCACGGCTGCGAGGACCCCAATAAACGCCGCTCGTAGCACGTACAGCACAATCAACATTCGGTTGCTGTTGCCGGAACGGTCGGCGATGAACGCCAGCGCGCAAACGGCACCCGCCGAGAGCAAGATCTGCCATATCGGTTGGGCGCCACTCATGCCGCAAATCGCATACAACTGGAAACGCGCAAGACTGCCGCTCGATATGCCCGCAAGCAATGCGAGCAGCGCCGTCGTGCCGGTTGCGTGGATGGCTCTGGGCGACTGATCCGTGTTTTGATCCGCGTACTGATTTCGATCGAAATCCTCATGAGGCAAGGCTGACGAGCCAACAAGATGCCGCCCGTACAACAGCAACACGCCACCTACCGCCACAAACAACCCAGCTATCGTGGTGGAATGCTCCAGTCCACTCACATACGCCGGCACGACGCCCATCGCACTCATCGTGGCAATCAACGTCACCGCCGTCGCAAGCGTGGTGTGTGTCCTGGATACGCGCGACATCAACAGCGGCACGATCGTCATCGTTGCTAACGCCAACGCGCTCATCCACAACGCGTTGGCTCGTTGGCCGAGGCCGGCTTGCGTCACCAGCGTCGCGGCACCGCTCACGAGCAGCACACACGCCGCACCACTCATGCTCGCCGTCAGCCGGCGTGCCGCGCCACCGACGCTCGTCACCAACACACGCGCTGCCCAACTCACGCTCGCCGTCAGCCCGCGCGCTGCGCCACCCATGCTCGCCATCAACACACGTGCTACCCAACCCACGCCCGCAATTAACCCGCGTACCGTGCTCCTCGCGCACGCAATCCGCCCGTGTACCGCAGCGCCCGCGCCCGCACCCGCGCCCGCGCCCGCAATCAGCATGCGTGCCACGCCGCCTTCGTTTGAAGTCAGCCGGCGTACTACGCTGCACGCAGTCGCGGGACGCACGCATGCCGCGTCGGCCACGCGTGCAGCAGCGAGCCGCGCGCGGCGCGCCATCGAATCAGCGCTTGCAGCAGCCATGATCCGCGGACTTGCCGTCTTCGACGCTGTTCTGGTCACGCTCCGACGGTAAGTCCATCGTCGGGTTGGCGGAGAAGAAGTTGTTCGGCTTGAGCATGAAGCCGGCGTATTCCACCGGCATCACGGGGAAGTCCTCGGGTTTGCACACATGCGTGTGGCCGAAGCTGTGCCACAAAACGATGTCCTCGTTCTCGATGTTGCGGTTCGCCTCGATGTAGCGCGGCAACCCGTCACCGCCCGCGTGCTGGTTCGGATAGTCGCCGCTCGCGTAACGTTCAGCCGGATCGAATGGTGTAACCCACACGTGACGTGTCGCAAAGCCGCCGCGTTGGCGGACCTTCGAGCGCTCGTCGGCGAGCATCAGCGGGGAGTCGTTCACGATCAGCTTGTAGCCCGGATTCGCGCCGACAGCGTTCTTCACGTTCGGGTTGGTCACCTTCCAATAACGTCCGGTGCGGCCGTTCGCCAGGCGTGCGGCTTCGCTCTCGGTCTTGAACACGTGTTTGGTGGTGTCGAAGACGTTGCCGTACGGATTCGTTTCGCCCATCGGACGCGGCACGAATTCGTGTTCGGTCACGGTGTTGCGCTCGCCGTCCACCATCATGTGCATCCGTGCATTGAAGAAGTGCTGATGGGTCGGGCCGCCGAGGTTCTCGGTGATCATGCCGCCCCACGGATACGTGTCGCCGTCGGCTACGGCCGAGGTTTGGACGATGCCGGTCAGCTTGCATTCGAGCTGGATGGTGCCGTCCTGGTACAGGTACCAGTAGAAGCCGTAGTCGTAGTTGCCGACCGTCGCGAAGAAGGAGATCACGAGGCGTCGCGAGCGGCGCATTTCGAAGACGCCGGTGCGAAACTCGTAGTGCTTCCACAGGGTGCCGTAGTCCTCTTCGTGCATGCACACTGCGTTCTTCATCAGGAACGCATTGCCGAAATCGTCGGCGGACGGAATGTCGAAATAACGGATCGTGCCGAGGCAATCGCAACCGAGTTCAAGCTGGTTCGCCAGTTTGCCGAGGCCGTATTCGCCGGCATCGAATGCGCTCTTCCAGTAGTGATTCGTGCTCGGGTCGGAGTAGGGCACGCACATCTCCGTCACGCTCGCACGGTAGATGATCGGCCGCGTGTTCTTGCCGTCGTCCCACGACAATTGATGCAGCACCAGCCCTTCGCGCGGCGTGAAGCCGACCCGGAAGTTCCAGTTCTGCCAGCTCACATGCCAGCCGTCGATCTTGAAGCTCGGGCCCTCGGGTTGGCTGATCGACAGCGGTTTGAGCGTGCTGCGCGGCTCGCCGAGGCTCGGCGTGTCGTAGTTGTGCTTCGCGCGCGGAATCGGAATGATGCGGCCGTCGTCTACCAGCTCGATCACCTTCTTCTCGAGCAGATCGACCACCGCCACCACGCCCTCGATCGGATGCGCATAGCCGTTGTCGGTCACGGTCTCGCGGTAGTAGCTCACGCAACGCACAAGGCGCCGGCCATTCTCGTTCTCGCGGTCGAAGCAGCCGGCGGAAAACGGATCGACCTGGACGCGCTCCAGATCCTTCTCGGTGAGGCCGCGCTTCATCACCGCAACGCGCCATGCGTCGTCGCTCTTAACGATCTGCTCGGCGTTCATGAAGTCTTCGATCATGATCGGCGGCTGGCCATATGGCGCCTGATCGAACGGCAGCACGTTGCGCGAGGCGACTCTTTTCTCTCTCAGGTCCACATGGAATTCGGTGGTCGTTCCATTCGTACGATCAATTGCCAGGACGAACGCCGTGCGCGAAAAATATTCGCCGGCCTTGAATGCGATCACTTCGGCCTTCGGCGGCTCGCGCAATTCGACCATCGGAAAGCGCACGTGCCCGTCGAGGTTTTCGGCGGCCTTCACGAGATCGCAGGCAAGCTGCATTTCGTCCGGACTCAGCGGATCGAGCGGATGAACGGGGGCGTGTGCGGTTTTCGTGGCATTCGTGTTCATAAGATTCCCGGAAGGAGTTTGCTGGACCGGACTGCGCGCGAGGCTGCGTGAAACGCGTCGAACGCTGAGTCGATGGCAAATCGTAGGAACCCAATAATATTTTCGCGCTTGCTTATCGCGCCAAATGAACGATAAAGTGCGCCACGAGGAAGAACACTGCAGCACATCAGCGAAGACTTGAGAGGAGACGCTCAGCATGAAAAAAGTCACGCTCAACGGTAGCTTCCCGATGATCCGCGCCGCGGTCATGGGGCCGGTTGTGCGCGCACTCGATGCATCAGGCGCCAATTGCGACGCGCTGCTCGAAGCGTTCGGCATGAGCCGCAATCTCCTGTCGAATCCCTATGAAATCCTGCCGCTCACGCGTTACGTGGCAGCTTTCGAGCGCGCGGCCGAAGTACTCGGCGAACCGTTGCTCGGCTTGCGTCTGGGCAGCGAATTGCAGGTGACGGAGCTCGGGCCGGCGGGTCTCGTGTTTCTGTCGTCGCCGACCTTGAACGCGGCAGTGCGCAAGTTCTCGCTCGCGCTCGCGTCGTGGCAGAACACCACGACCTGCGAGTTGCTGCGCGATGGCGAATGGCCGGTATGGACCTATCAGATCGCCAATCCGCAGATCTGGCCGCGCCGGCAGGACGCGGAATACAGCCTCTCGACGATGTGCCATATGATCCGGGCCGTGCGCGGCGCGGCGTGGAATCCGGCCGAAGTGCATTTCGAGCATGCCGCGCCCGCTGACCTCAAACCGTATGCACGCATTTTCCGCGTGCCAGTGCGCTTTCAGCAGCCTTTCAATGGCGTGATCCTGCGTCCGTCGGATCTCGATGCGCCGCTCAAAAGCGCCGACACGCAAATGGCGCGCATGATGGAGCGCCATGCCACCGATCTGATTGCGCGCGATGCGGTGCCCCACAGCATCGCCGACCAGGTGCGCGATCTGGTGACGCGGCGGCTCGCGCACGAAAAGCTGATCGTTGCCGACATTGCGAAAGATCTCGGTCTCTCGCATCGCTCGTTGCAGCGGCACCTGGCCGAGGCGGGGACTTCCGTGCGGCAGATCGTGCGCGAAGAGCGGCAGCGTAGTGTGGAAGGACTGCTTGAACGTGAAGGGCTCACCAACGCGGCGATCGCTCGCGCCGTGGGCTATGCCGACGCAACCGTGCTGTGGCGTGCCACGCGCAACTGGAAAAAACAATAAAGGTGGTGGCGCCGCAGTTGCTTTCATTCTGAAAGTACGTGAAGGCGCAATCTTCACACGAAAAAACTTCCGTTTCCTAACTATTCGCTGCGAACCGCACTGCCTGAGACGCTCGCGAGCATTGGCGCAATTTATCGAAAATTTGGCGCAGTTCGCGAAGTCGCTTTATTTTTTAGCTACCTACCATGCGCTCACACCGAAACGTCGAACGTCGGTCAAGCGAGCGTCTGGACCAGTATTTCCAGGGTTTAGGCGAGTTCCAGACTAGCCAACAAAATAGAGGCAGCGATGAATGAACCCTACTCTCCGACCCGTCTGGTCGACGCGGAGAATCCCGTGGAACTGAAGGGCAATACGTTGGGCCTGTGGCAGATCGTGTTTCTCGTGATTTCCGCGGCCGCGCCGCTTACCGGCATGCTTGGCGCGGTGCCGCCCGCGATCAGTCTGGGCAATGGCGCCGGCATTCCGGGCGCGTTCGTGATTGCCGGCGTCGTGCTGCTGATCTTTAGCGTCGGCTTCGCGTCGATGAGCCGCCACGTTGTGCGCGCCGGTGCGTTTTACGCGTACATCACCGCCGGACTTGGCCGGCCGTTGGGCATGGCCGGCGCACTCGTCGCGCTGATGTCGTACACCTTCATCCAGATCGCGCTGTATGGGCTGTTTGGATTTTTCTGTACGGTGATTCTTTCTCCACTCCTGCACACGGCGATGCCCTGGTACGGCTATTCGCTGATCTGCGTGGCCGTGGTGCAATTCACGGGCATCCGCGGTATCGATCTGAATAGCCGGTTGCTCGGCGTGCTGATGTGTCTCGAACTGGGAATCCTGTTGCTGCTTGCGATTGCGATCGTCGTGCATGGGGGTGGCCCGAACGGCCTCACGCTTGCACCGTTCACGCCGGAGCATGTGTTCAGCGGCCACCTCGGCATTGCGGTGATGTTCGCCTTCGCGTCGTTTATCGGTTTCGAAGCGACGGCGATTTACGGCAAGGAATGCCGGGACCCGAAGGTGACCGTGCCACGCGCGACGTATGTGTCGGTGATGCTGATTCTCGTGTTCTTCGCTTTCGTCACGTGGACGATTGTTTGCGCGTACGGACTGAACGACGTGGTCACAGTTGCGACGAAGCAGCCGGGTGACTTCTGGTTCATTCAATCCGGCAAGTACCTGGGCGGTGCAGTGACGACGGTGATGAGCTTCCTGTTGCTCAGCAGTATCTTCGCGAGCCTGCTGTCGTTTCATAACACGCTGGTGCGTTATATCCACGCGCTCAGCCTGGAGGGCATCCTGCCGCAAGCGCTCAATCGCGTGCACGAAAAATACCGTTCACCGTATGTGGCGAGCTATCTGCAAACGCTCTCTGTGTGCGTTCTGCTCGGGCTCTTCATCGCGGCGGGCAGCGATGCGTTCAACATCGTATTCAGCTGGAGTTCGGCGCTCGGCACGATCGGGATCGTGATGCTTCAGGCCGTGACGAGTTTTTCCGTCATCGCGTTCTTCCGCAAGACGCGCAAGGATACGCGCGTATGGCACTCGTTCGTCGCGCCTCTCATCGGTGGCATCGGCCTGCTGTATATCGGTGTGATTCTGGTGCGCAATCTCGATGCGCTCAGCGGCTCCGATAGCCCGATCGTCAAGTCTTTCCCCTGGATCGTATTCGCGTTGGCGCTCTTCGGCGTCGTGATCGGTCTCATCTTGCGTAAGAAGCGACCGGATATCTACGCGCGCTTCGGGCAGTAATCGAACAGCGCGCAAGACACTCAGCGCGCGCCAGCTCGCCACGTTCTAACGATCGACTGTTGCCGTTCATTTTTGAGCGGCGGCGGAATGGTGTCGTTCGTTCGGGGCGTCCTCGAGGCGTCCTCGGGGTGTCCTGTTTGTTCTTGCTGATTTCACCACTCAACTTCCGGCTAAAAAATATGGCAGACACATTCGTCAAGCGCTCAGCGCTTGCGCTGGCCGCGTGCGGCCTCGCGATGGGCGCACATGCGCAATCTTCGGTGACGCTCTATGGCACGGTCGACGCCGGCGTCGTGTACACGACCAACCAGCAGACGACGCTCGCCGACGGCAGCACCAACGGCCACGCGAATTATCAACTGGCGGGCGGCAATCTGGTGCCGTCGCGTTGGGGCTTGACGGGCGCTGAAGATATCGGTGGCGGCACCACGGTGAACTTCACGTTGGAGAACAGCTTTCTGATCGGCAACGGCGCGATGTTGCAATCGAATACGCTGTTCAACCGCAACGCATGGGTCGGTTTGAACAACGGCACGTACGGCGCGCTGACGTTCGGCCGTCAATACGATCCGTTCTCCGACTACATGGGTGCGTACGCATCGAGCAATAACTGGGCGACGCTGTACGGCTCGCATTTCGGCGACGTCGACAACCTCAACGAAGCGTTCAACTTCAACAACTCGATCAAATACATCAGCCCGAGCTTCGGTGGCTTGACGGTGGGCGGGTTGTTCAGCCTGGGTGGCGTGGCGGGGAAATTTTCGCAGAACAAGGGCTGGGCATTGGCGGCGAATTACGCGCAGGGTCCGTTGTCGCTGAGCGCGGGGTATCTCGAGTTGAACCAGCCGTTGCAGGCGGCCTTGGGCGGCACTGCCGGATATATCGGCGATTTCAGTTGCGCGAATGCCGATGCGTCGTATTGTCTGCTGCAGCAGGCAAGCAAGGTGAGGATTTTCGGAGCAGGGGGCTCGTATGCGTTCGGCAAGGCGGGCGTGGCGCTCACCTATACGCATACTCGTCTGTCGCAGAGCCAGTATTTCGCGAGTGCGGCGAGGCCCGCGGGGGAGGATGTCTCTTTCGACATTGCCGAGGTGAATACGACCTATATGCTCGCGCCGGATTTGCAGCTTGGTCTGGCCTATATTTTCAACGACGCCAAACCGAGCAGCAGCGCTTCGACACGCGTGCACCAGATCAACCTTGGCGCGGTGTATAGCCTGTCGAAGCGGACGGCGGTCTATGCGGTGGCGATCGGGCAGAAGTCTTCCGGCGCCGGGCTGGGGATCAACCCGGCGACGGGGCAGACGGAGAATCTGGCGCAGATTCCGAATATCGTCAATTCGGACACGGATAAACAACTCTCCGTGATCGTAGGTTTGCGGCACAATTTTTAATCTGCCTGCGCGGCGCTGGCAAACAGATCAGCGGAGCCAACGCCGCGTCCCGACTCACTCAAAGTGCCGCGTGGGGAAAAAATTAATCTGCCAGGCGCTTATCCGAAAGCGCGTTCTGGCAATCCGCCAGCACCTGTTTCACCAGCCTCGCCTGAGGGTCGAGCTCGTCTGTATCGAGAATTTCCTCGACCGCATCCCGCGCCCAATCGGCCTCGACAAATTTCGCGTGCCGCTGGGCAATCTCCAGTGCGGTTGCCGACAATCTGGCGATGCTCAACCAGTCTGCTTCCCGGGACCGATAGTCGAGCCACTTATGAGCGGCCTGCACGTGAAACGCCGCGTCAGGCCAGTCCTCATTCAGGTAATAGGCGCCCAGGCAGCCGCATGTGAGCCAGCACAACAGCTCCAAACGGTCCCGCGGACTCAGATGATGGCGTACATCACTCATGGCGACGCTCGCTGCTGTAATTTGCGTTCCGGTGAGGACGGCAAGCCGCCCCCCGCATACGTTACACAATATCACGCAGAATTCACGAGCGGCAATGCCTGACTGACCCTGGCGACTCCGGCACCACAAACGCCGCGCGGCAACCGGCTAGCGGCCCGACTCCGCTAGCGCGTAGCGACGATAAACAGCCGCGGGAAGGGCAGCAGCACGGTGCCGTCAGCCTGGGCCGGATAGGCTCGCGCGATCGCATCCCGGTAGCGCGAGAGGAAGACGCCTTCCTCGCTGTCGTCGAGCTCGGCGAGGAACGGCCTCAGCGCGCTGCCCTTGAACCATTCGACCACCGCGTCCGCGCCGCCCGCGAGGGGGTGATGGTAGACGGTGCGCCACACGTCGACCCGTGCGCACAGTGGCTTGAGCAGCGCGTAGTACCAGTCGGCGCCGTAGCGCATGGTGCGTTCCACACCCCTCAGCTTGTTCGCCCAGGGGCCGTCCGCCGCGATTTCGCGCAGCAGACGGTGCGCGGGTTCGTCGAGGTTGTCCGGCATCTGCACGGCCAGGTTGCCGCCCGGCGCAAGTTTTTTCACCAGCGATGGAAACAGTTGCTCGTGATTCGGTACCCACTGCAGCACGGCATTGGCGAGGATCAGGTCGTAGGGGCCGGGAGCATCCCACGTTTCAATGTCGCTCACCTCGAACTGGAATTGCGGCAGGCGCCTCGCAGCCGCCGCGATCATGTCGGCGGAACTGTCCATACCGCTGACCGCCGCGCCGGGCAGGCGGGCCGCCAGCGCTTCGGTGGAATTGCCGGGGCCGCAGCCGATGTCTACCGCCACTCGCACATCCGTCGCCGGGACCGCCGCCAGCAGATCCCTGACTGGACGCGTGCGCTCGTTTTCGAACAACACGTACTGTTTTGCCTGCCAATTCGTCGATGAAGTCATCTCGCGCTCCTTTGTCCCGATTGCACCCGATTGCCGGACCGTTTTCGCTGACATCCGCGCACAGTGTGCGGTGTCAAATCGATCCAATCCGCTCATTCTGTGCGGCGGCGAAGGCGGAGTAAAATGAATTTATCATTCCAATTCCTTCATTTTTCTAATGAAAATCGACACGCTCGGCGTACAGGCGTTCGTCGCGATCGCGGATCGCGGCAGCTTTCAAGGCGCCGCCGATTCACTGCACGTCACGCAAACGGCCATTACGCAGCGTCTGCGCAAGCTCGAAACGTATCTCGGCGTCACGCTGATCGAGCGGACCACGCGTTCCATGGCGCTGACGGAAATCGGGCGCAGTTTTCTGCCGCAGGCGCGCCGTTTGTTGGGCGAGCTTGCCGATGCGCTGGTGGAGATTCGCGAGACGGGGGTTGCCCGTCGCGGCGATGTGTCGATCGCCTGCGTGCCGACCGTGGGCGTGCAGTATCTGCCGCGCATTCTGCAGGCCTATGCTGCGCGTTATCCGCATAACCGGATCAAGATTCTCGATCACGCGTCGTCCGCTGGGGAGGAGGCGGTGCTGCGCCGGGAGGTGGAGTTCGGCATCAATATCGCCGGCGAGCATCATCCGGATCTTGCCAGCGTGCCGTTGACGGAAGACCGCTACGTGCTGATTTGCCATGAAGATCATCCGTTGGCGAAACGGCGGCGCATTGCCTGGCGGCAATTGCAATCGTATCCGCTGATTTTTGCCGGCGAGGTCAGCGGCAATCGCGCATTGCTCGATGTCGCGCTGGAAAAGAGCGAACTGGCGCTGCGCTCGTTTTATGAAGTGCAGCGTAGTTCGACTGCTGTGGGGTTGGTCGCTCAGGGTGTGGGCGCGGCCGTCGTGCCGGCGCTCGCGATTCAGAAGGGCGCGTATCCGACGGTTCGTACGGTTGAGCTCACGCATCCGGTGGTTTCGCGCACACTCGTCCTTGTGGCGCGTAAGACCGCTCAGTTGTCGCCGGCGGCGCAGGCGCTCTACGACATGATTCTTGAGCAGGCGACGTTGAAAGCGTGACGAGGGCGGCCGGGCGCAGGGTATCGGGCTCGAAACCTGAAGCCTGAAACGTGACGCGAATCCCGAGTACGAACGCCCAGGGCAAGTCCAGCTTCTACAAACACTGCGCCCGCAAACAACTCGCCGCATGACTCAGATCGTGCTCAATCGCGCGTCGCACACCAGCCGCATCACGCGCCTTCGCGGCGTTCAGCAAATCGTCGTGGGCGTCGTTGAGCGTAGCAGCGAACTGCGCGTCGCCGAACAACAGATTCGAAATCGGCCCAACCTGCAGCCACACCGTTTCGATCAATTCGAGCAAAAGCGGCGAGCCGGCCGCGCGATACAGAATCAGGTGAAACGCCTCGTTGGCGTCGAGATAGCCCTTGGCGTCGGCGGTCCGCAAGGCCTGCACCATCTGCGCATTCAGTTTTTCCAGCGTTTCCAGATCATGCTCGCTGAGATGCGGCACACCCAGTTCGGCGGCCTGGCCCTCGAGAATCAGACGCACGCGCAGCACGTCGTCGAATTGCTCTTTCGACAGGCGCGGCACCGTCACGCCGCAATTGGGCACGTTCACCAGCGCCGATTCGGCCGCAAGGCGCTGCAAGGCGGAGCGCACCGGCATTTCGCCCACGCCGAGCTCGGCGGCGACGTGACGGATCTTGATGCGCTCGCCCGGCACGAAGCGCCCGATCGTCAGCCACTGCCGCAGCGTTTCGTAGGTCTGATCCTGCAGCGTGTGATGGCGCGAAGTTTTCATAAAGCTCGGTTCGGGAGCCGAAAAAAGACTGCAAAAAGGCCGGAAAAACGGGCCGAGAGTTTAGCGTCGGCCACGCTCGATCAACCTCGATCTGAAAACGCTCAGCTCAGCTCAGGTCAGTTCCGCTAGGCAGGCGTCGAATGTAGAAACCAGTCTGTCGACGTCGGCCGCCGACGTGTCGGGGCATACCAGGATCATGTTGTGAAACGGCGTGATCAGCACGCCGCGATTGAGCAGGTACAGGTGCACGATGCGCTCCAGTTCCGGGTCGAGCTGGCGGCCGGCTTCGTCACCATTGCGCGGCGGCGTCGGCGTGAACTGGAATTCGGTGCGGGCGCCGACGCGCGTCACGCACCACGCGAGGCCGTGACGCGCGATCGCACTTTTCAGGCCGGTCTCGATCCGCTCGGCAAGCGCGAACATGTGGTCGTAGGCGGCGTCGGTCATTACCTCGGCGAGCGTCGCGCGGATCGCGCTCATCGCCAGCATGTTCGCCGTGAGGGTCGTGCCGATGCCGGAGTGACCGGGCGGTGCGCTGCGCTTGGCGTGCTGCGCGCGGGCCGCGAGCTCCGCGCTGAAACCGTACACCGCGCACGGAAAGCCGCCGCCCACCGGTTTGCCGAGAATGAACAGATCGGGTTCGAGGCCGTACGCTCTCGTATAACCGCCCGGCCCGCAACTGATGGTGTGGGTTTCGTCGATCGCGAGCAGCGTGCCGTAGCGCCGCATGAGCGCTTGCGCTTGCCGCCAGTAGTCCGGTTCGGGCAGCACCATGCCGATGTTGGTCATCGCGGGTTCAGCCAGCACGCAGGCCACGTCGCCATCTTTCAGCGCGTTTTCCAGTGCGGCCAGATCGTTGAATTCGATCACGCGCGTGGTGCCGAGCAGGTCGTGCACCTGGCCGATCAGGCTGTCGCGCTGTTGCGGCTGGCCGTCGACGAGATCGACGAACACGTCGTCCACGGTGCCGTGATAGCAGCCGTTGAAGATCACGATCTGTTTGCGACCGGTCGCCGCGCGTGCCCAGCGCAACGCAAAGCGGTTGGCGTCGCTCGCGGTCATTGCGAACTGCCAGTAGGGCAGGCCGAAACGGCGCGCGAGTTCTTCGCCGACCCACGCGGCATCCTCGCCCGGCAACATGGTCGTCAGACCACGCTCAGCCTGTGCCGCGAGCGCGCGAGCCACGGGAGCGGGTGAGTGGCCGAACATCGCGCCCGTGTCGCCGAGGCAGAAGTCCGCGTAATGATGACCGTCCACGTCGGTAAACGCGGCGCCGCGTGCTTCTTCGACATAGAGTGAGAAAGGCGTCGACCAGTCGTTCATCCAGTGCAGCGGCACGCCGAACAACAGGTGGCGCGCAGCGCGTTCGGACAGCGCGCGAGATTTCGGCATGGCTTCGGCAAACGCGCGGCGTTCGCGTTCGACGAGCGCTTGCGCGCGCTCCCAGTTGATGCCTTGGCGAGTATTCAAATCCAGCTTCTCCGATGACGTTTCCATAAGCCGCCCGCGTTCAGACGAGCAGTTGCAGATGCTCGCGTTCCCACGCGGTAATGCCTTGCGAGAATGTCTCGAACTCCTTTTCCTTCACCGCGCAATAGGCCTGCACGAAGTTGTCGCCGAGCATGTCCGCGAGTTCGGTGCACTTCAGGAGCGCCTTGAGCGCATCTTCGAGACCGCGCGGCAATTCGTATTCGAGGTCGTAGGCGCTTTCGATCATCGGCGCGGACGCTTCCTGCTGCTCCACCATGCCGAGATAGCCGCAGGCGAGGGTGGCCGCCATCGCGAGATACGGATTGACGTCGACGCCCGGCACGCGGTTTTCGAGCCGCCGGCCGTCCGGTCCGGAGTTCGGCACGCGGATGCCGCAGGTGCGGTTGTCGTAACCCCAGCGCACGTTGATCGGCGCGGCGGTGAAGCGCGACAGACGCCGGTAGGAGTTCACGTAGGGTGCGAACATCGGCATGGCTTGCGGCATGTACTTCTGCAAGCCGCCGATATAGTTGAAAAACAGCGGGCTCGCCGTTCCATCGGGAAGTGAAAAGATGTTCTCGCCAGTTTTACCGTCGACGATGCTCTGATGAATATGCATCGCGCTGCCGGGCTCATGCTCCATCGGCTTGGCCATGAACGTCGCGAAAATGCCATGACGGTAGGCGGTTTCGCGCACCGCGCGCTTGAACAGAAACACGCGGTCGGCGAGATCGAGCGCGTCGCCGTGCGAAAAATTGATTTCCATCTGCCCCGCGCCGACTTCATGCACAAGCGTTTCGACGCCGAGATGCGTCATCTCGCAGAAACGCGACAGGTCCTGGAAGAACGGATCGAATTCGTTGACGGCGTCGATCGAGAACGACTGGCGGCCGGCTTCGCTGCGCCCCGCGCGGCCGAGCGGCGGGCGCAGCGGTTCATGCGGATTCTTGTTCTGCGCGATCAGGTAGAACTCCATCTCCGGCGCGACCACAGGGCGCCAGCCTTTTTCCTCATAGAGCTTCAGCACACGCCGCAACACCGCGCGCGGCGAAATGCCGATCGGCTTGCCGTCGAGCCCGACACAATCGTGGATCACTACCGCGACCTGTTCGATCGCCCATGGGACGAGCCGTACCGTGTTCGGATCGGGAATGCAGACCATGTCGGGATCGCTCGGCCCGACAAAGCGCTCGAAATCCGCGAACTCGCCGTTGACGGTAATCATCAGGAGCGCGTTCGACATATGCATCTTGCCTTCCGAGAGAAACAGGTTCTTCGGCACGATCTTGCCGCGCGCGACGCCCGTCATGTCCGGTATCACGCATTCCACTTCATGGATGCGGTGATGTTCCAGGAATTCACGCAGGTCGTCGCGTAGGTCGCTTTGCAAGGTTGACTCCAGTCGGTTGATGAAGACGGCGCGAAGCGCGGCTGCAAACTTTGCGCGGACGAGCCTGTTCGGAAAAGCTGGGCGTTTTGCATCATGGGATTTGATCAAATCATCGCATGGATTTTCTCTTTTGGGAAATTTGATCAAATATCATCGGTTGATCGAGGGAACCTGAGAATCACCCATGACCGATGCACCGTGTTCGCCACGCCCGTCGCCGGCCCAATGCGTTGCGACCTTGCATACGATTGCCGCCGCCGTCTCCTTGCTGGAGCGGCAGGGGATTCGCGCTGATGTGTTGCTGGCGGGAAGCGGCGTCAGCGAGGGCGATTTGCGTCAGCCGTCCGGGCTCGTCACGCACGCGCAGGAATTGATCGTGTTCTCCAACGCGTTGCAGGCTTGCGGCGATACGCGCATCGGCCTCGACATCGGCCGCGCGATGCATATCTCGAGCTACGGCATCCTCGGTTACGCGATGCTGGTGAGCCCCACGCTTGGCGACGCGCTGCAATGTGCCCAGGACTTTCCCTTACTGCTCGGAAGCTACTTCAAGGTTTCGCTGCGCCGCAACGCAGACGTCGCGGCGATCGTCGCGGCCGATTATCGCTACCGGCCGGATCTCGCCGCGATCAATACGGACATGTGTCTCGCGTCGATGTGGGCGGTGGTCTGCGACGTGCTGTCGGCGCGGCGCGCGCCATCCGCGCTTGAGGTGGCGTTCGGCGCACCCGCCCATGCGGATGCCTACGAAGAGCGGATAGGCCGCCACGCCACCTTCGACGCTGCTGAAAACGCGCTGATTTTTCCGGCCAGTTGGCTCGACGAACCGTTGCCTCTCGCTGAGCCGGTGAGCTATCTGATGTCGCGCCAGCAATGCGCGCAACTCGAACGCGAATGGGCCACCGCGGCGGGCAACGACGTCACGGCGCGCAGCCTGCGCCTGCTGTATTCCGACCCACGCCGCTACGGCTCGCTGCGCTCGCTCGCCGATGCGCTGTGCGTGTCGGAGCGCACGCTCAGACGGCGTCTCGCGGGCAGCGGCTCCGCCTTCCAGGCGCTGCTCGACCGCGTGCGCCACGATCTCGCGCTCGACTACCTGGTGCGTACGCGCCTGTCGATGTCGGATATCGCCGAGCGGCTCGGCTATAGCGAAACGGCCGGCTTCCGGCACGCGTTTCGCCGCTGGACCGGTCGTTGTCCGAGCGACTACCGCTGCGCGTAGCCTGCGGTTCTTTCCGGAGTTCTTTTGTGCGCACTGTGTCGGCGGCGCGGCTACGTGCTGTCGTCGAGTCCAGCTCCAACGTCATGCCGCCCCGGCCAGATTGGCCACATTTATCCCCTCGATGACCGTTTCCCCGTTATCGCCCAGCCGCGTTCCTCGGGCAGAATTTTCCCAGACGAACACGGAGGAGACATCAGATGCGCGAAGTCAGCGTGGCGGCAATCCAGTTGGCCGTACCCGGATGGGATCGCGAGGCGAATCTCGCGCAAGCCGAGCGCCTCGCGCGCGAAGCGGCGGCGCAGGGCGCGCAGGTGATCCTGCTGCCCGAGCTTTTCGAGCTGCCGTACTTCTGCACCGAACAGGATTCAAAGCACTTCCGCCATGCGCTGCCGTTCGATGGACATCCCGCCATCACGCGCTTTAGCCGCGTCGCGGCCGAGTTGAACGTGGTCCTGCCGATCAGCTTTTTCGAAAGGGCCGGCAACGTCTTCTACAACACGGTGGCGATGATCGATGCAGATGGCAGCGTGCTCGGCCGCTACCGCAAAACCCATATCCCTGACGGCCCAGGCTACAGCGAGAAGTACTACTTCACGCCCGGCGACACGGGCTTTCGCGTCTGGCCGACGCGTTACGGCATGCTCGGCGTCGGCATTTGCTGGGATCAGTGGTTTCCGGAAACGGCTCGCGCGATGGCGCTCCTCGGCGCCGAACTGCTGTTCTATCCGACCGCGATCGGCAGCGAACCGCAAGACGCCTCGCTCGACAGCAGCGCGCACTGGCAACGCGTGATGCAGGGCCACGCAGGCGCGAACCTCGTGCCGCTGATCGCCGCGAACCGCACCGGCCGCGAGCAGGGCCGCGATTTTCCGCAGCGTTATTACGGCTCGTCGTTCATCGCCGATCAGTACGGCGAGCAGGTGCAGAAAGCCGGGCGCGACGAGCCCGCGATCCTGCTGCATCGTTTCGATCTGGATGCGGTTGCCGCGACCCGTCATGCGTGGGGCGTGTTTCGCGACCGGCGTCCAGCCTGCTACGGCATCCTCGCGACGAGCGATGGCGAACACCGTACTCAGGAGCAGGTATCTTGAGTGTCGTATTCACGAGCGTGATCAACCTCGACGCGTTAAACCACGGATTCGAGCAGCAAGCATCAAGAGGAGACATTGCATGTTGACGGTATATAGCGATCGGCACCGGCTGCACCATGGCCATGCTGAATTGATCGACGGCGAAATGAAGCCTTGCTTCGAGATGCCGAGCCGTGCTGATTTCATACTGGAACGGGTGCGCGAAACGAGGCTCGGCGACGTGATTGCGCCCGCATCGTTCGGGCTCGATCCCGTGCACCGTATTCACGACAAGGGCTTCATTGCGTTTCTTGGCAGCGCATGGGACGAATGGAGCGCGCTCGGCCGTAAGCACGACGCGCTGCCGCTCATCTGGCCGGTGCGCGGTATGCGCCAGGACCGCGTGCCGGAAGATATCGACGGCAAGCTCGGCTACTACTCGATGGATGCGGGTGTGCCGATCACCGCGGGCACGTGGGCTGCCGTGAGCGACGCGGTGGATGTCGCGCTGACCGGCGCGCGCCACGTGAGGGAGGGCGCACGCGGCGCGTTCTCGTTGTGCCGGCCACCCGGACATCACGCCGCGGCGGACTATATGGGTGGCTACTGCTACATCAACAACGCGGCGGTCGCGGCGCAGTCATTCCTCGACGCGGACGCGAAACGCGTGGCGATTCTCGACGTCGACTATCACCACGGCAACGGCACGCAGAGCATCTTCTATCACCGTTCGGACGTCTTGTTCGCGTCGCTGCATGGCGATCCGCGCACCGAGTATCCGTTCTTTCTCGGGCATGCCGACGAAACTGGCGCGGGTGCGGGTCTCGGCTACAACGCGAACTTCCCGCTGCAACCGGGTACGGCGTGGGCGGACTATATGGTGGCGCTCCACGCGGCTTGCGCGCGTGTCGCTGATTACGCGCCGGATGCGCTGGTGGTGTCGCTCGGTGTCGATACTTTCGAGGAAGACCCGATTTCGCAGTTCAAGCTGCGCAGCGCCGACTATCTGCGCATCGGCGAGGCGATCGGACGATTGGGGAAACCGACGCTGTTCGCGATGGAAGGCGGTTACGCGGTCGCGGCGATCGGGGTCAACGCGGTGAATGTGCTGACGGGTTTTGAGTCGGTTTAACCGACCGTCCGTCGTGACGACGGCTGGCCCAGCGCGCAACGTGCAAAGTGTCCATGTCCGCTTTATCGCGCTATCGATACGCTACGATTCGAGCCGGATTCCCGATGAATTTATCCATAGCGACTGAACGAGCGGCCCCGATCCTATGCTTCAGATACTAGGCAAAGCCTCATCCATCAACGTGCGCAAAGTACTGTGGACGTGTGCCGAACTCGCCCTGCCGTTCGAACGGGAGGACTGGGGTTCCGGATTCAGGGCGACCGACCTGCCCGAATTTGTTGCTCTGAATCCCAACGCCATGGTTCCAGTGATCCGGGACGGGGAGTTCGTCCTGTGGGAATCCAATTCGATCATCCGTTACCTGGCCGGCCGCTATGACGGCGATTGACTCTACCCAGGCGATCCTTGCGAGCGCGCTAAGTGCGATCAATGGATCGACTGGCAGGCGAGCGAGCTGAACCGGGCGTGGAGCTACGCGTTTCTTGCGCTGGTCCGGCACTCACCGACTCACCAGGACCGTCAGCAGATCGACCTTTCGTGCGCGAACTGGGCGAGGCATATTGCGATCGTCGACAGGCAACTGGAGACAACCGGTGCTTTCATCGCCGGGCAGGCGTTCTCGCTCGCGGATATTCCGATCGCGCTCTCGGTCAACCGTTGGCTTGAAACGCCATTGCAGCACGCCGATTTTCCCGCGCTGACAGCTTACATGGAACGCCTTGCCACGCGCCCGGGCTACCTGGCGTACTGCCGCAACGGCACGCCATGAGCAGTTGATTCGTGCTGCATCTGCCTTGACGCTATCAGGTAATGTCGGCGGCTTTTGCATCACGGGGTCAATTCGCACGGGACGCTTACAAAAATGCCTGCGTAGTGCTTACAAAAACCTAAGGGTCGAGTGGTTCTGCGCGCCACGATCCGAGTCGCCTACAATGGCCGTTTTTGCGACACAGATTGAAGGTTTAAAGATGCGGGTATCGAAATTTGCACTGGCTTTGCTGACGGCCTGTTTTACTCTCAACGCAAGCGCCGAGATGACGGCCGCGCAATACAAGCTCTGGGCTCATACCGACAACAACTCGGTGTACGCGGCCTATATCACCGGCACGATCAATGCGCTGGGGTGGGCGAACGGGGATCTGGTGTCGAAGAAGCGTCCGCCGCTGTTCTGCCCGCCGCAGAACCTGGCTATCGGCAATCAGAACGTCTATCCGCTGCTCGATCAGTTTTTCACCAACCATCCAAGCATCTCGGACGATTTCCCGATTGGGCTAGCCATTCTGCGCACGCTTCAGGCGGCGTTTCCCTGCTGATACGCAGGATGATCACGGCTACGACGCCATCTTGAACGCGTCCGCTGCCCGTACTGAAAACGCACGGCTTGCGGGGTCGTAAAGACCCCGCAAGCAAACATCACATCTGCACGAGCCCGGGAATCTGCACGTCCGGATTGACGTCGGCTTCATAGTCCACGCCGGCGATCTCGAATCCGAAGAGACGCAGGAAGTCGGTCTTGTAGCCGCTGAAGTCGGTGAGCTCGTAAATATTGTCGTTGGTCACCTGAGTCCAGAGTTCCTGAACGCGCGCTTGCACTTCGGGATCGAGTTCCTTGTAGTCCGCGCGCAGACGGCCTTCTTCGTCGATGTGCGGCGTCGTGCCGTACATGCTGTCTTTGTAGAGTCCGTAGACCTGCTCGATGCACCCTTCGTGCGTGCCTTTTGCCTTCATCACCTTGAAGAGCAGCGACAGGTACAGCGGCATCATCGGGATCGCGGAGCTCGCCTGCGTCACGACCGCCTTGAGAACCGAAACGCGGGCATCGCCGCCCTTGGCCGCGAGTTTCTCGCGGATGCCGAGCACCTTCTCGTCGAGATCTTTCTTGGCCGCACCGATTGAGCCGTTCCAATAGATGTCGTGCGTGATCTTTTCGCCGAGGTAGGTGAACGCGGTCGTCTTCGCACCATCGGCGAGCACGTTGGCCTCGAGGAGGGCGTCGATCCACATCTGCCAGTCTTCGCCGCCCATCACCGCGACAGTGTTGTCGATTTCGGCTTGCGTGGCGGGTTCGAGGACGGTTTCCTTGATGACTTCCTTGTCGGTGTCGATGCCGCGCAGGTTGACGGCCTTGCCGACCGGCTTCAGGGTCGAGGTGAACACTTCACCGGTTTTCGGATGCGTGCGTTTGGGCGCGGCGAGACTGTAGACGACCAGGTCGACCTGGCCGAGATCGCGCTTGACGACTTCGATGGTGCGTTGCTTGACTTCATCCGAGAAGGCGTCGCCGTTGATGCTGGTCGCGTACAGGCCCTTTTCCGTGGCGAATTTCTCGAAGGCGGCGGTGTTGTACCAGCCTGCGGTGCCGGCCTTGGTTTCGCTGCCGGCGCGCTCGAAGAACACGCCGAGCGTGGCGGCGTCAGAGCCGAACGCGGCGCTGATGCGGGCGGCGAGGCCGTAGCCCGTGGAGGCGCCGATCACGAGCACTTTTTTCGGGCCATTGGCGATGGGGCCGCGTGCCTTGACGTATTCGATCTGTTCTTTGACGTTGGCTTCGCAGCCAACCGGATGGGTCGATACACAGATGAAGCCACGCACGCGCGGTTTGATGATCATGAAGCACCTCTTGTCAGAATTGCCGACATTATAGTGGGCTTGGGTTTCTGCCTGTGCGCGGCGCCTGGGTTTGTCCATCTGCGACGCAAAAATCGGCCTTTGCTCCGCATCTTGGTAGGATTCAGCCTTTCCCAGCAGACGGTAGCAAGTGTGAAGCGCCTGATCACCTCATTCCTACAGACCCTTGAAAAAGGGCTAACCCGGGCGAACCAGCCCATCGTCCGGGGCCTCTGGCACCTGCGCCATCCCACGCTGCGCGGCGTGGCACGGGCCTGCGCCGCGATCCCGGTGCTGCTGCTTCTGTATGTGCTGATCCTGATCCCGTTCACGCCCAGCATCGGCGACATCCGCAAGGCGAAAATCGAGCAGCCGGCGCAGATTCTCTCGGCGGACGGCAAACTGCTGGCCGAATTCAAGCCCTCGAACCACGAGTGGGTGAAACTCAAAGACATCTCGCCGAACGTGGTGAATGCGCTGATCGCCACGGAAGACCACCGCTTCTACCAGCATTTCGGGCTGGATTGGCGCCGCACGGCGTCCGCCGCGCTGCATACGTTTTCCGGCGACCGGCAGGGTGGTTCGACCATCACCCAGCAACTCGCCCGCAATCTTTATCCCGACGAGATCGGCCGCGCGCCCACGCTGACCCGCAAGATCAAGGAGGCGATTACGGCCTTCAAGATCGAGGCGCTCTACACCAAGGACGAGATCCTCGAGACCTACCTCAACACGGTGCCGTTCCTCTACAACGCCTATGGCATCGAGATGGCGGCGCGAACCTATTTCGACAAATCGGCCGGCGACCTGAATGTGCTGGAAAGCGCGACGCTCACCGGCATGCTCAAGGGCAATAGCTACTACAACCCGGTACTCAACCCGGAACGCGCCTTGCAACGGCGCAACACGGTGCTGGAGCAAATGGTCAAGTACGGCAAGCTCACGCCCGCGGCCTATGCGACGCTTGAGCGCCGTCCCTTGCGAATCGATTTCGAGCGGCAAACCGAGCCGCCCGGACCCGCGCCGCACTTCGCGCAGCAACTGCGCAAGTGGCTCGCGGCATGGGCTGATCGCAACGACTACAACATCTATTCCGACGGGCTGGTGGTGCGCACCACCATCGACTCACGCTTGCAGACCATGGCCACTCAGGCCGTGACCTTGCAGGGCAACCAGTTGCAGGGCATCGCGAATTCGGCGTGGGGCACGCGCGCGGGTTGTGCGAATGGCCGCGACCTGCTGCAGACTTTCCTGCGCGAAACGCCCGACTATCGCGCCGCAAAAGACGCTGGCCTGACGGATGACGACGCGATGAAGCGGGTCTCGTCCGACCGCGACCTGGTGAAGAGCGTGTGCGAATCCAAGACCCGGGTGCAGGCGGATTTCCTCGCCATGGACCCGCGCAATGGCCAGATCAAGGCATGGGTCGGCAGCCGCGACTTCAGCCAGGACCCGTTCGACCACGTCCAGCAGGCGCGGCGTCAACCAGGTTCGACCTTTAAGCCGTTCGTCTACGCCGCAGCCTTCGAAGATGGCGCCAAACCCAGCGATACGTTTATCGACAAGCCCGTCGAAATTCCGCTGGCCGGCGGCGAAGTCTGGCGTCCGAGCGACGAGGATGAGCCGAGCGAGCGGGCTATCAGTCTGCGCGACGGCCTAGCTTATTCGCGCAACCGGATTACCGCCCAGTTGATGGAAACGGTCGGTCCCAACAAGGTCGCGAGACTGGCACGCGCCATGGGCGTGCGCGACAGCGAACTCGATCCGGTGCCGTCGCTCGCGCTCGGCACGAGCCCAGTGACGCTGAAAGAGATGGTCTCGGCCTACGGCACGATCGCCAACCTTGGCGGTTACGTCGAGCCGGTGATGGTCACCCGCATCGAAGACCGCAACGGCGAAGTGCTGGCCGAGTTCGAGCCGGCATCGCCCAAACAGGAGTTGCCGGCCGACGCCGCCCGTACCCTCGTCGATGTGATGCGCGACGTGGTGAGCAGGGGCACCGGTTCGAGCATTCGCAGCCGCTTCGGCGTGCGTGGCGATGTCGCGGGCAAGACGGGTACGACGCAGGGCAACGCGGACGGCTGGTTCATCCTGATCCAGCCGCAACTCGTGGCCGGGGCGTGGGTCGGCTTCAACGACAACCGGGTCACCTTGCGCAGCGACTATTGGGGCCAGGGGGCGCACAGCGCGTTGCCGATCGTCGGCGACTTTTTCCAGCGCGCGCAACGCTCGAAGCTGGTGGACAGTCGCGTCAGGTTCGCGACCGATCAGGAGCCGGGCTGGTTTGCGGAACGCTCGGGCAGGCTGCGCGAGTGGTTCCAGCATCTGTTTGCAGCGTCGCCCGGGAAGACGGAGGCGCCGGTTGGCACGCGCAATACGACGCGCCATGCGCCTGCTGTTGCCACAGCTACGGCTGTAGCTGCACCGGCATCCGCTGCATCGGTGGCATCGACATCCGTGGCGTCTGCAACCGCCGCGGATGTTGAACCGCGCGCGCTGCCGCCGCAGCCGCCGCTCCTTCAAGCACCGGCATCAACGGCTGCGCCTGCAAACAGGGCCGTCGACGGTGAGGTGCATGGCGGCGGCGAGCCGGCCCTGGCGCCGACGCCCACGCCGGACGACGTGTTGCCGCCGGATGCAGGCGGCGGCGCGGCAAACTCACTCCCAAGCGTGCCAGCGAGCGCGAGCGCATCGCCCTGAGGTTCGACCATGCCGCCCCAGCCAGCGGCGGCGATTTGCCTTAGAACCGATGTGTCATGCCCACCGTTGCAAGAATCTGCTTGGTTCCGGGTGCGGTCACGGTCACGCCCGGCCAGCTCACCGTGGCGGTACCGTTGTTCTTCATGTAGCCCGCTCGCATGTACAAACTCGTACGTTGAGAGATCGAATGATCGACGCCCAGTTCGATGCTCGGCGTATTGTCATGCGCACCGCGCACGCTGCGCTGAACGCCCGCAATCGTGATCGTATCGGCCGGGGTTGCCTGAATCGTCGCGCCCAACTCCGCAATGCTTAGCGAATGGGCGGTGCCCAGGTGCGCGGCCAGCGACCCATGCGCCGGGTCCTGCGGGCGGTTGTAAGAATAGTTGAACTGGAAGTTCACGATACCGATCCGGTAAGCGAGCGCGCCGATGAAGTGCTCAGTGCCCAGCAGGCTCAGCGACGTGGGCAGGCCGGCGATGGTCACCTGTCCCGGATGCTGGTTCACGTAGGCAAGACCCGCGTAGAAACCGTAGCCCGAGTAAGTGGCCGCGACGTTCAGCATGTTGCCGGTCGTGGCCGGCACAGGCTGGCTCACCGTGGCAGAGAACGCATACATGCCGTACAACTTCAGGCCCTTCATATCCGGCGATTGATACATGATCGAATTGCTGGCGCGGCCGGAATCGTATTGCGTCGACAGCGTGTTCCGATCCACTGCGAGGACGTTGGCCGAAAACGGCGACAACACTTCGTTCGCGCGAAACGGATCGGACGGATAGATGACCCGGAAACTCGGCTCGTACTGGCGTCCCATGGTCAACGAGCCGTATTGGTCGTGGCTCAGGCCGACCCATGCCTGACGATAGAAGAGCGCCGACGTGTCGGCGAACAAACCGCCGTTGTTCACGTTAAAGCCCGTTTCGACGGTGAACTGCGCCTTCAGGCCGCCGCCCAGGTCTTCAGTGCCCTTCAGGCCGAACAGGGAGCCCGTCGAGCCTCCGCTCTTTTCGGCATACGAATGAACGCCGCCGTTGTCCAGATACTGGATGTTCGCATCGACGACGCCGTACAAGGTCACGCTCGACTCGGCGGCCGCGGCGCCACCGGCGGCCAGAATCAGCGTGGCTCCGCAAACGCCATGGTTGACAAAACGCATGCATGTCTCCTCTTTTTATATCCGCCGGTTGCGGACTCGATTGCACAGTCTTTGCTGCGGAGTTAACGCGGGTGGGGTTCTCCGACCCGACTCCTGCGCGCCGCAAAATGGAATGACCGTGCTAATTTCGGTCAACTAGAGGAATAAAGCCAGTGCATTGTTCGTATGAGGAGAGTGCAGAAATTGCATGAAACAGAAGGGGCGCGGAAACAGGGCTCAGGCCCGCGGGGACGCGGTGTTCGTCTGTTGTGCCGCGGACTTGCGGAGCCCCTTCCTGGCGTGGACTGCCAGCGATTGTTCAGCCGTGTGCAACAGTGTTTTCAGGTGACGATGCTGATCTCGCGCGCCTGATTGCGCATAATTTCGAGATTGGTAAACGGTTAAAAAATGTAGACGAATATGTTCAACCCTGTGTCAGATTCCGTGCTCGATCAGGAGCGGGCATCCGTAGTGCCGCAGCGCAGAAGCGCGTTGTCCAGGCGGGGGCGGGTGCTCATCGCGGCAGTGGCCGCGTGCGCCAGCCTGGTGGGATGCGCATCGACGACCGATGTTGTCGCGACCGACAAACCCGGCACATACACGGTAGCGGCGAGCGCCACCGGCGGGAAGATGGCCTGGGCGCGCGCGCATGAACACGCAATAAGCGAGGCGCGCGACTACTGCGAGCGTCGCGGCATGCAGAGCAGTGTCACGACTGAAACGGTGAGCGGCGTGCAGATGATGACCGAGCATGCGTCGTCAGTGAATTTCGAGTGTCATCCGAAGTTCTAGGGGAGACCGGCGAGCGCTACCGTCGCCGTCAGCGTATGAATTTTCATGCGATTACTCGTGGCTGAGTGCCATGACATCGTTGTTCAGTTCCGATGCCGAGGCCGGCTCCGACTTCGCCGGGTTGGCCCAGTGCGCCGCCACCGCGGCGAGTTCGGTGCGCGCGCGTTCGAGTGCTTCGATCCGTGCGGCCTGATCCGAAAACTGCAACGGCTGCGCGTCGACAAAGGTCGGGTCCGCGACGCCCAGAAATCCGAATGCGGCCTTAAGCGCCGGCGTCAGCGCATCCATCGACGAGTAGGGCGAGCCGGCGCGTAAGTCAGCGCCACGACTCGTGATGAAAAGCACCTTTTGCCGCGCAAGCCGGCCTTCTATGCGCCCGTCGTCTGTGAATACGTAGGTCAGCCCGGTGCGCGTGATGCTGTCGATAAACGCCTTGAACACGGAGGGCATCGACCAGTTGTACATGGGCATGGCAAAGACCAACGCGTCGGCGTCGAGCAGGCGCTTGCACAGCGCATCCGATGCCGCCAGCGTCGCTTTCATGGCGGGCGTGCGCTCATCCAACGGCGTGTAGGTCGCGATGGCGAATGCTTCGCTCACATGCGGCGGCGTATCGACCGTGACGTCGAGGTAGTCGACCTCGATATCCAGACCTTCTTCACGCAGGCGCTCCAGAAAATGCTGGCTCAACGCGCGCGAGTTGGATCGCTCGCGTTTGGCGCTCGCGTCGACGTGCATGATTTTCATGACTTCGTTCCTTCAGGGTTATGCAGAAAGGGTTCGCAGGGGCGTGGCGACGGCGCGCTCAAGCCGGCATCTTGCGAAACGCGATCGCAAAGCGGTTCCATGCGTTGATGGCGGAGATCAGCAGCGTCAGGTCGACCAGTTCTTCGTCGCTGAAATGCGGGCGTACGGCTTGCCACACGGCGTCGGGTACGTGTTCTTGCGACACCAGCGTGAGTGCTTCGGTCCATTCGAGCGCCGCGCGTTCACGGTCGGTGAAGAAGGGCGTTTCACGCCACACCACGACGGTGGCCAGACGCCGCTCGGATTCGCCGCCTTTGCGGGCGTCGGTGACGTGCATGTCGACGCAGAACGCGCAGCCGTTGATCTGCGAGGCGCGCAGACGGACCAGTTCGGTCAGCGATTTTTCGAGGGCCGATTTGCCGATGCGTTCTTCGACGCCGAGCATCGCCTTGATGGCAGCGGGGTTGGCTTTGTAGAAGTCGAGACGTTGTTCCATGATTCACTCCTTGGGGGTTGGACCCACGCCGTGGCGTCGGTGAGTGAAGATTAGGCGTTCGACTGGTGTTATTAAATGACCGATTTTGTCTATTTTTGGGTAGCCACTTTATCCATGTATCGTGGGTGATGATTCCCGCGGAATCGTTCGCTTGCGTGGTGGCCTTCGCGATGAGCCCGCCGGGCGACGTCGGCCTGAACGAAATCCTGTTCAGGCCGACTAGTCAGGAGCCTTGAGCCGGGCGGTTCTGAGGGATCCGACTCAGATGTCTTCCGCGTAGTCGATACCGGTCAGCGCACCCAGATGAGCAACGGTGGTGAAATGCGCTTCTTGCTTCAGATCGATGTCCAACTCGCGCACGTTGCCGCCCAGATCGGTCACAAATGCGCGGCGCCCCCGTGAGTCGAGAGACACGCCAATCCCTTCCTTCAGATCGCGAGCGAGCACCTGGCGATCAACCAGTCCGGACGCCGTGATTCTTGCGCGATTCAGTGTGTTTCCGTCATGCGTATCGTCGCCGCGATCCGTCCAGTAAAGCATGGTGTCGCGGTGATCGATATCGAGATCGATCGGCTCGGGCAGATCGGCCAGCAAACATTCGATATCCGGGCGCCGATCGGGTGTCGCACCAGGCGGCAGCTCGATGCCCGCCCTGAAGATGCGCCCCTCGCCGGCATCCGGCGCTCCCTTTTGCGTCCAGTAGACATGCCCGTTTGCCTTATCCAGGACGATGCCTACGCAATGGCGCTTCGCGTCGGCCGTATCCTCCGGGAAATTCCCGGTGCGAACGAGTTCCGTCACCTCCGTGCCGTCCAGCCGCGCACGCATGACTCGCATGCCTTCGCGATCGCACCAGTACAGGTGACCACCTTCCTTATCCAGCACGATTTCCTTGGGCGTTCCGGCCATACCGGAAGGCACCAGCACCCGATGCTCGCTGCCGTCGAGCTTCGCGCTTTCGATCGTGCCGTCGTTCGGGGGAACTGCACCGGAAGCCGGATCGCCGTCGACCAGATGGATGCCGGTTCCCATGTTGGTCCAGTAGACCATCTGGTTTTCAGCATCGACCTTGATGCCGTCGGGCGTGCGCGTGAGGTTCCCGAGAACGACCTCGTGTGAACCGTCCGGCGACAGAGCGATGATCGCCGGTGGACGTGCCTGCAGGACATACAGCGTACCGCTATTGTTCGTAGCCACAGTAAGTACCCTCCATCAGGTGTCGATAACCGTTGTCGTACTGGCGGAGTCGATTCGCAGACCCGCCGCTGCTGAACCAATCCCGACAGACTACCGTAGGTTGTGCGAGAACTTCGTGACCGTTTGTTGCTTCGAGCGAAAGGGACAATCACATGGTTGTCGCCCGGAAGCTGGCCGCTTTTCGGGTCAGGCAACAACCATCCGCCGCGGTTTGGGCTTGAAGGTCATTCAAAAGGCCGGGCGCGCCGTCGCGAACCGCGCAAACAGCATGCGAGGCAAAACCAGTCCCACGGTCATGGCCAGGATGATCAGGAACGCCGTGGCGCCATTCGCGACGAGGGCCGGGACAAGGTCGGCTGACGCGCGCGGTCCGACGGCGACCAACTCAAGCAGCGTGCTTGCGGCGCGAAACAGGTAGAAGCCCGGCATCATCGAGACGACCGCAGAGAAGCCGACGGCGGCGAAGGGCAGGCGTAGGCGATCGACGAGCGGCGCAACGATGAGGCCCACCAGAAGACAGGCGAAGAACGCCGCCATCGCAGCGTTGGCGCTCAGGATCGAGACGAGCGCCCAGCGCGCGGCGTGCGCCAGCATACCGACGACGATTGGCAGGGGCAGCAGGCGCCAAGGCATCGAAAAGAAAGTCCCGAAGCTCGCGACGGCGCATCCTGCGGCGAGGACATCGGCTGCGAAGGGCGCGGGCGCGGCCGCGGACATACCGGCCTGAAGGGCGCCGCCGCTAGCGGCCGTCCCGATCAGCAGGCCCGTACAGATCATCAGCACGATGAGACCGGCATAGGTCAGTCGTGCGACGCCCAGTGTGATCCGGGTGCGAGCAAGATCGATCGCACCGTTGAGGATATGCGGGCCGGGAACCAGCACCATGCAGGGGCAAAACGCGACGAGCGATTGCGCGTCTGACAGGTGGATGCAACCTGCGACGGCACCGATCACGCCGGCGAGCGTGGCCGCGGTCAGCGGTTCGAGGAAAGGGTCGCTGCCAAGCTTCACCTGCCAGCGACGGATAAGGGCGCCCGCGCCGGCGCTCAGGGCGATCAGAGCCAGGCTCGCCGCGTCGTACACGCCGTAGATCACGCCGAGAGGCGCTGCGCCGATGGCCGCGAACAAAGCGAAGCGGAATATCGCAACGGGTGGCATGCGCTCTGCCGCTACGAGCGCCGGGCGGGCGTCTGCGGTCGACATGACCTACGAGCGCATCATTGCCGTCACCGCACAGACACTGGCTGACGTCGGCATCGAGCGGTTGTCGACTAACCTGGTATGCGAGCGCGCCGGTCTGACTCCGCCCGCGCTCTACAGGTATTTCCCCAATAAATATGCGTTGCTGCGCGTGTTGGGGGAACGGTTGATGGATCGACAGAACGAGTTGATCCCGCACTGGATCACGCCGGCGGCGCTTACGGGATCGACGCAGGACCTCGAGCGGGCATTGCGGGGCCTGATAATTGATACGTATGCGGTCACCGAACGGACGCAGGGCGGCGTCTGGATCCTGCGTGCGCTGCGAGCGGTGCCGACGTTGCAGGAACTGCGTCTTCATTCTCACTCGCGCGTGACACAGGAGCAGACTGTCGTGATGGCGGCGGCGTTTCCGGACGCTGATGTCGAGCAGTTGCGACTTGCCGGACGCATCGCGGTGGATCTTATCCACGCGACGGTCGAATTGCTTTGCGACGAGCCACTCGGCGCGCAGACGGTTGCGGAAATTGTGGCCGGCATGATTGCGAGCCATTTGACCCGCCTTCGACCCAATGCTGAAGCCGGCGGCGCGAGGCGCCAAGGCATGACACGCGGATGACGCTGTGCGTCGTGCCGGCGCTAAGTCGTATGGAAGCAGACGTTTGGCCCATGAGGCGACTACTCGATCTCATCGATGGCGCTTCCATCGTCATGGCGATGCAGCAGGCAAGGTGTCAGATGCCGTGCAAGCGCGGCGAGCGGGAGTAGAGCGCGCACCGTCGCGATAAGGACGGAGGAGCGAGCGCCGTGCGCGGGCCGCGATCGTTTATGAGGCGAGGGAATGGAATTGCTGTGCGGCTGACGCGCCGATCCCTTTGGCGTAATTCATTTTCCCCTTGCGGATCATATGCATCATCTCAATGCCATCCACAATGACGAGGTCCGCCGTCAATAGTGGAGAGCAATGGGTTACGCCGCGAGTTGCGTTTTATAAAATCGCTGCGTGAAGGCAGCGGGTGACGGATAGTCAAGACGCGGCTGCTTGCGTTGCCGGTTGTAAAAGATCTCGATGTATTCGGTGATGGCCTGTCGGGCCTCGGCGCGTGTCGTGAACCGTTGGTGGTGCACGAGCAATGAAAGCACGATTGTTCAAATGTTGGTCATTTCTTTTATGCAAAATCCCAAAATGGCGGAATGGAGAAGACTTCTTTGCCGTCGCGGCGCTCGTGGCAAGTGAATCTGCTGGTCCGGGCCGTGATAACCCGTCATCGTGGGAAAGCTCGCCAAGGCATTGTGGAGCAGGGCGCCCTAAGCGCCGTTGGCGCGATTTTGCAACGTGCAGGGCATGGCTAGTAGGATTTCAGAGGACCGCTGGTCGGCCGTTGCGGGCATTCCTCCTGCCTCACTCGTGACTGCCAGTGAATGACCGCTTCCGCGTAAAGCAACGTCGCGCATCGACCTACTGCCGGCCTGGCCCCCGAGACTCACCCTGGTCAGGGCGAAGGCGCTCAACCTCCTAACGCCAGAACGACGTTCTGCAAGATCGCTTCGATCCTTTTCCATACGTTGTTACTCAGCAGTGTTCGGCGCATTCCGTCTCATGCGCAAAAAGCAGTATGCAAACACATTTCAGCAAATACAAAGAGAGCTTTGCCCATGTGCCGCAACGGATCGTTTCGACACCGCAAGGCGCCAAGCTTGCGCGGTTAGCGGTGTAGGCTTCGGTCGAGCGATCCGGATCGAGAAATCGGTCAGCGGGCTACTGACGGCCGCCTCGGATTGAGAGGCTGCGTCGGCGGCACCGGCGAATGCGAATGTCGCGTCCGCCAGCGACGACATCAGAAGCTCCAGAAGAGGAAGTGTCGATGCCGTCGCGCATGGACCGTGCGGGGTGGCCGGGTCTCGGGGCCGAGCGGTGCATCCGGATCAATGACCCTCGCACGCAGCGCCATGTCATAGAACGCGCCCACCATCGGTAAGGCGCTGTGCGCGCCCTCGCCCCAATAGTCGTTGCCGAGCGTCACACGTGCATCGTCGAAACCTACCCATGCGCCTGCAACCAGTTGCGAATGCATCAGGATGAACCAGCTATCCGTGTTGTCCTGCGTCGTGCCCGTCTTGCCGGCCACGTCGGCGCGAATCCCGAAGCGCGTCCGGATGCCTGCGCCGGTGCCCCGGTTAACGACGTCGCGCATCACGTCGACGAGTGTTTGCGCGGCGCCAGCGGGCAGTGCCTGTTCCGGCGATGCGCTCGCGAATTCGGCGAGCACCTTGCCGTCGTGATCCTCGATGCGCGTGACCATGCGCGGTTCGAGATAGGCGCCGCGGTTCGCGATCGTGCTGTACGCCGAGACCATTTCCTTGAGCGTGACGGGGCTCGTGCCGAGCGCGAGCGACGGCACTGCTTCGAGCGGACTCTCGCGCACGCCCATCGCACGCGCGAGCTGTGCGACCTTCTCGGGGCCTTCCTTTTGCATGAGCTGAGCGGTGACACGGTTGCGCGAATACACAAGCGCGTCGCGCAGCGTCATCGGTCGGCCGGTCGGCGGTTCCGCGTCGGTAGGCCGCCAGCTCGCATGCCCTGTCAGCGGAATGGCGACGTTCCGGTCGACGATCGTATCGTTCGGCCGCGCGCCGTCCGCAAAAGCCGCGCCGTAGACGAACGGCTTGAACGTCGAACCCGGCTGGCGCCGCGCCTGCTGCACGTGATCGAACGGCTCGTCACTGAAGTCGCGGCTGCCGACCCATGCCTTGATATATCCGTTGCGCGGATCGATCGCGACAAACCCCGCCTGGATCTGCGTCTTGCTCCGGCAGAGCGCGCGAACGAACGTGGGGTTCGTGTCGAGCTTCCTGAGCGCGGCCGGATCCGATTGACCAGCATCGCGTGCGGCGCGGTAGTCAGGCGTCTGCCGGATGAATGACTGGAACAGGTCGTTGCCCGGCCAGCAGCCCGTGCGTTCGCTCCATGCGTCGTTCGCGATCGATTGCAACTGGTTCGTCTGCCAGTTCATCGCCTGCGTCGCCATCGCCTGCAGGCGGGAATCGATGGTCGTGCGCACGACCAGCCCGTCGGCATAGATGTTATAGCCATTGCGATCGGCCCATGCGATCAGCCACTTGCGCAATTGCGCCGAGAAATGAGGCGCGGCGCCCGGTGACGCGGTCTGCAACTCGAAATCGACGTTAAGCGGTTGTCGCTTCAACCAGCTGTAAGCGTCGACCTTGAGCTTCCCGTACTTGTTCATCTGTCCGAGCACTGTGTTTCGCCGCTGCAACGCGCGCTCGGGATTGAGCACCGGGTTGTAGGCGCTGTTGGCCTTTAGCATGCCGACGAGCGTCGCGCTTTCGAGGATGTCGAGCTGATCGGCCGATTTGCCAAAGTAGGTGCGTGCGGCCATTTCCACGCCATAGGCGTTGTACAGGAACGGCACCGTGTTCAGGTACGTCTCGAGGATCTGATCCTTGCTGTACACAGCTTCGATCTTGAACGCCGTGATCGCTTCCTTAAGCTTGCGCGTGAGGGTCGGCGCGCGGCCGATTTCGTCGGGATACAGGTTGCGCGCGAGCTGCTGCGTGATCGTCGAGCCTCCCTGCCGGTCGCCGGAGAACGTATGCAGTGCGGCCGACGCGGTGCGCTTCCAGTCGATGCCGTGATGCTCGTAGAAGCGGCGGTCTTCGGTCGCTATCAATGCATCCACCATGGACGGCGAGATCTTTTTGAGCGACACCCACTCGCGATTGACTGGCTTGAATTCCGCGAGCAGTTTGCCGTCGGCCGACACGATCACCGCTGGCCGATCGACGCGGGCTTTGCGTATGTCGCCGATGCCCGGCGTAAACGGCACGAGCGCAAGCACGTATAGCAGGAAGAACGCCGGCAACGCGGCGAGTGTCAGCGCGATGCCCCGTCGCGTTGGGTGGCGAAGGCGGCGCAGCGCGCTGTTAAAGTCGAGTCTGGCCTTCGTGCTGCCGGCGGCGGCCAGCGGTTTGATGTGGGCGAGCCACCGTGCGTAATGTTCACGAAACAACGATAAATATCGGCGATTCACGGTGGCGGGGCGCTGGCGGAAAAGCCGGGATCGTACCAAAACGGAACGGCGCTTCCGTCGTCAAAAAAGGCTGCGGCGCGCGGCATTAACAGATGATTACATTTGTTTCGTGTGGACGACGTTCGCTGACTATGGCCCCGGTTTTGCGGTGGCCCTTTGCCCGCGATCAGGACGCGGAAATATGGTCGAACGCGATTGCATCAGGCGCGAAGACGGAGGCACGCCTCATATGGATCACTCGCTGAGAATGCCGATCCGGGGATCAGGAGGCCGAGCGCCTTCTTCATGACCAGGGTGAGTCTCCGAGGCAAGGCCGGCATTAGGTCGAAGGACTGATATGACTTTCCGTGTCAATCGGGATCGGTTTTCGTCGCTTTCCTTTCATAGGCGCGAGAATTTCCTGAGGGCGGCGTAGCAGTAAGTCTCGACGGTGGATCGCACTGATATCCTCGGATTGGTTACCGCATTACAGAGGTCCGCCCCATGAGCCTGCCGCTATCTAAAGCCGCAAATCGAATGAGATCCGTTGGCACTGTCAACTTGTGGGACTTCGTCGATGATGATCCATAAGGCGCTGTGGCTCGGAAAGCGTTCGACGGAGTTTGGGCGACATTGGTAAATTCGCGCCATGCGACGAACCCGTCCGCGAGGTGTTTGCGATAGAGAGAAGCGCGCAGCAGATGTCGTTTCAGTGCGAAGTGCTGCCGGATCGGACCGACGCTCGATACGAAGGCCTGCGTGCGCTTCGGGTCGCGAAAGCCTCGCATGCGCCGTTCGCGCTCCCGTGTGGGCTGATGGCTGTTCTCTGCACGGTTGTTGACGCGGGCCGCAGCCTTGACAAACACGTGCTTCACATTGACCAGATCCGGGATGTCGGCTTTCGCCGCCGGATAGCTGCGCGGGTGACGAACATCTCGTCGATGTGCCACGTGCTACCCGGCTTGCGGCGCGCCGCTTTCACCCGATGGGCAAAGCTCGCGCCGAACTTATCGCACCAGCGGCGAATCGTCTCGTAGCTGACCGTCACGCCGCGACCGAACAGCAACTCTTCGATGTCACGCAGGCTCAGTTGGAACCGGAAGTACCAACGCACCGCATGGCTGATGACCGTCGCCGGGAACCGGTGGCCGTGATAAAGCGATTTCGTTTTCGTCATCGCAACATGTTACGCGAGCACCCTGCCAACGTGACAGCGCCCTGGCGCATCCCGGAGCTCAGCCTCGAACGGCAGGGCAACCAGCACGAGCTGGTGGAGCGTCGCAAGGCGCTGCGCGATCTGCATGGCGGGCTGTATGCGGCTTATATGAAGACGCGCTGACACGGCGTGCCTTAAGATGATGACCCGTACAACCGCTCACAGGTTTTACGATGAACAGAACTCGGTACAGGATTGTCACGATGGATCAATACAACCCGGAGCGCGCGCCCGAGCCTGAATCATGGCTCGAACTCGACGAACAGGAGCGAACTCATCTCATTGAGACCTGGCATCGCGTCGCCCGGATCAAGCTTCCCAACGTCAAGGTACATGCCGTACTACACGCGATCGTCGAAAACCAGCTTGCCCTGGACCTCGATCCCGTGGTCCGGGCGATGGATCGCCTCATGAAAGAGGGACTCACGCGACACGATGCTATCCACGCGATCGGCTCAGTTGTCGCGGGGCATCTGTTTGACATTTTGCAGGCGAATCAGAACGACGATGCCGGAGCTTCGCAGGCGCATTACTACGCGGCGGTGGAGCGCCTGACTGCAGCGAGTTGGCGCAGTGGTGAGCCCTGATGCGGACATCACCGAAACTTCAGCCCTGGTTTGAAGCGAGGCAGCGTTTCAGGTTGATTTCGGGTTGAGTCATGCTCATAACAACGCTCTCGCTCATCGTTTGTGATAGGTGCCGATCAATTCGGCGTGTGCCAGTACGTGCCCCTGCATGGCTCTTTCGAGTGCCGCCTTGCTGGGGCCTTTCAAATCGGGCAGTACGGTGTCGAGCGCATACAGCTTGTGGAAATAGCGGTGGTGTCCCACAGGCGGGCACGGGCCGCCGTAAGCGGCACGCCGGAAGTCGTTCGTGCCTTCGAGCGTGCCGCCTGGCAAGCTCCCTGCAGCGGCGCCCTCGGGCAGCCCGGTTGCCGTCGGCGGGATGTTGTAGAGCACCCAGTGTACCCAGGTCATTTTCGGCGCGGCCGGGTCCGGCGCGTCAGGGTCGTCGACGATCAGCGCCAGGCTTTTTGCGTTCGCGGGCACGCCGGACCACGCGAGCGGCGGGGAAACATCGGCGCCCTGGCAGGTATGTTGCGGAGGAATCTCTCCGTTCTGCTGGAAGGCTTGCGATGTGATCGTAAGCGTCATGGCACTCTCCTCAGCGATAGCGGTGTATGGCGGGTTTGAATGCACGAGCACAGCAGTGTTCGTACGGTAGCGCTCGTGCGAGCGAACTCCGACGCGTATACGATATCCGAATGAACGTGGAGGGCGATCATGACCACGGTTGCCAGTTTTCATATCGGCTACACGCAATACCTCGGCCCCGACGGCGAGCCTGCTCAACCGCTGCCTGCGTTTGCACGGGACCCGGCGGCGCTGATTCCGCTCTATCGCGCGATGGTGCTGACACGCGCGTTCGACACGAAGGCAGTTGCACTGCAGCGAACCGGCAAGCTCGGCACCTTCGCGTCGTCGGTTGGACAGGAGGCGATCGGCGTCGGCGTCGCCAGCGCGATGCAGCCCGACGACGTGCTGTTTCCTTCCTATCGCGATCACGCCGCGCAATTGCTGCGCGGCGTCACGATGACGGAAAGTCTGCTGTATTGGGGCGGCGACGAACGCGGCAGCGATTTCAGCGTGCCGCGCGACGACTTCCCGAACTGTGTGCCGATCGGCACGCAGGTGTGCCATGCCGCCGGCGCGGCCTACGCGTTCCTGCTGCGTCACGAACCGCGCGTCGCGGTGGCGATATTCGGCGACGGCGGCACGTCCAAAGGCGACTTCTACGAAGCAATGAACATGGCCGGCGTCTGGCAGGCGCCGCTTGTCCTTGTGGTCAATAACAACCAGTGGGCGATCTCGGTGCCACGCAGCCGCCAAAGCGCTGCACAAACGCTCGCGCAAAAAGCGATCGCTGCGGGAATCGATGGACTGCAGGTCGACGGTAACGACGTGATCGCGGTGCACCATGTGGTCCACGCGGCGCTCGCCAAGGCTCGCCGGGGCGATGGCCCGACGCTGATCGAAGCGCTCAGCTACCGCCTTGGCGATCACACGACAGCCGATGACGCGACGCGCTATCGCGACGCCGAGGTCCTCAGCAAACAATGGGCGTACGAACCGTTGCTGCGCTTGCGCACTTACCTGATGCGCTTAAACGTCTGGGACAAGGCGCAGGACGAGCAACTCGGCCGCGCGTGCCTTGCGCAGGTCGAGCAGGCCGTCGACGCGTATCTGGCGGTACCGCCGCCGGATACCTCCGCGATGTTCGATCATCTGTACGAGAGCTTGCCGTTGGCGATGCATGAGCAACTGGCGATGGCGCAGCGATTTGCGCCTGCTGTGGGGAATCGCCATGGCTGATCTCAACATGGTCGAAGCGCTCAATCAGGCGCTCGCCTACGAACTGGCGCACGATCCAGCCGTCGTGCTGCTCGGCGAGGATATCGGCGTGAACGGCGGCGTGTTCCGCGCGACGGTCGGGTTACAGGCGCGATTCGGCGTAGAGCGGGTGATCGATACGCCTTTGGCTGAAACCGCGATCGCCGGCACCGCGATCGGCATGGCGGCGATGGGCCTGAAGCCGGTCGTGGAGATCCAGTTCAGCGGGTTCATCTATCCGGCCATCGATCACATTCTGAATCACGCGTCGCGTCTGCGGCATCGAACCCGCGGACGGCTGACGTGTCCGCTAGTGATCCGTGCGCCGTGCGGCGCAGGGATTCACGCGCCGGAGCATCATTCCGAAAGCCCTGAAGCGTTGTTCACCTATATCCCCGGATTGCGCGTCGTGACGCCATCGTCTCCTGCACGCGCATACGGCTTGCTGCTCGCGTCGATGCGCGACCCGGACCCGGTGATCTTCTTCGAACCGACGCGACTATACCGGCTCTTCAGACAGCCGGTGGAGGACAACGGCGAAGCACTGCCGCTCGACAGTTGCTTCACGCTGCGCGATGGGTCGGATGTCACCCTGGTGAGTTGGGGCGGCGCGGTGCAGGACGTGCAGGCCGCGGCCGAGCTGCTTGCGCAGGAAGGCGTGATGGCCGAGGTGATCGACGTGGCGACGCTCAAACCGCTCGACATGAACACCATTCTCGCGTCGGTAGCGAAAACCGGACGCTGTGTGATCGTGCACGAGGGCTCGCGCACCGGAGGGGTGGGCGCGGAGATTGCCGCCAATATCGCCGAGCGTGGACTGTACTCGCTGCTCACGCCGGTGCAGCGCGTCACCGGATATGACGTGGTGGTGCCGCTGTACAGACTTGAGAATCAATATATGCCAGGCACGGAGCGCATCGTTGCCGCGGTCAGGCAGACTCTGGAGGCGTCGTGAAGCCATGAAAGTCTTCAAACTGCCCGATCTCGGAGAAGGCTTGCAGGAAGCGGAGATCGTCGAGTGGCACGTCAAGAGCGGCGACGAGATTCGCGCGGATCAACCGCTGTTGTCGGTCGAAACGGCGAAAGCGATCGTCGAGATTCCGTCGCCTCAATCCGGCCGTATCGCGAAGCTGTTCGGTCAGCCGGGCGACGTCGTGCATCTGGGCGCGCCGCTTGCCGCATTCGAAGGAGAGGGCGACGAAGCCGATGCCGGCACCGTGGTCGGCCATATGGAGGTCGGCCAGCATGTAGTGCAGGACGCGCCGACGGCGCCTGGCGGCGGCATGGGGGCGGGTGTTGGCGTGATCAAGGCGATCCCGGCGGCGAGGGCGCTCGCGCGCAAGCTGGATGTCGATCTGGCGATGGTGACGCCATCGGGTCCGGAAGGTGTTATCACAGCGGCAGACGTGCAGCGCGCCGCGAAGATACTCGCCGAGCTCGGGCCGCCCGAAGTGCTGCGCGGCGTGCGGCGTGCAATGGCGCAGAACATGGCGCGCGCGCACAGCGAGGTAGCAGCGGCAACCGTTATCGACGATGCCGACATTAATGCGTGGCCACCCGATACCGATGTCACGATTCGCCTGATCCGTGCACTGGTGGCAGGATGCCGGGCCGAACCGGGGCTTAACGCCTGGTTCGACGGACATACGGGGCGGCGCCGCGTGCTGGAGAAAATCGATCTTGGCATCGCCGTCGATCTGCCGGATGGCCTCTTCGTCCCGGTGTTGCGCAACGTCGCGTTACGCGACCCGGCCGATCTGCGCGGCGGGCTCGACCGGATGCGTGCCGACATCCGGGGGCGCAAGATCCCGCCGGAAGAACTGCGCGGCAATACGATCACGCTGTCGAATTTCGGCATGATCGCCGGTAAATATGCGGCTCCCATCGTTGTGCCGCCTACGGTCGCGATTCTCGGCGCCGGGCGCATTCACGAACAGGTCGTGGCGGCCGCCGGCGTGCCCGCCGTGCATCGGATCTTGCCGCTGAGTCTGACATTCGACCATCGGGTCGTCACGGGCGGTGAAGCCGCGCGTTTTCTTGCCGCGACGATGGCGGATCTACAGATGGAACGGTAGCTGATCTGAACTTGGCTACAAGCGGACATTACAACTTAGCCTCTACATCACTTGTCGAGGCCATTCTGAAGTGTCGTAGGGGTAGCCAAATAGAAATGTCGGGTTTTTGAACGCTGGCATGCTAGGCGGCCTGTTGCGAGATTTCGGAGTCGGCCATGTGTCCAACAGCACTGGTGACATTGAACATGCGAGAAGTCGACCGTCTGAATGTCATACAGGTATCTTGTCGGACCATGGTCGTCCATCTGGGCGGCGGAGCCATACTTAAAACTTCGAGTTGTATTTGACTCGCTTACGCGCACGGTGCTGCCCCTGACGAAAATTATTTCGTGTCTGCCAATTCATTGAATTTGCGCGACCGGCGTCAAGCGCCGAAACGATCAGGTCCCCGGAACGGCCTGGAAGATCATGATCGGCGTCTAAACCATCCCGTGAGCGACATGCGATCGCGCGTCGCAGGCAATACTTCATGCAGCATGTCGGCGGATAGAAACACTGCGATCCGGCTGCCGACTGGCAAGATGTCCTGCGTGCTCAAGCCCTCTGGATGTAGCCGCAACGCGCCGCCGTCCTCAGGCAGCCAGTCCGCATTCAGATAGACGATGACGGACACCGTGCGGCTATCGTCATCGCGAAATCGATCGCGGTGTCGCTGATACGAAGCGCCCGGGGCGTAGTATGCGAAGTGGCTTTCGTATTCTTCGAGTCCCAGAAAGAGCCCGCGATTCAACGCAATACGCAGCATTTCCATGATCGCGAGATACTGGTCACGGGCTTCGGACTGGCCCGCCTCCAGCCACTGAATCCGGTCGCCGCGCACATCGGGCTGAAGCGAACGTGTCGCGCCCTGGCCGACAAGCGCCAATGTGAGCGTCCCGGCCGTCGCAAGAGCTGCACATTCCAACGCCAGCGCGAGCGTCAAATTCGGTGGAAAAAATTGTCCTGCTCCGACCAGCCATGGTCACGAATGGCATCCACGATACGTCGATGCTGTTCATCTCCGGGTGCATCGAAACGCGCCAGCGAGTGTGATCGGGTCACTGCTTGTTCCTTCGAACGAAGGTGCTGGGTGGAAATTCGAACGGCCGCCCGAGGCGGGTATCGGCAAGGGGGCTTGTGCTCAAGAAGGCAATACAGGATCCGCAGAGGCAGGTGGTATTCGTACACGGCGCCCGCAATTGCAGCGTGCATGCGATGCGTGACCGGCTGCGTGAGGGCGCTGCGGCGCATGCCAATTTTCATCTGGTGGTGTTTTACAACGAGCCGCTGCCCCAGGATACGCAGGGCCGTGACTACGCGGGTTTCGTCGACGTCAATCTGATCAAGAATTCGATCCTTTCGCTGTAATAAATATTTCGCAATGTCGAGCTAAGGATAACCGCTTCAAATGGACGTTAGCCCATAAATACAATACTCAACTATAAACTCATCCAATGAAGCCAAATGGACTGGCATCATTACTTGAGTCATTGATTCAAACATTGGGGTGTAGTCCGGATCAGTCCATGGGCCTTGCCAGCCGGGCATCCACTGGGATCGGCGGTGGCGTTGTGGACGACGCCGCGCTGTCATGCAATATACATAAATATTCATCAGACAAAATGGTTGTGCCCATAAAAAGTATCCCGTATATTGCATTTAACAATTGAGCGGTTATGATGGCGTCTCCGTGATTCTATTTTTCGAATGATCGCTTTACGGAGGGGCGGCAGGAATATTTGCCGGGCATGCACGCTGGAGCGGGTAATTAATACTCCCCGCGCAGACAGACTAAATCGAGGAGACGATATGCTGAGTCCCCATGAATTCGCCGCCTTAATGCTCATCAAGGACGCGCCAGACCAGATTGGATTGGACCGCGCCGAGCTCGGCACTCTGTTCGAGCAGCAACTCATCTCACTGGAAAACCTCGCGTCAGGACACCCACGTCCTCAGGTCACAAACGACGGCGATTCCATTCTCAAGGCCGTCGGCCGGATGCGCTAGACATCTGTGGCGTCCATCTCACGGCCCTGAATGAAATCGCAGCGTTTGCTGTCCCCCATGTGCGACACAAGTGCCGCTGCACCATACGGCGAGCGCGCCGAAGCAACAGTCATGAACGAAGCGTCGCAGTTGGGGTTTAAGTTGTAGTGCCTGTTGATGTAACGACCGACCGAGGTCCTTGCGACGCATGCTGCCTGGCAGGCGTCCTTGCACTTCGATTTATCCATCATGACGATCCGCCGCAACACATCCGTTCGATCGGGGTTTCGCGCGCCGGACCGGATTTTGAGGAATTCAACAATGATTCTATCGAGTCCCGAGCAAGTCGCCGCCGCGAAGGCCAACCTCGACGCGTTCTTCGGGTTGACCGGAAAGGTCTTTGAAGGCATCGAGAAACTGGTCGCGCTGAACCTGCAGGTCGTCAGGTCCACGCTCGCCGAGGCGCAGGAGAACGTGACGAAGGTGCCTGGCACGACAGACCCGCAGCAGTGGTTCGCGCTGCAAGCAGGCTTCACCGGACCCTTCGCGGAAAAATCGCTGTCATACAGCCGGCAAGTGTTCGACATCGCGTCGACCACTCAGGCTGAAGTCACGCAACTCGCACAGGCGCACTACGATCGGTATAACGATCGCGTGCAGACACTCGTCGAGGAAGCGGCGAAGCATGGTCCCGCAGGTTCTGAAGCCGCGATCGCTGCGTGGAAATCAGCGATCGCCGCCACCACGACCCTGTACGAAACGCTGCAGAAAACGGGACAACAGGCCGTGCAGGTTGCCGGGAGTAATTTTGATGCACTCACAGCTTCAGCGTCAAAGGCCGTGCGAAGCAACTCCGGACAGGCTCCCGTAGCAGCGGGCGCGAAGCGTTAGAACTGGCGCGGGCAGCGATGCCCGCGGTATGGTTTCTGTAATATATAAAGGATTCCTTATGGATAGGGGATCCCGCCTTCCGGTACATCCAATTCATGGACTGAAGGCAGTGTTGCTCCAGATGAGCATGACGCCAGCTTTTATGAGGACGATTCGATGGCAAAGCAGATCGCGGTGGTGACGGGTGGAATGGGCGGACTTGGCGAAGCGATCAGCATCAAGCTGCATGACGCCGGCTATGCGGTCGTGGTTACCTGTTCGCCGGGCAACACCGGTGCGAACGAGTGGCTCGCACGGATGGAAGCACAGGGACGACAATTCCGCGCGTACGCAGTCGACGTCGCTGACTACGACTCGTGCGAAAGATGCGCGGCGCATATCAAAGCTGAAGTCGGAGCGGTCGACATCCTGATCAACAACGCCGGCATCACGCGCGACGCCAGCTTCAGGAAGCTCGACAAGATCAATTGGGACGCGGTAATCCGGACCAACCTCGATTCGGTGTTCAACATGACGAAGCCGGTGTGCGACAGCATGGTCGAGCGTGGCTGGGGCCGCATCATCAACGTGTCGTCGATCATCGGCTCCAAGGGCGGCTTCGGCCAGACCAACTATGCGGCGGCCAAGGCCGGCATGCATGGTTTCACGAAATCGCTGGCGCTTGAGGTGGCGAGGAAGGGCGTCACCGTCAACACCATTTCGCCCGGCTATATCGCGACGAAGATGGTGATGGCGGTGCCCGAGGACATCCGCGAGACGAAGATCATTCCGCAGATTCCGGTCGGCCGGCTCGGAGAGCCCGACGAAGTCGCCGCACTCGTGCTGTACCTGTGCTCGCGCGAAGCGGGTTTCGTGACCGGTGCCAACATTGCAATCAACGGGGGGCAACACCTGCAGTGAAGCCGATAGTTCTGCTATGGAGGTTGCGATGAGTGAAGCAGTGGCAATCGTTGTGGGTTCGTTCGTGCTGGCGATGGCACCCGTGTTCGTCGCCGCTCACTATTACCGGGAGCAATTGCGTCGGAAACGGCTCAGACAGCTGGATCACCACCACTACTGGCCGCACTGGAGCAACGCCCGGCATTGAACTACTGCGCTCGCTATCCTGTTGTTGCGGTATCGAGGGTGATCGCATCGTTGCCTGAATGGATGGGCACCTGAGTTCCATCAGCAAACGTGCACTGGCAACACCTATGCGATGGTTGCCGCCGTTTCGTACGCCATGGCGGTAAACATCGATTCGCGCGACGATGAAACGGCGATATCTTGTGACCGGGCTGCCGCGCTCTCAGGCGCGGTGGCCACCCTCGGATTCTGCTGGTCCTCTCAACCAGCAGAACCCCCTGAGCCAAGGCTTCACCGCCTTGGCTTTTTTTGTGCGCCCGGCATGGACGCACTCTTGTGGGTGCAAGGCGATGTAAGAAACGGACGATTTCAGTTCTCCGGATGCTTCCACATGCCGGGGCCGACTGTGGAAGTTCGACGCAGGCTGGGTCCGACCAAATCGGTTCGACATCGAACTTCCGGGCTCGGCCAGGAGCCGCCGGTGGCTGATCGCGGAATGCACACCTCCGAATGTCCGGAATTCTTCAGATGCTGTTGAAAAAGTCGCTGCACGGCGTTTTCAGTCCGCCGATGAAAAAATCGACCTCTCAGAACAACCTATAAACCGCTCGCGAACGTCGGTGAAGGGTAAGGACCCCTGAGAATCTCGTGAGAGAGACGGTCAGCGACTTTTTCGACAGGTAGTCTTTGAACTGCTGGCGTCAGGGCAGCGGCGACCAAGCATCACACTACAGGGCCGCGCCGTCCTGAACGCTGTAGCGAGAATTCGTTAAGCGATGTCCGCGCACCGCTGTGACGCGGTTCGTTCGATGAGAATGGACTGCGCGGGCAGGAAATCAGCCCTGCAATGAAGGCAACCGGTCGGCAACCGCGGATCGGACGTAATGAAGGAGACTGCGATGGGCGAATCGTGAATCGGGATTGTGATCAGTACGTTCGCGCTAGTGTTCGCAGCGACCGCTGTAGTCAGTCACTATCGTCGCGAACATCGGCGTGCTCAGTAACTCAGCAACCTGGACCATCACGACTGTTGTCGCTGGACCCGGTCCCGACGGTGACGGTTTCGCGGACGATGAATCGGTGAGGTGGAGTCCAGCATCGCCCGCTTCCCATATGAAATTCCAACGCTTGTCAGGTCGTCAACGCGGGAACGTCTACCGACGTTCAGAGACTGACAGCGACCACACGCCGGGCCGGGTACATTCACGGCGCGAGCGTGTCATCTACGACCCGCTGTCCGGCGCTGAACCCTGCCATCAGCGCGTCGGCTTCCGTCGTGAAGGGCTGCTGCTGATCTGCCGTCAGGCGTATCGGCGCAACCATCGGGCGAGTAGATCCCGCCGTTCGAATATGTACAACAGCTATAAAGCCGCGTGGTGGCACCAACGTGACGTTTCCGGACGTTTCCCACACCGTTTCAAGGTCCACCGCGATCTCGAAGCCTTTATAGGCATAGATTCTTTTCATTGATGCACTCGATTCGCGGTCTTGGGGCGCCGCAATTCTATGCCAGTCAGATCGTCAACGCAGGCGGTGTCCGCTGCGTTGACGGCCCGCCTGCCCGAACCGATTCGCAAATGTCGAGACGCGAAGCGATCTGACAATCCTCATCGTTTCCAGACGGACCGTCACGCCCGCTGAAATAGTTCCAGCGGGTCGGGTGGGCTATCAGGGAATATCTTGGCCTGACCAATCCACCATCAAGGTGATTGCCTTAAAAGACGCGGCTCGATTACATGAGCAAGCTTCTCCAACGCGAGGCGAGGGTTCCCGTCGTCGAGAAGCCGTCTAGAAATGGCAATTGCTTCTTCATCGAAGGCATCAAGCACAAGAAGCCGCTCAGCATGGTCGATCAGGTCAAGCACTTTCCCGCAGAGATCGCCTGAATACTGACCGTGCACAGCCGCAAGCGCTTGCGACCGCAACTCGGACAGGCGTTGCCCTAGGTCTGACGCCGTAGTCGGTTGAAAGTCCCATGCCATGTTCGCCTCCGTTGATGCCATACCATCGTACCGCACCCGCTCTGGGCGTGTTTCACGTAACAATCTCTACCGCCATACGGCCTAGGTGGATCGCCACTGGCAATGCCACGCCCGCAACAGGGCTGTGGCTGATCGCGCCTACCAGCAGACAGTGGTCGTGTTGTTCAGGTTGATGACCTCAACGCCCCTCAACGGGCCCCATTCCGCTGCACCTACGGTTTTTGTTGGAGAGTTCGCTCCTGGATCCTCGCAGAAGAAGCCGCCAGACTCCGGGGAGTTTATAGTCCGCGTACCTTGTTCATACCCCTACCCTCGGCACTGTTGCATCGGCATAAGCAGACGACCACGATGATCATCATCGGGTATGCCACGAGGTGAAGACGCATCACCATTGGGAAACCCGCTGCGAGTGATGCAGTTTGGCCAGGTCGCCCCGCCTTCAGCGGGGCTTTCAACTCTGGCTGCGCCATCAACGCTTATGGTGCAGCCAGTCCCGCATGGGATGCGGGTCCAGCGAGCGGAATTGCTGATTGCTGTGGTGTGCGTGTCTGTAGTGCTCTGCTACCAATATCGCAGCCATGATCAGCGCGATCATCCCAAACAGCACCCCCGTCATCGATCCGGCCATGGCAGCCTCCTTGCCAGGTCGCCAGCATGCTTGCATTTTAGGCGATGCGCTCGTGGAAACCGGCGTTTTGCGTTGTCCCTTTCATTTCGGAACACGTGGTGTTACCCGTCGATTGGTACGTCGAACTGCGTCCGGCAACCTGGGCATTTGAATGGCTCGAAGTTACCTTGCGTCGGCAATGCTGCGAGCGGCTGCTCCTCGCCGGCGAGGTAGCAGACCGGGCACGGAAACGCGTCGTGCGATCGAAGTCGGTGCCACCGGTCGACGAACCGCTGAAGATCGATAGGCTGGGTGCCGTTCGCCTCGAGGTGGTCAAGAAGCACGTGGAACAGGGCGGGGTTTTGCATTGAGACCTCCGCAGCGATTTTCAGCCATCGTAGCATCTGGCACCAATGTGCGGCTGGTAGTCCAGGAGTTCCGCACGCAAGCCACGCCGGATGTTCAGTGCTAGTGTAGTGGTGGGGATTTTCCCCAGTCATCGGGAGAACGAGATGCCGTCAGACCCCGCCACAAAACCTGCCGAGCCACCTGCGACGCGAGACAAGCCGCTCCCTGGCGCGGCGCCGCAGACCGAGTCATCTGCACCGGACGCAGATAAAGACGAGCCGGTCCCGCATGAGCGCCCGCCAGTCCGATCAGACGACAACTGACTTTTCACCGCGCCCGCGGCTTGACGTCGCCCGGATGCGCGCTGCGTAGCTGAACTGCGCGTTGCGAGGTCACGCGGAAGGCTCATATTCGTATTCGCTCTCAACCACGAATCGAGGAAGGCATGTCAGAACAGGTTCGAGTCATTTGGGGCCGTTTTGACAAACTAGCCGCCAACGCACAGTTGTCACGGATCGCCGTATGGAAGAAGGAGCCACTTGATGATCGGCGCATAGGTGCCAGGACAGGAACGGCGTAATGAGCCAGTCGATGATCGCCGTAATGGCACCACCCGACGATCGACGTAGAGGCGTCACCTGCGCCTTGTAGCAGGACGCGGTTCGAACTTTCCGCGCCGGGTACGCTTCGCTCTTTTGAAGGGGGCTCCCAGGGCCAACCGGAGGTTCAAATTGTTTGAGGACCGCCAGGTCCTTGTCCACATGCAGCAAGGCGATTCCGACCGCGACATCGCGCTTCCGGCTGATGGGCCGCAGGAAGCGCACCGCTGTGAGGCGCGTTGCCCAGGAGTTCGGCTTGGCTGGCTCGATCCAGCGCAGCCGCTGCCGGAAGACCCCGTGATCGCCCGAGAGTTCGGCCGCACGCCGCGCCTGCGTGTCGACGACGGACTGCCAAAAACGAGCAACAGCATCACCAACGACGAGTTTTCGGGATTGACAACCGGAAGCCAAGCCATCTGTCGGCGCTTCACGACGCGCTTGCTTACCCCTGGTGACGCCAACGGGACACATTCCGCGCAGCGCTGCGTCCAACCTATAATGATTGTGTTGGACGACCACTCTGTTGGGTCTTGATGCAATGAGTGGCTACCCGCACGAAAGCGGCGGAGATGGGCATGCGCTTCGAAGCATTTTCCTTTGGTTGCATCCGTATTGATGGCGTCACCTACCAGCATGACGTGGTGATCGACCACGGGCAGGTTCGCAAACGCAAGAAGAAGCCATCCAAGGCGTTCCGCGAGACCTTTGGGCACACACCGCTGTCAGTGGCGGAGGACATCCCCTGGAAATGCCGGCGGCTGGTAATTGGCACCGGCACGGGAGCGTTACCGGTGATGGAAGAGGTGAAGCACGAGGCCGAGCGTCGGCAAGTCGAACTGGTTATCCTGCCGACGGCAGAAGCCATCGCCAGACTGAAGGAGCATGCCGACGAGACCAACGCGATTCTGCATGTCACGTGCTAGGTCATTTGGCGCCGTGTGAATTTACATTGAAACTGAGCAGCATTTAGCATGTCAGGCGAGCCCGTCCATCACGGGTCACGCGGTCAGCCGTCTCGAAATCCGATCCGTCGACGTTGGGCCAGTCCTCAACAGCAAGAAGCGCCGTATGCTGCTCGCCTTCCATCGCCAGTTCACGTACGCGACGCACCAGCGCCCGCTGATGAGGATCGCCTCGAGCGGAAAGTGGAGTCGCTTCAGTGCGCCCCGGGTGGCTCTCATCGTTTGGCCGACAGCCCGACTGAAACGCCACAGGTCGCCAGAACGCCTTGTCGCGAAGCGCCTGGCGGGCGACCTTGTCTCGGCGCTTTTGCAGCAGGGTGGCGGGCAGCCCCGTTATAGCCAACGTCAGCGCGGATGGCAAGACGTTGTGGCTGTCCGGCCGGTTCGACGACGTGGTCTACGCGATCGACACGACGACCGGCGCGGTCAAGTCCATTCCGGTTGGGATGGAGCCGCACGGACTCACAGTCTGGCCGCAGCCCGGGCGTTATTCGCGGGACCACACCGGGAATATGCGTTAGCCGGCGACTCGCGACGTCGTGCAAGAGCCCTGTGAACGGCTGTGAGAAGCCGACACTAAACGGCGGCGTCAATCAGAGATACGAATGGTCACGCTCTGCTGAGCGGTTTGGGAAGGGTTTGCGTGAAGACCGGGAGGCGCTGCCGGGTGCGTCGGAAGGAGCCCGTAGGGCGAGTGCAGACGCACCCGACGCGGCTCGTTTCAGGATGTGGTGACGCTCAGGTCGAGATGCGGTAGAAGAAGGCTTACCGCCGAAGAAACAGGCCCGACACCGGCTCAAACCGCCAAGTTCACTCCGATGTCGAGCCCCACACGCGCATGGGGCACGGGTGCCGGTCCAGTATGGCACGGCCCACCAGTCCCGTCGATAGCGTTTCGGCATTGACGGGGATTGCCGATGCCGGCCACCGGCCGCCTGTTTGTGTGCGCCCGCTGCCGGGCGCAGGTCATCATTTGCCGCCGTTGCGACCGCGGCCAGATCTACTGCGACGGCGACTGTTCGGAGGTCGCGCGTCAGGCCAGCATGCGCGTGGCCGGCCAGCGCTATCAGCGCAGTCGTCATGGCCGCTTCGCGCATGCCGAACGGATGCGCCGCTATCGCAGCCGCCAGAATAAAGTGACGCATCAGGGTTCCGCTGTGCCTGCCGCCGATGCTCTACTGGCACCGACTTCGACGACGTCGGCGGCAACAGCGGCGGTGTCCGCAACCGCCCCAGCTGTGCCTGAGCGCTGCCATTTCTGCCACTGCGTCTCTCCGGACTTCGTGCGCCTCGGGTCGCTACGCCGTCGGGTCTTCCGTGATGTTCGTACTGCTACCTACCACACAGGAAGTGACCCATGACCATTGGAGTTGAACTCGAGGCGCAGATCCTGCGCTACTACCACGTCGAGAAGTGGCGCTGCGGCACCATCG